>DATFJE010000180.1:0-9301 GCA_035269385.1 Clostridia bacterium
GGCGAAAGATTCGAAGTTATTTTGGTTCTCGCCATCATTGCGACATGGCGGTTTATTTTGTTGAATGTAAGTGTCGGAGCGCTTTCATCCATTTCCCGTATTTCTCCATATGGGACAAGTCCAAGTTTTATGAAAGCCTGGAATCCGTTGCATATTCCCAGCATCAGTCCGTCCCTGTTGTTGATTAGATCCATCACGGCTTCTTTGATGGCAGGATTTCTGAATACGGCGGCAATGAATTTACCCGATCCGTCGGGTTCGTCCCCTGCGCTGAATCCTCCTGGAACCGCTATGATTTGCGAATTTTTTATTGCTTTTACCATTGCTTCAATAGATTCCTCGACCGCGCCGGAGCTAAGATTGCGGAACACAAGAGTCTCTGCTTTTCCTCCGGCTTTTTCGAAAGCCCTGGCAGTGTCATACTCGCTGTTTGTCCCCGGAAAAACCGGTATCAGAATCCTTGGCTTTGGAACACTTAAAATTGTCTTCCTTGGTGATGCGTCCTTGTATTCTATCTGAACAGGTTGACCTGAAACGTCTTCTTTAACCGGGAAAATTCCATTCAGAGGCTCAAGCCAATTGTTTTGCAACTCTTCGAGCGAAAGCTTCATTTCTCCTATGGCTATATGCTTGTCGCCCACTGTTCTTCCAAGCATTTCCCAAGACATTCCATCAAGGTCATCTATGTTATAATTCTCAGCATCCATTTCAAGTATTATGGAACCGAAATCGGGCATGAACCATTCTTCTTTGTTTTCGGGACTTTGGAATTCAAAGCCTATTCTGTTTCCGAAAGCCATTTTAGCTATGGCGGGGGCAACTCCCCCTCCGTCGACGGCATATGCTGAAACTGCCTTTTTCGCTTTTATTAGCTCAAACACCCTTGCGTTAAGTGTTTTTTGCCTTCCAAGATTTACAAGGCCTTCGGCATCCTTTTCTACAAAAATCCTCACAACCGGGTTGTCCTCGCTTTTAAATTCTGGCGAAATAGCATTTTCAGCCTTCCCGACAGAAACTGCAAACGATATGAGCGACGGCGGCACATTGAGGTCGTTGAATGTTCCGCTCATAGAGTCCTTGCCGCCTATTGCCGGAACTCCCATCTCCTGCTGAACCTTGAATGCTCCGAGCAGGGCTGAAAACGGTTTGCCCCACTTTTCAGGATTTGTTCCGAGCTTCTCAAAATACTCCTGGAGCGAAAGTCTTGCCTTCCCGGAATCTCCTCCCATTGCAGTTATCTTTGCAAGTGAATTCACTACTGCATAAAATGCGCCATGAAAAGGACTCCACGAGGCCAGCCCGGGATCGAATCCGTATGCCATGAATGTACAGTCATCAGTCTCTCCTTCAAGTACCGGAAGCTTTGCCGCCATTCCCTGTGCAGGCGTCATGGCGTAATTTCCTCCATATGGCATAAGCACGGTGGCCGCTCCAACCGATGCGTCGAACCTCTCAGTTAGGCCTTTCTTGGATGCCTGGTTCAAGTCGCTCAAAGCGCCCATCCAGAGCTGTCTTCCTTCAAGCCCCGATAAATGCTCCGGCATACTCCCAAAATAATCTTTGTCCGAAGGGGCCTTGACCCTTACATCCGTATTCTGCTTGACTCCGTTGCTGTCAAGGAAAGCCCTTGATATGTCCAGTATGTTCTTTCCGCGCCACTTCATCACAAGCCGACCCGTATCGCTGACACGTGCAACCAATGTGGCTTCAAGGTTTTCCTCGTCCGCAAAAGCCTTGAATTCGTCAAGATTTTCCGGTTCTATTACGACCGCCATCCGTTCCTGGGACTCTGAAATTGAAAGTTCCGTTCCGTCAAGTCCTTCGTACTTCTTGGGAACAGCATCAAGATCTATGTCGAGGCTCGGGGCAAGTTCCCCTATGGCAACCGAAACGCCTCCTGCCCCAAAGTCATTGCATTTCTTTATCATTTTCGCAAGTTTTTCATTCCTGAAAAGCCTTTGTATCTTTCTCTCTGTCGGAGCGTTACCCTTCTGAACCTCGGCTCCACATGAAAGCAGGGATTCTTCGGTATGCTCCTTGGAAGATCCCGTTGCTCCGCCGCATCCGTCACGCCCGGTCTTTCCGCCTACAAGTATTATCAAGTCTCCCGGCAAAGGGGATTTTCTTACTACATTCCTGCTTGGAGCTCCTGCAATTACAGCTCCTACCTCCATTCGCTTGGCTACGTATCCCGGATTGTAAACCTCAGATACCTGCCCTGTTGCAAGACCTATCTGATTGCCGTATGAGCTGTAACCCGCCGCCGCCTCAGTTGTTATCTTCCTTTGAGGCAATTTGCCCGGAAGCGTCTCAGAAAGCGGAGTCCTCGGATCACCACTGCCGGTAACCCTCATAGCCTGATAAACGTAACTTCTGCCCGAAAGGGGATCCCTTATTGCTCCCCCCAAACATGTTGCGGCTCCTCCAAAAGGCTCAATTTCAGTGGGATGGTTGTGTGTCTCATTTTTGAACATCACAAGCCATTCCTGGGGTTTTCCGTCAACCTCTATTGTAGCTCTTATCGAGCAAGCATTTATTTCTTCAGACTCCTCGAGATCGTCCAAGAGTCCCTTCTTTTTCAAAAGCCTCATTCCCATTGTTGCTATGTCCATGAGGCATCGGTCTTTCTTCCTGTCTCCATAAACTTCGCCTCTTGCCTTCTCGTATGCCGCGAATGCATCAGCAACCGGCTTGTTGAGTTTAGCGTCTTCGATTTCGACAGATGTTATTTCTGTGGCAAATGTCGTGTGGCGGCAATGGTCCGACCAGTAAGTGTCGATTACCTTTAGTTCTGTTATTGTCGGATTTCTCTTTTCCTGGTCCCTGAAGTACTCTTGACAAAAAAGAAGATCCTTGTAGCTCATGGCAAAGCCTATCTCCTCCATGAAGTCCTTCATTGCGCCAGCGTCAAAACTTATGAAGCCTTCCACAAATGCCACATCGCCAGGCTCGAAGGTTTCCATTTCTAGGCTTATGGGCTTTAAAAGCGAAGCTTCCCTTGAATCAACTGGATTTATGAGATATTTCTTGACCGATTCCACATCGTCAGGACTCAAGCTTCCTTTAAGAACATATATCTTTGCCGCAGATACAGTTGGCTTTTCCTTGCGGGTCAATATCTGAACGCATTGCGCTGCCGAATCAGCCCTTTGGTCATATTGCCCAGGCAAGTATTCCACTGCAAAAAACTCTTCATCCTCGCCGGTTTGAAGCTTTTCATAATACACATTGTCCACATTCGGCTCTGAAAAAATGGTAGAGGCCGATTGCTCAAAATCTTCATCATCCATTCCCTCAACATCGTATCTGTTGATTATCCTTACTCTTTCAAGCATTTTTAAATTCAAGCTTCTTTTCAAGTCATTAAAAAGATGTAGCGCGTCCACATCAAAACCTTTTTTCTTTTCCACAAAAATTCTTCTAACTGTATTTTTCATATAACCACCTTTGTCCATTTTGTTCCTGGTTATTTTACCTCATGGCAACTTTCGAGAATCTGTTCGAAAACTCCCATGGAATAAAAGAGGGACAGCCCAAACCCATTTTGAGCTCGGGCTGTCAATAATGAGTAGCACATTAAATAAAAAAGACCCAGAACCGGTTTCACGGACATAGTGAAAAACCAGTCTGAGTCATGACTGCATTCTCCACTTCCAGTCGGATAATTTACGGCAATCCGGTAGAGACTTCTGAACCATATCATCAGAATTATAAAAGTGAAACCCAACATCATGATAACAAAGGAATTAATTTGTTTCAATAGCAATAACGAATTTTTTGCTTTGATTTTAAATTATTATTCGTATTATCTATTTATTCAAAAAAAAGATGCCGATGGCATCCTTTTAATGATTCAAATTTCTTTTTTTACACAACTTCATTCTTGTCCGGAAAAATAATCCACGCGGCAATGTAAATCAAGACTCCAATCCCATAGAACATTGAAAAAACAATCCAAACCAACCTTACCAAAGTTGGGTCGATTGCGAAATAGTCCGCCAGACCCGCGCAAACCCCTCCAAGTTTTTGATTTTCGGTATCCTTGTAAAATCTCTTCTTTTCGGTCATAAAATACACCCCCTCTACTCTAAGTCTATTCCCAATATACCCAAAAGTCCCCTGTAATCATTTACTTCATACTTGGGAACGATATTTTTTTCGTTTTTCTTTTGTCCGGCGTTGTACCAGCAAGTGTCCACACCAAAATTCAGTCCTCCCAAAATATCCGATGTGAGGCTGTCCCCTATCATGAGGGTCTTGTCCTTGTCTCCATACCCCAAGACCTCAAATGTATGCTCGAAAATCCTCGGATCCGGTTTCGAAATCCCGACATTTTCCGATATGACAAGCTCCTCAAAATACGATCTTATTGGCGATGTTCCCAGACGTCTCTCCTGCACCGATGTCAAACCGTTTGTCAAAAGAACCATCCTGCAGTTTCCCTTAAGCCTTTCAAGCAACTCTTCCGCACCATCAAAAATAAAGCCCGCCGTCGAAAGATTATAGAGATATTCCCTGGAAAAACGTTCGGAATCCTCTTTGATTTCAAGTTTGTCGAAGAAGCGCCTGAATCGCTCCGCCTTCAGCGTGTTTTGGTCTATCTTTCCCAGTTCCATCTCCTGCCATATGGCCTTGTTCACATTTGCGTAAATCCCGTATTCCTTATTTGTGAAATCGCGCCCGGCATCGCCTGCAGTCTTGAAAAAAGCGTACTCCTCAGCCCTTTCAAAATCGAAAAGCGTTCCGTCCGCGTCAAATATCAAGAGTTCGTATCTCAAAGTCATCTTCCCTTCTAAAAAATAATCTTTTTTCAATCATAACACTCGATAAGGCTTTAGAAAACCCTTCTCTGTTCAAACCGTCCCCGGTAATTCCAACAAACAAAATAAGCAAAACTGGTCTTTCGTATTTTTGTTTGTTTTTGTTTGTTTGCTTATTCAGATATTCTTTTGTTGATTTTCAAGGTTTTGATTATAAAAGCCGGACTGCAAAATCAATTTGCAGTCCGTACACACAATGTTCTATTTCAATACAGCCTCTTTTATCCTCTTGAGTCCCTCTTTTAGAACCGAGCGGGGACACGCCAGATTCAGCCTGATGTATCCGTCGGAATTCCCCACAAACATATTGCCTCCTTCAAGAAGAACCCCCGCATTGTTTGCAAAGAACAGAGACAAATTTTCTTCACCGGGAAGATAGGGATCTATATTCACCCAAGCCAAATATGTGGCCTCGGATATCTCAAACTTGGCTTCTGGAAGGTTTTCGTCCAGATAACTCTTGGTGAATTCAAAATTCCCGTCAAGGTACTTTTTCAGCTCAACAAGCCAGTCAAACCCTTGCTCGTATGCCGCCTGGGTCGCCGCAATGCTAAGCGGATTCTCAAAGGGATAGTGCCGCTCCAGCCAAGTCTTCCGCAGCGCTTCGCTTGGAATGACTATGTTCGAAAGCATAAGCCCCGCCAAATTGAAAGTCTTGCTGGGAGCCATTGCTGTTATTATGCGGTCGGATTCGGGAAAAACCTTTGCGAGCGGTGTGTGCTTATTGCCGGTTCGGAGAAGGTCGCAATGAATTTCGTCCGATATCACCCACAAGTCGTTTTTCAGGCATATGTCTCCCACGCGCCTGAGCTCATCCTCTGTCCACACCCTTCCCGTAGGATTGTGCGGGTTGCAAAATATGCAAAGCGCAGTTTTCGGGTCTTGGGCTTTTGCCTCGAAGTCGTCAAAGTCCATCTTGTACACTCCGTTGACGTTTTTCAAGTCCGATGTGACGAGTTCCACATTGTTGTAGTCCGCAGCATGCTTGAAAAAGGCATAAGACGGAGTGAAAATAAGCACCTTTTCGTCCGGCTTGCAAAGATGCCCGACAAGTTCGTAAAGAGCCGGAATTACTCCCGGCGAAGTGACCAGCTGCTCTTTGGGAAAAGTCCAGCCGTACATTTTTTTAGTCCATTCCGAAAAAACCCTGTAGTAATTATTGTCGAAAACCTGGGTGTAGCCGAAAATCCGCCTGTCCAGCCTGGCCTTTACCGCATCAATAATCACCTGAGGAGTAGCAAACTCCATGTCGGCAACCCACATTCGTATGAATTCGTCATCGGCATAGGGAAATTGCATGGTCTCCGGAGCATTGAAGATATAGTCTCTGAATCCGTCCGTGTTCATTGCATTCGTTCCCCTGCGTTCGATGATTTCGTCAAAATCGTATTTCATTATTATCCTCCCTTGTCATTTCATTGTTTTAAGTATTCCACAAATCAGTCAATGAATCAAATCCATTTGCCGGCCATAAATTATGGTACAATATTTTAGAAAAGTCTTTCGAAGCATCTACAGGTAATATGAACCACAAAATACACAAAAAGGAGCGGATAAAATGAATTATGAACTCAAGGGCGGAGAACTGCCTGTACTGGTAATGAACCTCGACCGAGGAGACTCGGTCTTCACGGAATCCGGCGGAATGGGTTGGATGACTGACGGAATCGACATGAGCACCAACATGGAAGGCGGCCTGTTCGGCGGACTGGCCCGCAAGCTTTCAGGCGAATCCCTATTCATGACCACCTATACATCCGAAACAGATTCGGCCATGATTGCATTCCCGTCCTCTTTTCCCGGGGAAATCCACCCATTCGAGCTTGGATCGGGACAAAGCCTCATCTGCCAGAAGAAGTCCTTCCTATGCGCGGAAAAATCAGTTAAGCTTGAAATGCACTTCCGCAAGAAGCTGGGAACCGGATTATTCGGAGGAGAGGGTTTCATTCTGCAGAAAATCACAGGTCCCGGAACCGCCTTTATGGAATTCGACGGAAGCGTAATGTCCTATGATCTTAAGCCCGGGGAAATACTGAAGGTCGACACGGGCCACGTGGCCATGTTCGAGCCGAGCGTTTCCTACGACATACAGATGCTTAAAGGCTTCAAGAATGTTCTCTTCGGTGGGGAAGGCCTTTTTCTTGCAATCCTTAAAGGACCCGGCAAAGTATGGCTGCAGACAATGCCCATGGAAAACCTGGCAAAGAACATCATTCCCTTCATGCCCGAACCAAAGAAATAAGAATTTTTGTGAATGGCAATATAGAATTCGGCGATAATATCAATAATTATCGCCGAATTCTTTTGCTTTTGTTATACTATTCCCACTCTATGGTTTATATGTTCGAGTAGTGCAAATCGTCGCTTTTGATGCTGTATTATACCATTATTATCAAATATCCCGGCTAATCTCTTGCATTTCAATAAAAAATAGTACGATTGTAGTACGCTCATAAAAAGAAGTTGACCGAACTACAGAAGGACCAGTTCAACTTGTTATTGCAATTTGGGGTTTCTTTTTATCAGAATTTGAGCCTTGATTTCATTTTCCAACACTTCAATAGCCCATAAGGGAATATTCAGAAGCCAATCCTCTCTTTTGTAGTCTGTCATTGCCGTCCGCACGGAAATAGATGGAGAAAACTTATCATAAAAGCTTCTTAGACTCTTCGCTTTGAGATTTGTTTCAGCTTTTACTTCTATGGGAACTATTTTATCCCCTGTATCGATTAAAAAATCAATTTCAGCGCTCCCCCTATTATTAGTCCAGTAATAGATATCAATGCGCTTCGAAATTATTAATTGTTGAAGTACGAATTGCTCCGTCAATGCTCCCTTAAATTCTTTAAACAAATCATTTCCATCCATTAAAGTAGATTGCTTCAATCTTGCCATGCAGGATAACAGACCAACATCCAACATGAATAGCTTGAAAGCTTTCAAATCTTCATACCCCTTTAACGGTATATTGGGTGCTGTAACACGTTGTACTTTGTGAACAAGGCCACAATCCATAAGCCAAAGCATTGCCATTTCGTATTCTTTAGCTCTAGACCCTTCTTTAATAAGTCCATATAAAAATTTTTTATTCTCTTTTGCCAATTGTGACGGAATACTGTTCCAAAGCATTCTAATTCTCGGAACAACACCATTAGGTGCATGTTTTGAAAAATCCTGCTCGTAAGCCATAAGAATACGCTTCTGTATTTCTCTTGCTTCATTGAAATCCATACTATCTGCAAAACTCGATACAACTTCCGGCATACCACCCACATAGTAATAATACTTTAATAAATTTGTATACTCTTGTTTGAAAGTCATAGCCAAACTAAAATTTCCATCTTGAATAAGTGTGACAAATCGCTCTTTTCCCATAGCTTTCATAAATTCACTGAAAGACAAGGGATATAGATCCATAAATTCGACCTTTCCAACCGGGAAAGATGTCCCTTGATGCAAGGCAACGCCAAGTAATGAACCTGCACATAAAATTTGATACTCTGGTGCATTTTCATTGAAGTACTTCAACGCAGTTAACGCTTTTGGTACTTCTTGGATTTCGTCAAATATTATCAAGGTGTCTTCTGGATTGATTCTATGTCCTGAATATAATTCCAATCCAGTAACTATTCTATCTATTCTCATATCAACTTCGAACAAATTTTGCATTTGCTGATTATTTTCAAAGTTTATATACACCGTTTCTTTATAAGCCGTATCCCCAAACCGCTTCATAAGCCAGGTCTTTCCGACTTGCCGAGCTCCGCGAATAATCATAGGCTTTTTACTTTTCTTTTTTTTCCACTCATGTAAGTCTTCTATAGCATTACGATACATTTCATCACCTCTAGTACTAGTATAAAATGTATTCACATTAATTACAACGAATATTATGAGCTAAACCACATTTTCACGAACGTATAATTGGAAATTTGCCTTATTTTTAAAAACTACACCTTCAAAAAAATCAAAAGGGACTGTTCTGTCCCCAGTGATTTAAGGATTTATATAATGTAGCTTTTGCCACCAGTAGCAGTTCGTCGGAATTTCCGACATACTGATTTTATTCCAACTCTGTTTATTGCATAATTGAATTACCCCGAATTGCAGAGTGGAATTCCCCACTTGTGCAATCGTGAATTCCTCATAATTGCAAAGGCTACGGGGTTTTCACGCACTATTCCCACTCTATTGACATAAATTGAATCCTAATAGTTTTAGGTGCTTTTTCATGGTTCCCCGTGCTTTTATTATCATTATTATCGCTATATTTTTCGACTATAATGCGGCTGGCAGTCAAAAGGCAGTCAGAAAGTTTTTTTGTTAAACTCCTAAAAACTAATTCATATCACTAATATGTGATTTCAGTAGAGACAGTCGTTCTGTTTTCAACATTGATTTCAGTTCCAATCTTATTCTTTATAACAGTATATAAGTCAATTTCTGTTTTTGGCGCTTCGATACTTACCACCAAAGAGTAT
>DATFJE010000181.1:0-11126 GCA_035269385.1 Clostridia bacterium
CCTATCCTGCGCAAGCGTCTTTCTTGAAGAACCCTGAGTAGCTTCGACTGCATTTGAAGCGGCATTTCTCCTATTTCATCAAGAAAAATGGTCCCTCCGTTCGCCAATTCAAAAAGGCCGGCCTTCCCTTTTTTCCGTGCCCCTGTAAATGCCCCCTCCACATAACCGAACATTTCACTTTCGAAGAGTTCGGATGGTATGGAACTGCAGTTTACCGGAACAAACATTCCTTTCCTTCCGCTGTAATCGTGTATCGCTCTAGCAAAAAGTTCTTTTCCCGTTCCGCTTTCTCCAGTAACCAATATGGATGTTTCTGTTTTTGCAATCTGTTTGGCTACTTTTATGCAATCGTTTATTTTTATGCTGTTTCCGATTATATTTTTGAAGTTGTCGCCGGATATTTCCTTTATTTGGCTTTCAAGCATTGCAATCGCTTCATTTGCCTTGTCCAAGTCATTTGCCAGATTATTTATTTCAGTAACATCACGGTCAGTAGTTACAACTCCTGTAAATTCACCCTCAATATATATTGGAAATGCGTTGATTATTACATAAGAATCTTTCCTCGGACGGTGAAGAGCATTTTTAACAGGTTTTTTAGTGCCAAGAACCTTAAGCCCCATTGCATTCGGAAAATACTCCGAAATGTTTTTTCCCACTATGTCTTTCCTTTTTATGTCATAAAGATTTTCGCAACTCCTGTTCCATACAAAAACAATGCCTTCTGTATCGATTACACAAATTGCTTCGTATGAATAATCAACCAGATACATCATCTGATTCATCATTCGTTCGGTTTTCATATAATAGAAATTCCTGACCTCTTCCTTGCGGATTACTCCTTTAAGGATGCCATTTTTTATTATTGGCAAACGACCTATCCCTTCCTTTATCATCAAATCGCGGCATTCATGCATTGTTAACCCCTCGTCTGCAGAAATCAGCTTCATTTTCATGAATGCCCTTGCCGGAAAGTACTTGTTGTTTTCTTCTTCATAAATGCTCGCGAGGTCTTTAAGTGTCAATATTCCCGTAAGAATTCCTTTATCATCCTTGAAGAAGGCATCATGCATATTTTTCTTAAGCATTGCTGTTACAATTTTGCCAACTTCTTCATTTTCATCAAACAAAAGATACTCTTTTGAATACACTTCACTCGCAAGAACATTGAATATATAGTCCTTCATACAGTCGACCTCCCATTTGATATCAGGAATATTATAGCACAATGGCTTCAAATAAAAAAAAAGATGCACATGCAACCGACCAAAATCCTTTATGTTGGTTTTGATTGACAGAAGACACCGTCCGCCATTTCAAATAAATTCACAAAAACAGGATTTCAGCCGGTTACATGTGCATCTTGTACTGATTTGATACCCTTGTTTTTGATTTTAAACACTTTTAAGTGACAAACAGCATGCTTTTTGATATACAATAGAATTCAGAAACAGACCAAGGAGAAAAACACATGCCAAAAAAAATAAACCCCAAAATAATAATCCTGATAGGAGTTTTTTTTACTTCGTTTTCTTCCATACTCACAAGAATATCGGAAGCCCCTTCGCTTGCCATAGCGACTTACCGGCTCGGTTTCACAGTACTGCTCATTGCGCCTTTCTTTTTTTCCAAACACATTTACGAACTCAAGAATATGAACAAGAAAACTTTCATGCTTTGCATCTTAAGCGGAATTTTCCTTGCACTGCACTTCGCATCATGGATAAGTTCGATAAAGTATACGTCGATAACAAGTTCTACGGTGCTTGTAAACACTCAGCCCGTATTTGTGGTGATAGGCAGCTATTTGATTTATCGTGAAAAATCATCACTCCGTTCTGTTGTCAGCGTTCTTGCAGCAATAGGGGGAAGCGTTATTATATCCCTTGGGGACTCATCGATGGGCAGCAACGTGCTTTACGGGGATTTTCTGGCAGTTATTGGAGCGCTTACGGTTGCAGCATACATGCTGATAGGACGGTATGCAAGAAAAAACCTTTCAGTTACCGGATATACATTCATTGTCTATACGACCTGCACAGCAACACTTCTCCTCATGTCAATCGCAACATCTACTCCCTTGACTGGATATCCCATCAGGGAATTGGCAATATTCCTCGCTTTGGCAGTTGTGTGCACTCTTCTCGGCCATTCGATTTTCAATTGGGGATTGGGCCATGTTAAATCAACCTTTGTTTCCACGGCCATTCTGGGAGAACCGGTCCTTGCAACAATATTCGCCATAGTTCTTCTTGGCGAAATGCCAACCCTCACACGACTTATTGGAGGAATTGTTGTAATCGGCGGAATATACAGCTTCACAATGGCTGAAGCAGCTGAAAGCAGGAAAGCCGCAAGTGGAAAGTCCGAAGCAGGAATCACAGCGATAATAGAAGAAAGAAAAAATCAAGTTCAAATGAAACAGTGATTTTTAACATCCCAAAACCCGAATCATGCCTGGATTCTCATCTTTGAAAATTCCCATTAATTCATCTATTGACATTCTCTGCCCGGGCAAAAGGAATCGCCCCTCGATATCGTTTTCCAAATGCAAATCCGAGGTAAGAGTCTTTTTCACAAGACTCTTACCTCCTTTCCGGCATCCATGAAGAACAAATAAGCTTCCTTGACTTTTTTATCTGTGATTTTTTCCAGCGCTTCTCTATAAACATGCAATTGTGTCCTATACATGTCCGCCGCCATTTCCAAGCCCTTTTTCCATGAGCTTCCAGTCTTGTAATCTATTAGAACCCATTCTCCGTCCTCTTCGAAATAGCAGTCGATTATGCCCTGTATCAAAAGATTGTCCTTTCCATGCAACGTT
Organism: Clostridia bacterium; assembly: GCA_035269385.1. Lineage (GTDB taxonomy): Bacteria > Bacillota > Clostridia > Peptostreptococcales > BM714 > BM714. Next base: position 2,825 of record DATFJE010000181.1, read on the forward strand.
TTTGCAACTTCAATGATTTCTTCCACTTTCTTGCTCAATAGAAACGGCACTTCCCTGTTGACATTTCCTGATGCTATGAGACGCCGCCCCAATGGGGAGTCTAAAAACCCCCTTATTTTTCCATAATTCACATATCTGTTTGAATCCGCAGACAGTATGTTTTTCTCAATCATTTTATTTATTTGTTTTTCGATTACTTCATCGTTTTCGGTCAATTCCATATCGAGAACCAGATTACGCATTGCAACATGATACATATCCCCTATTTCAGAGGGAGTCGCTTCCTTTTTACCCGAAAGGGCCTCAGGAGCCTTTGAAAGTGATGGAATTGAAAATCCGATCTTTGAATTTCTCTCAATAGAATCGAGCCGATTGAGCAGTGTGACCGTCATTTTTGAAGGCATTTCAACTACCGAAGCGTATTCATAACGCCATGACAGTTTCTCTCGAAGCGCATAGACCAATTTTGGATCAGCCTCGAAATCAAGGTTTTCGACCCTCTCCTTCACCGCATTGTCGAAAGCTTCAGGAAGCCCTTTTGAAAGAGTAGATCTGTCGTGGAGGATAATTCGCCAATTGTGTCCTTCTCCTGAAAGCCTTACCTCTCTTCCATTTTGCACCGCCAGCCTGTCTGTTTCTGTCATCATTGTTGAAACGGGACCCATTATCCAGTCTAAAAACGAATTTGAGTCAAGTATGGAATAGTCTGTCATGTTTTCCGACCACTTTGCAATTTCTTTTTCGGCATTTCTGACGGATCCAACGAGCATCAACCTGTCAGAAGCCCTTGTCATTGCAACATACAGTATACGCATTTCCTCCGCAACCGACTCCCTGAATGAGCGAAGTTTGATTGCCGCTTGCGGAATGCTTTCTCTGTACACCCTTTTTCTTATATCATAATATTTCGATCCTATTCCCAAGTCACGGTGCATGAGCAAATCATTTTTCGTTCCGTTTCTCTTCATCTTTTTCCCCAATCCGGAAAGAATGACAACCGGAAATTCAAGGCCTTTGCTTTTATGGACCGTCATCATTCGGACAACATTGTCCTTTTCCCCTAAAACAGCAGCCGTATCCATGTCCCCCCTGCTTTTTAAAACATTTTCTATGAACCTTATGAACTCAAAAAGGCTTCCGCATGAACCTTTTGAAAGTGCCGATGCCCGGTCCATCAAAACCTTAAGGTTTTCACGGCGCCTTATGCCTCCCGGCATTGCCGATATGTAAGCCATATAACCCGATTCAACCGAAAGCGTCCAAATAAAATCGTCAAGTTTCATGTATTGCGACCTTTTGCTCCATCTTTCCAGTTTTGAATAAAATTCATTCAGCTTAATTGAAAGCTCATCGTTCTTTTCCATCATGTATGAATATACGGCTTCATGATAAGTTCCGTTTTGATAATTCATGCGTATTTGCGTCATTTCTTCAATTGAAAACCCGCCTGCGGGAGAACGAAGCACCGACAAAAGAGGCAAGTCCTGCATCCTGTTGTCAATCAGCTTCAGCAAATCAACGAGAAGCTTTATCTCAAGGGTGTCAAAATAACCGCCGCTGTCTTCTGTATAAACAGGTATTCCCTCTTCACTTAGGACTTCATAGAAAACGTCGGCCCAGTTTTTTACAGCTCGTGAAAGTATCACAATGTCCCTGTACTCAATTGGCCGATAAGCCTTTATCTTAGGATCGTAGGTTTCTTCGTTCAGAAGCCTTTTTATGAGCCTGGCAGTCAATACAGCCTCGGCCTGCGAATGATTCAGCTCGGCTATTTCTTCATCCAGCATTACGCTGTCTGTTTCGAACAGCTTTTCAAGCATATGAATCTCGACTGATTCCGCCCTTTCCGAAAGAAAATCTTTTCCTGTGTAGAGTTTAGTGTCCTTGTCATATTCAATTTCTCCCGTGGTCTCGTTCATTATGTTTCCAAAAACAAAATTTATTGCTTCCAATATTGTTTTTCTGCTTCTGAAATTTTTGTTCAGCACAATCCTTTTTCCATCAGTTTTTTCTTGTCCATACTTCAGATATTTGGAAATGAATATGCCCGGCTCAGCCAATCGAAACCTGTATATGCTCTGCTTTACATCTCCAACCATGAAGATATTGTCTGACGAGGAAATCATGCCGATTATTGCTTCCTGCATCCTATTATTGTCTTGATACTCGTCAATGAATATTTGACGATATTTCCCCTTGAATCTGCCAGCCATCCTTTCATCATTAAGTATGGCAAGAGCAAAATGCTCAAGATCGTTGAAATCCATGAGCCGCCTGTCAGCTTTTTTATGCAGATACCTTTCGTCAAGCTTTTTAACAAAAAATGCCAGGTAGTCTATATCCGGCTTCAATTTTTCCATATGTCCATAGGCTGTCTCTATAGGGCAGTCAATATATTTTGCCTGAAGACCCTTTATGCGCTTCTTAAGCTTGTCTCTCCCATTCTTCACTTTTTCGATTTTTTCAATATCGATAAACTCCTTGTCGGCTTTCCTTATTGGCCTCAACTTATCGAAAACCTGATTTGAATTTTCCCCTACTTTCTTTGAATAAACATCAAAGTAATCCTCAATGTCCCTTTCTGCAGACAAAATAAGCTTTTCAACCAAATCTGCATCCGACATCAGGGCATCCAGATAAGGCAAAGGGCCGTCAGGCATTTCTGCTATTTTTATAAGTTCACCATTCTCTTTGGAAATATCCATCAGCTCCATTGCAAGCTGTCTTTTTATTTCCATCATCCACTCTCCATTTTTAAAATCTTCATATGACTGTCCGAATAATGAAATGGAATCTTTCATCCATTCCCATGGCTCAGGCATGCTTTTAGCGAAAGAATGAATTTTTTTTATAGTGTTTTTGAAAGCCTCGTCATCCTTGTTATTGCTAAAAGCCTCTATGAGGTTTAGGAATTCGGGCACTCTTTGTGCATAGTTTTCTTCCATTGTTTCCTCAAGTGCCTGGTCCCTTAGCATGTTTCTTTCAAGATCATCCGCTATTCTGAACTCAGGATCAATGTCAATTACATGAAATCCGGCTCTTATTACTTCGATGCAAAAGCCGTGCAATGTTTGAATCGAAGCCCTGTTGAGCCTGTTCATCTGTCTTCTGAGGAATTCTGCCGTTTCCCGGTCGATTTTGCCATCGTCCAAAAGTCCGGTGAGCGCACATAGTATCTTTTCTCGCATTTCAGCGGCTGCCGCATGTGTGAATGTGACTATGAGCATTTGATCGATATCTATTCTTTCTTTAATCATCATGTCGAGTATTCTTGCTACAAGAACAGCCGTCTTTCCCGACCCTGCCGCTGCCGATACAAGAAGATGGCTTCCCCTGGTCTCAATAGCTTCTTTTTGCTGTTTTGTCCAATCAACCACGGCTTCCGCCTCCTTCTTCCTTTTCATCCTTTGATATTCTCAATTCCTCTTCGATGCGCTCCAGAGCCTCTTTTTCAGACAATGGCTTCAGGTTTCTGTATGTATTGCCGCTAAAGTCTTTGTCGAATTGGCAAATGGAGGCAAAATCGCAGAAGGCACAAGCATTTTCAGCTCCCTTTCTAAACGGAGCGGCTTCCATTCTTCCGTCAAGTATGCTTTCGGCAGCATCACCCACTGCCTTTAAAACAAATTTCAAGAGGTTGTCGAAATCATCTTTTTCGAGCGAACCCGTCCCTTTTGCCGGACTTGAATCCTTTTTCAGCTTAACCGGAATTATATCGGATGTTTTACCTTCATCAAGCTCCATGTCGATAAGCCTTATGACTTTCTCGTCCCGAAGGACAACCCCCTTCATCTTGAACCTGCTCCTGAATTCAGCTTCCATACCACTTTCATCCAAACCGGTATCCTCTATCATAGGATCATCAATCTTGAAATAGAAAGCTCCTGCCGGCACCGTTTTATTACCCTTGGCTATTGCATCCTGCAAAGCCGCATTCAAGTATACCGGCAACTGAATCTGCAGTCCGTAGCAGGTGTCTCCAATTTTAAAAGGCTTTTCATATGATTTGTAATCGATTACCTTTATGTAAAGATTTCCTTCGTTTTCACAAATGTCAATTCGGTCTATTCGTCCTTCAAGATTGATTTTTTGTCCATCTGGCGTTTCTATTACAATCGGAGGCATCTCTTTGTCAACTCCAAAGCCTATCTCTGAAGCAATTGGAGTAAACTCACCTTTCTTTACATGCTCAACCGCCATTTCTGCTGTTTTTTTCGCGACTCTTTCAATTCTGTCTGCAAAATACTTGTATCGCTCGGTGCTTTCAAGAAGCTTGCCGTTGAATCCTTCGATTGTCTCCCTGGCCGATTCACCCATTATGCCGTCAATTTCTTCCTTCGAAAGCTTATGCCAGTCTTTTCCACTGTCGGCTATTTTTTTAGTGAACAATTCCACGGATTCATGAAAAATGCTTCCTACGTCGGGGCTCTTCAACTCATAGACCCTTCTTTCTTTAGGTCGGAGTCCGTATGTCACGAAGTGCTGGAATGGGCACCTGTAGTATCTTTCTATTCTGCTGCTGCTTGAATGGAAAGGCCTTCCGTAAAGACAGGCTGCAACTTCTCTTCCCAATTTCCATTCCTTGTTGTCATGAAACAAAGCTTTGCTTGTTGTTTTAAAATCAGATTCAAAATATGGCGACTCCCTGATCCAAGACGCCATAGCCCTTTCAGTTTCCGTCATGGGCCGGTGTTCTTCGATGTATCTCCTTATGGACTCTACAACGTGGCCATATGCCGCTTTAGGCGCTCTGAAAGTCCTTTCGGGCCTTGGACCCATATTGTCGCCCGTTTCATCCATTTCAGGAAAAAGCTGCTTCAGTCTGCCCGCCAATATTGAGGGTCTGAGGCTTTGCCCCTCGGCATCGGCAAGAGCATAGCTGAACCATATGAAGTCTGTCGGTCTTGCCATTGCGTTGTACAATGCGAAACGCTCCTCGTCAACCCTTGTGTCTCCGTCCATTGTAACCGGCAAGCCCTTTGACTGCATTACCCTTATTTCTTCATCAAGCATTATTCCTGCATCCTCGACTACAGACGGTATGACGCGGTCATTTATTCCTATAACAAACAGCGCCTTTACTCTGTGGGACCTGGTGCGCTTTAGTCCGCCTACAAGCACCTGGTCTATAGTAGACGGTATGATTCCAACTTCATAGCTCTCTATTCCCGATTTCAAAATTTCAACAAAGGTCGCAATGTCTGTCTTTTCATCCCCTCCAACTTCTATGAGTTGGTCAAAGATTTCCATAATTATATTCCATATCTGGGAATATTCGCTTGCGTATTCAAAATCTCCTTCTTGAATGAGCTTTTCGACAAATGATTCAGTCTTGTTTTCGACTTCCCCCAAAACAAGAAATTCATATAGGACTTCCACAAATCCCCTTATGTTTTCAGCCTTTTCCATTTTAGCCTTGAATGTGCTGAAGCGTCCCCACAATTTAATGCGGGCCTCCTCAAGAACATCTCCAAATTCAAGCCTGTCGACGTCAAACGGCTTGCTCCAAAGGCTTCCCCTGATTCCTCTTTCCAGAACGTGGTTTTCCAGCTTTTCGACAGTTTCCCTGTCTATATCGGACAAACCTGTCTTGAGGTAGGAAAAGACATCATCATATTTCATGTTGCTTTTTATTGTCTCAATGGCCGACAATACGTATCGTACCATCGAGCTGCCTGATATTGCCCTCTTTTGATCTATGAAGCATGGAATTTCGTAATCCGCAAAAATTCTTCTTATGCCTTCACCGTAGATTGACATGTCGCATATGATTCCAATATCCCTGTAACGATATTTTTTCTCGTCTGCGAGCCGCAATATTTCTCCGGCTGCATTCTCTATTTCAGAAAAACGATTCTTGGCGGCAAAAACTACTATGTTTTCCGGTTTCCCATTATATGAAACAGTGGGATAGCTATAGAAATGATCTCGCAAAAAAGAAAGTTCACCATTGCCGCTTGACGGTTCGCAGACTTCCAGCTCGAATTCCCCACCTGCTTCATTTGCCAATGTCCTTACCTCTTCAAGTGTTCTCAATGTGTTGGAAAAGACATAGGAATCTCCATGGTCCCCGGTGTCGCACCCAAGAGTAATCACAACATCTTCCGATTTTTCCAAAAGCGCCTTGACAAGGGTTTTTTCACGTCCTGTGAATCCTGCAAAACCATCTAAATAAAAAACCGTATCTTTATAGTAGTCTGATTTCACGAGCTTTTCTTCTGCAAGTTCATAAAGGTCCCATGTGTCGGAATATTTTTCCTTCAAGGCATTCTCCATATATTCATATGCGAAAGCAATGTCTTTCAATTTTCCCTTAAGCAATTCGAGTCCGCGTATTTCCTCAGCTGTTGAAAGCAGTTCATATGGTATGATTCCGTTTTTTTTGAGTTCGTTGAGAAAATCGTTCAGTTGGCTTATGAATCCCTGTTTCTTGAATGAACTTTTGAATATTCCAAAAGCTTCTCCGTTTTCCTCAAATGCCTTGCGGAGAAGCATTGTTTTTCCCAAGTCGCTTATATGATTTGTTCCGAGTCCGCCTTCGACCTCCAAAATTCTGTGCACAAGACGACTGAAACTTAAAACTTCCGCACCCAAAACACCTGGTTTATCGAGTCTTTCCACCAGGTCGCGCTCCGCCTGAAAGCTGTATTGCTCCGGAACTATCAAAACCGCATTTAATCCTTTCGCTATTCTGTTTTTTGCCAGTTTGTACAAGGCATCCGTCTTTCCGCTGCCCGCTCTTCCGGCTATTATTTTCATTCCCATTGCGAACCCCTTTTTCAATTATTGTCTTCCTTGTAGTATTTCGATAAGACAAAGCTGTTTCCCTTCACATTGGAACATAAAAAGACACTATACAATCAGTTTCATTTGCATTCAAAAAAATGCAGTATTTGTTTTCTTGATGTGCTTTCTTTGTAGTATAGTATAAAGGAATCACATAGACTGGAGGATGCCTTATGAACCTTTTACATGTAACAATAATTCTGTTGGTTGGAATCTGCGCCGGATTCTTGAATACCTTGGCAGGAGGAGGATCTCTTTTGACAATGCCGGCATTGATTTTCATGGGGTTGCCATCTGCTGTAGCAAATGGAACAAACAGGGTGGCGCTTCTGTTTCAAAATGCGACTGCTACAGCAAACTTCAAGCGCAAGGGTTATTTCGATTGGCGACTCGTTCTTATGCTTGCGGTTCCCGCGGTTTTTGGTGCGGCATTGGGTTCGTCCATAGCCGTAGAAATACCTGACCATATATTCAACCGCCTGCTTGCAGGCGTGATGATAATGGTCCTTATGCTTATTCTGTTCAAACCGAAAGCAAAACAAAAAGAGCTGACGTCCCCGATGACATTCAAGCAAAAGCTTGCAGCAACAGCTGCATTTTTCTTCGTCGGACTCTACGGAGGGATTGTACAAGCCGGGGTCGGTTTCATAATCATAGCCTCCCTGACATGGATAACCGGATACGACCTTGTAAGAATAAACAGCATAAAGGTATTCATAGTAGCCATTTATACATTTTTCGCACTCGTAGTGTTCGCTACAAACGGCAAGGTCGATTTGATTCTGGGCCTTACATTGGCAGTGGGCAACAGTGCCGGCGCATGGATTGGCAGCAATTTCGCGGTCAAAAAAGGCGACCGCTGGATAAAAATAATCCTGGCGTTCGCCGTCGTAGCAATGGCAATAAAACTTGTCTTTACTTCATGATTCTTTGATGCCGCCTCAATGCGGCGAATGTAAAACCCAAAACCAATGCGTATTGTATGACAAACGCATAGATGGTTCTTTTGACCGCCTCAATAAAAAACTCAAGAGGCAGCATCTGTATCAATACGTCCGCTTCAGGATTTAAAATCCACAGGTCGTTTGTAAAAAAAACATTGTGAAAACCGATGAAGTACTTTTGAAAATCGGTGGAAACCATTACGGCAAAGGCGATTGCCGCCAAAACCACAGTTAAGCCCGATGCAAATATTGCCTTGGCGGGCTTTTTGATTTTTCTGCCGTCAATGGCGTAAAGTATGAAAAGACCCAAGACCACAAAGGCCAAAAAAACATTTCTCAAATAGAAGCCGGCCATAAAAAGCTTCTTTACATCCACCATGTGCAGTTTTTCCCTTTCTCCGAAAACCTCGACGCTTTCTCCGCCGATTACCGCCTTCATATCAAGCGAATCCGTCCGGTTTCTAAGATAGGCGATTATGCCTGCGCTTATCTCAGACAATTCCTTCGAATCTGTCCCTACAACTTCAGTTATGTTCGATTCTTCATGCATTTGAGCGTAAAAATTTTCATCA
>DATFJE010000182.1:0-2759 GCA_035269385.1 Clostridia bacterium
TATGGCAATCAAGCTTTTAGTCACTTCTTGATTATTCGCCCACGCCTGACAACAAGATATGCAAGCCCTAAAACTAGCGCGTATTGGGCTATGAATACGTACGCGGTGCGTTTTACTATCGCCACAAAAAACTCGATTGGAAGCATCTGGATAAGGATATCAGTCTCTGGATCAAGCATCCAAAGATCGTTTGTAAAAAAAATTTCATGGAAAGCTATAAAGTACTTTTGAAAATCCGTAAAGATCATAAATGCTATAATACTTGAAAATGCAGCCATCGCAAAACCGGAATAAAGAATAGCCTGACCGGGTTTTGCGATGCTCTTTCCGCCCGCAAAGTAAAGAAGATACAAAAAAAGGATTGTGAGCGCAAGAAGCACGTTCCTCAGGTAAAACCCTCCCATGAATAAGCTCTTGACATCAACCATGTGAGCTTTTTCCCTTTGGCCGAAAACCTCTACACTTTCACCTCCGATTTCCGCTTTCATGTCAAGCGAATCAGTTCTACCTCTAAGGTATTTCACAAGACTTTCGTTGATTCGCCCTAATTCATTTAAATCCGTTCCAACGACATCTTCAACTCCATATTTTTCTTGCAAAGCTCCATACAATTCCGCATTAAGCGCCGTTGCCTCCATGCTGGTAAGAATGATAGCAGAAGGAAGCAATAAAGTAACGGCTGCAATCAAGCATTTTTCAAAAATTTTATCCATTAGATTTACCTTCTTATCCAAATCCATATTCGTTCAAATTTTATTCTCTTTTCCTTTTTCTTGTTACATAAACCAGGAATAGCATCATCAAAATGAATGTGCTTCCAGCTATGGCAACAAAAAGCTTTATTTCATCAGATGCCAGGTTTTCCCTTCTACCCGCCACTTGAGCGTCATCAAAATCTTCCTTGTCTGCTTCTTTCTTTGATTCCGGTTCTTGTCCAACATATCCCGTTCTCAAAGCCCCCGACTCGCTTATGAATGCTGTGTTCCCATAGAGTTTTTCAAACAATTCAAAAGTAGTCAGGAATTTCACGGCATGTTCTACTGTTTTTTCATTTGGACCCGAAACTATCAAAATCATCTTTTCGGAATTGTACGGCGACTCGATTATCTGCAAGGTTCCAACGTTTTTCCTGAAATAATCAAGAAGCTTTATTTCCTTGAAGTCCTCAAATTCAAGCCAATCATTTTCGTAAGAAATATTGTACTTTTCATTTAGTTCCTTTATCATGCTATTGGATTCAGGCGTTCCAATAACTATCATATTTCCATTCTGCTCAAATGAACCGAAGTCCACGGCTTTCACAAGCTCCATTTTTTCTATTTCCTCAATTTCATGGCCCATGAAAGCCATTATGTTGCAATCATTTTGAATATAGTCCGTTCCTATTGAATCAGGCATTACAAATACTAAATCATTTGCCTTTTTCCTTTCGATAAATGGTGCCGGATATTCGTCAAAAGAATAGCTTTCTTTTTTTTGATGCGATAAGTATATAACTGTTTCATTCGAAATATATCCCCAAAGATTCTTGTCATAGGAAGCCGCCTTACAGTCATACTCCTCAGGCATAATAGACATTTCAAAACGAATCATAAGAAACTTGTCGTCTATTACTTCTTTGGGTATTTTTAATACGCAAGTATCGTCATTATTGTTTATCTCGTCAAATTGCTTTGAACCTGCCGGCACATCATTCATGAAAATGCTCAAGGATGACTTGTCGCAATCTACTATGTCCGAATATCTGAACTTCACCAGAATTTTAGCATCCTCTTTGAGCTTCCAGGTTTGTGGTACTTCGACCGAAACAGTTGCGCTTCCGCGCTTCGCTCCTCTAAACAATATGTCGCCATATCCCAGTTCCTTCAGCTCAACAAATTCAGTGTCTTTTTCCTCGATTTTCTTAAGGTCCTTGTCTTCTCTTATCCATTCGCTTTCATTTTCCATCTGCTCAACCATATCGCTTATTGACAAAGCCTTGACCGCTTTCAATAAGGCCTTGTCGTTTTCAGATGCCACAACAATTATTCTTTTTTCAGAATTGAATGGAGAAACAAGCTTTTTTATTATAGCCGTTGATTTCATTTTTTCAATTTCATCTTCAGAGAATTGACCCTTGAGACTTTTAGGAATTTCTATTGAGTTGCAAATATGGATTAAGTTATTGTTTGTTTTATCGGCTTCATTGAAGCTTTCTACGGAAAGATTCACATTCTTGTATCTGTTTGTCTTTCCCGCATATGCAGCCAGAATGATGGCCGCAGACGTTTCCGCTTCGGTAGGTTCGGAAGGAAGAGTCAAAACAAAATCCACCGGGACATCCCTGCTCTCTTTTATGAAGGGATAGGGGAAATCGCTCAAATTGGAAACATCCGGCAATTCTTCGTACTCAATATGCACATAGGTCCCTTTTTCAAGAAGCACCCAGTTCGCTTGATTGACGTCATCCTCACACAAGTCATCTGTAAGCCTATGATATGTCAAAAATTTGACTTCATTGAATCCCGTCCTGAGTCTGCTCTTGTCCAAGGGTATCCTCAAGGATTTCGATCCAGAAGTACCCTCATCTATCCAAAATGATTTCACCGGTGTATCATTCAAATAAACGGTTATTGTAGAATGCTCGTACTCTGATATTACAGGAGTTTTGTAGACAAGATTAACATATGCATCGTCCCCAAGCTTCCAGTGCTCGTCAACAGGAACAAAAAGCGTATGGCTTCCTATTATTCCAATAAGTTTGACATCCGATTCCAAAA
>DATFJE010000183.1:0-19537 GCA_035269385.1 Clostridia bacterium
AGCTTCGAGGAAATATTCGATTTGACTGCGATACGTGTAATTGTAGACAACATCAAGGACTGCTATGGTGTTTTGGGCATAGTGCATACTCTGTGGAAACCGATACCTGGAAGGTTCAAAGACTATATAGCGATGCCAAAAACCAATATGTACCAATCCCTTCATACTACAGTAATAGGACCCAAAGGCGAGCCGTTTGAAATACAGATAAGAACAGAAGACATGCATAAAATAGCTGAATACGGTATTGCGGCCCATTGGAAATACAAGGAAGGCCGCGTCGAAGAGGAAAACATAGACAAGAAGCTAACGTGGCTAAGACAAATGCTTGAGTGGCAGAGAGACCTCAAGGATCCCAAGGAATTCGTGGAATCCCTCAAGATAGATTTGTTTACAAACCAGGTTTTTGTATTTACTCCCAAAGGAGATGTAGTAGAGCTTCCGATGGGTTCAACGCCGGTTGATTTTGCCTACAAGATCCACTCGGGAGTCGGGAACAGTTGCATAGGCGGCAAGGTGGACGGAAGAATAGTTCCGCTGGACTACAAACTGAAAACGGGGAATATTGTAGAGGTGATAACCAGCGCCCATTCCAACGGGCCAAGCAGGGACTGGCTTAAGTTTGTGAAAAGCACTCAGGCAAAAAACAAAATCAGGCAGTGGTACAAGAAAGAGAGAAAAGAGGAAAATGTTTTAAAAGGCAAAGACATGCTCGAAAAGGAAGTGAAAAGACTTGGATACTCGGCAAAAGAGTTTCTACAGGTCGATTGGCTCAATTCGGCAGTAAAGAAGCTCAGTTTAAATGCCATTGATGATTTATATGCGTCTTTGGGATATGGAGGCATTTCCCTTAATCAGGTAATGCCTAAATTGAAGGAAAAATTCAGAGCTGAACATAAAGACGACAAAAAATTGACTGTAGAAGAGGAATTGGCGGAAAAAACAAAAAAGAAAACGGAAAAAGCAGATAAGAAGAAACGAAAACAGGACCAGGGAATTACGGTGAAAGGTATAGACAGCATATTGGTTCGTTTTGCCAAATGCTGCAGTCCGGTTCCTGGAGACGACATAATTGGATTCATAACTCGCGGCAGAGGAATAACGATTCACCGCAAAGACTGTCCAAATATTAAGAATGAAGACAAAACAGCCGATCGATTCATAGAGGTTGAATGGAACAGGGACAAGGATACTTCCTATGAAACGGGAATACAGATTGTTGCTCCTGACAAAAAAGGCTTGCTTTCAGAAATTACAAACATAATATCGGAAGTCAATCTGGAAGTAGTTGGAATCAATGCAAAGATAACAAAAGAAAAATTGGCTATTATTAATTTGACGATACTGATTTTCGATACAAGCCAATTAGAAAAACTGATAACAAAATTGAAGAACAAACCGGAAGTAATGGATGTCAAGCGTGTGACTTCATAGGAGGGAAAATATGAGAGCTGTGGTTCAAAGAGTTTCAAGATCAAGCGTTTCAGTCGATGGAGAGATCAGAGGGGAAATAGAAAAAGGGATTACAGTGCTTTTGGGTGTAGAGGAAGGCGACGAACAAAAAGATTCAAAATACATGGTGGAAAAAATCTCGAACCTGAGAATTTTCGAGGACGAGAATGAAAAAATGAATCTTTCCCTTTTAGACATAAAAGGCGAAATGCTTGTAATATCGCAGTTCACCTTGCTTGGTGATTGCAGGAAAGGAAGACGTCCGGGGTTCACCGGGGCGGCGAAGCCGGAGCCTGCAAACGAGCTGTATGAAATATTTGTTGAAGAGGCGAAAATGCTTGGGATTCATGTTGAAACGGGCGTTTTTCAAACACATATGATGGTAGACATACAAAATGACGGACCCGTCACATTGCTGGTGGACAGCAACAAAAAATTTTAGGTGGTGCAAAATGCAGATAGAACGACTTGTAACAGGTATATATGCGGCAAATTGCTATATTATTCATGGCGGACAATTGAACGAAGCCATTGTTGTGGATCCGGGAGGAAATGTGAAAGACATAGTTGGATACCTTCGAAAATGTAAACTCAAGGCAAAAAAAATTGTTTTGACACACGGGCATCTGGATCATATAGGAGCTGCCGAAGAATTAAGGAGCATAACAAATGCAGAGATTTTGATTCATAAAAAAGATGCATACATGCTGCACGATGCCGAAAAAAACATGTCAGCAATGTCAGGAGGGGACAACATAAGCTTTCATGAAGATGGTTTGTTGAAAGACGGAGATACAATAACTGTTGACGGTATCATGGCTTTTGTAATTCATACCCCCGGACATTCGCCAGGAGGAATATGCTTAAAAATTAATGATGCGCTTTTTTCGGGAGACACTCTTTTCAGAGGATCCATTGGCAGAACAGACTTGGACAAGGGTTCGATGGGAGCGTTGATGTCGTCGATAATGGACAAACTCATGAAATTTCCGGATGAGACAAGAGTATTTCCGGGCCACGGACCCGAAACATCAATAGGGATTGAAAGAAAAAGCAATCCATTCATATTGCAGACAAGGAATTGATGAAATGAAGATATACATGACGGATTCGACTTATCGTTACGACATAGAAGCTTTGGCAAAGGCGATTTTCAAAACAGACAAATTGGAAGAGACAAGGGACCTGGACGGATGCGGTCCCTTTTTGGCAATCATCTACAGCTCAGAAGATTACGCGTTAAATATGAGAGCGTTATGGAAGAACGAGGAAAATGAAATTTCTGAAAAACATGAAATAGTGAAGCTCCTTTCAGTGGACGAACGTGAAAACAAAAAGCAAGTGCGCAGAAGGTTGAAGCATTTGATGGTCAAGACTATTCTTGGGGACGAAAGTGAAAATATTCTTCCTTGGGGAATTCTAACAGGCATAAAGCCTTCAAAGCTTGTTCATGAAATGATTCAAATCGGAATGAAGCGTGAAGACATAAGATTGAAATTGGAAAGCGAATATTTGATATCAAAAGAAAAAATAAATCTGGTCATGCAGGTTGCAGGTTTGGAGCATGATTTCATTTATCCGCCCGACCCCCAAAAAATTTCAGTTTACTTAGGCATACCGTTTTGTCCCAGCAAATGCCTCTATTGTTCATTTCCGACAAAGGTGAATGCCGGAGACGAAATGAAAAAAAAATACGTTGAGGCTTTGGCGATTGAAATAAAACGTTATTCAAAAGAAATTGCTCCATATGAAATAGAAACGGTATATATGGGCGGAGGAACACCTACAGAGTTGTCCGCAACCCTGCTCAAGGAAGTCATGGACGTTTTGCACGGAACACTTGATTTAAGCAAATTAAAAGAATTCACCGTGGAAGCCGGAAGGCCGGATACAATAAATGAAAAGAAACTGTCCGTTTTGAAAAATTCTGGAGTCGACAGAATAAGCATAAATCCGCAAACATTCAACAACAAGACTTTGGAAATAGTAAAACGGGGCCACACGTCCGAGGATGTCCACAAAGTATGGGAAATGGTCAAACCTTACGGATTCAATTCAATCAATATGGATTTGATAGTCGGACTGCCGGGAGAAGATATCCCTGAAATGGAATCAACCATGAAAGATGTATCCATAATAAGGCCTGACAATTTAACGGTGCATACATTGGCGCTAAAGAAGAATGCCGAAATGAGGAAGAGCTCTGTTGTGAAAATGCTGCCAGGCGAAAAAGCGGTTGCCAATATGATAAATATTGCTGAAAACGGAGCGGTTTCACTGGGAATGGAGCCTTACTATATGTACAGGCAAAAGTACATGCTGGGAAACATGGAGAACATAGGATATGCAAAGCCGGGAAAGGAATGTCTCTACAACATACAGATGATGAACGACCTTCAAACGATAATCGCTTTCGGAGCCGGCGTGATGACAAAATTCGTATCTCTTGAAGAAAACAGAATATTAAGGACAGCAAACTACAAGCAGGCAAAGGACTATATTGATTCACCTGTTGAAATGGCGGAAAGAAAGATAAGAACCAAAAAAATCCTGGACAATACAAACATATAAATATGATATAATATTAACGAAGCGGGGACGATATTATGGCTCAAAGATATAAAAACAAAAGAAGCAAAAGAAGCAGAAAAAACAGAAGCGGAAGAATAATTCTTTCAATTTTATTTTTATGTGTAATTTCAGCATTGGTCGGTTTCTACGGAGTAAAGTTCATGCTTTCAGGAAACGAAAAGCCCATATCAGCTGAAGCGGAATTGGCTTCAGGAGAAGAAACGGCAGCTTCGGGAGCCCATGAAGAGCAAGGTATGGAAATATCGGATTTGTTGGAAAAGACGACTGGTGAAAATCAAGAAGATGAAATTGAAGAACCTGTGGAAACGGTAATTGAAGATGGAAACAAACAGGTTGGAATGAAGACTGAGCAAATTAATTTGAAGCTCTATGCTTATCAACTTGGCGGCTTTTCAACAAGGGAAAACGCAGAAAATTTTCTGGGTGAATTGAACGAAAGTGGCGAGTTTGGAACAATTGTCGAGGAAAACAATTTCAAGGTCTTAAATGTAGTTTATGCCGACGTTGCCCTTAACGAATATTTCAAGAATGCAGCAAAGGATATTGCAGACGATGCTTTTTTATACAGAATTGAAAAAACAATTGAAGTTTCATATGAAGCTGACAAAGAAAAAGAAGCGCTTTCATGCGTGGAGGATTACGAGAGTGCGATTTCAATAATTGGAGATGTCCAATCGGATTATGTCGGATATTTGAATTCAAACTTGACGCGGGAAAATTTTGTCGAAACTGTATCCGTTAATTTGGCTGCGGTGGAAAGTTTGAAGCTGAGGCTTGAGGACCTCGATTCAGGAGGAGTTTTCTTTGATGGCCTTGGTGCTTGGTATGAATCGTTGGAGAAAGTTTTGAAGAAGGTTGCTGAAACCGAAAATAAAGATTGCATGGACGATTTGTCGGAACTGTATCTGAATGGAATTTAAAGCGTTAAAGGGGGATTGTAATGTTACTGAGAGAAGCAAAAGAAATACTTAATGCTGAAATATTGGCAGGAGAGGAATACATGGAAAGGGAAGTGAAAGCGGCTTTTTCATGTGATTTGATGAGCGATGTATTGGCTTTTGTAGATGACAAGGTGCTCCTTTTGACAGGTTTAACCAATCTGCAGGTGATCAGGACTGCTGAAATGCTCGATTTGTCCAATATTGTATTTGTCAGGGGCAAAAAACCCGATGATGAGGTTTGCAGATTGGCGAAAGAGAAAAAAATGGTTTTAATGGGAGTCAGACATACTTTATTCGAAGCAAGCGGTTTGCTTTACAAGAACGGACTTGGCGCAATCGAAATAGAAGGGGAATAATCATATGGCTGAATCGGAAAAAACAATAAAGCTTGAATACGAAGTTGGCAAAGAGGAATTTTCCAAGGCGGGACTTGCATCAAGCAATATCAAGAAAGTGCTTAATCAAATAGGAATCGATGCAAAGGTAGTAAGAAGGGTGGCAATAGCGGCTTACGAGTCGGAAATAAACATAGTTATTCATTCCGAAGGAGGCAAAATTACCACAGAAATCTCGCACGATAAAATAATTGTAATAGCGCATGACAAGGGAAACGGAATCGAAAATCTTGAAAAAGCCATGACAAAAGGATTTTCCACAGCCTCGAACGAAGCGCGCGAAATGGGGTTTGGAGCAGGTATGGGATTGCCGAATATGAAAAGAACAAGTGACCAATTCAGTATTGAATCTTCCAAGGGAGCGGAAACAAGAGTGGAAATGATTTTTAATATTTGATGGAGGGAATTTGATGGAAAATTATTGGCATTCAGTCAATTTGGATATAACAAAGTGCAACGGATGCACTAATTGCTTGAAAAGATGTCCGACCGAGGCTATACGTCTTCGCAACGGAAAAGCCGAAATCATAAACGAACGCTGCATAGACTGTGGAGAGTGTATAAGAGTATGTCCATATCATGCGAAAAGGGCATTGACAGACGATTTGTCCGACATGAAAAAATACAAATACAATATAGCTCTGGTTTCCATTCCGATTTATGGGCAATTTCATTTGAGCAAGAAAATAAACAAGATATTCAACTCTTTTTATGAGCTTGGGTTCGATGAAGTATATGATGTAGCAAAGGCCGCTGATTATCTGTCCATAGCATTGAAAAACAGATTGGAAAACAGAGAAAAAGACGGACCGCTTATTTCTACACTTTGCCCTGCAATAATAAGGCTGATACAAATAAGATTTCCATCTTTGATAGACAGGATAATTAAACTCGAGACGCCGATGGAAATAGCCGCAAGGCTGGCAAAACGTGAGGCCGTGGAGAAAACCGGTCTTTCTATGGATGAAATAGGGACATTTTACATAACGGAATGTCCCGCGAAGATAACAAGCATTAAGAATCCGGTTGGAATAAGGAAGTCGTATGTTGACAGAGCCATTTCAATAGAATCTGTTTATTCCAAGATTCTGAAGATTTATCCCGATGTAAAGATAAGAAAGCAGGTGCAGAACTCATCAAGTGTTGGAATAGGGTGGGCAAAAGCAAATGGACAGAGTTTCAGTATAAAAGCCAAAAATTATCTTGCTGTTGACGGCATAGAAAACGTAATAGAAGTATTGGAAGGAATGGAACTTGGAAAGCTTAACGATGTGGATTTTTTCGAGGGATATGCCTGCGTAAACGGATGCATTGGAGGACCCCTTACAATGGAAAATTCTTTTATCGCAAAAGCGAGAATAAGGCGTATTTCAGAAGAAATCGGAGAGAGCCAGTTCGAAGCCATCGACAAGGAAAAAGCAATTGAAACGATTAATTTTGAAATGAAGGATTGGGTAGTGGATATCAAACCGAAAAATGTAATGAAGCTGGATTCGGATATAAGAGTTGCCATCAACAAGATGGATATGATAGAAAAAATATACAAGCAGTTGCCCGGAATAGATTGCGGAACTTGCGGAGCTCCAAGCTGTAGAGCTTTGGCGGAGGATATAGTGAGGGGCGAAGCTTCAATCGATGACTGCATAATAAGAAAAGGACAGGAGGCTGAAAATGATTATTAATGAAATTATCGAGGAATTGAAATTGAACCAGGTCAGCGGAGAAAAGGATTCAACGAAAACAGTTGACGGAGTTTACATTTGCGATCTTTTGAGTTGGGTCATGGCAAACGGCAGCAAAGGTGATATTTGGATTACAGTTCAGACACATCTTAATATCATAGCTGTCGCTTCCCTCCTGGAGATGCCTATGATAATAGTTCCTGAATCCATTGAGGTGGAGGAGGATACTTTGACGAAAGCGGACGAAGAAAACATAATTGTGTGCACTTCTGAACTTGACAGTTTTACATTGGCATGCAAACTCAACGAGATGGGAATGCAATGAAGCTTTATTATGATTTTCATATCCACTCGGCGCTGTCACCTTGCGGCGATGATGATATGACTCCGAACAATATAATAAACATGTCTGTTTTAAAAGGGCTTGACGCGATAGCAATTACAGACCACAACAATGCGGCCAACTGTGAAGCTTGCATGGAACTGGGCCGCAGGAATGGAATCATAGTAGTTCCAGGAATGGAAGTGCAGACAAAAGAGGAAGTTCATGTACTTTGTCTTTTCGAATCGATTGAAAAGGTCAAATCATTCGGTGGCGAACTCGACAAGCATTTTGAATGGATTCGGAATTCAGAAGAGCTATTGGGCAGGCAGTTGATATTTGACGAGAATGACGAATTGAAAGGCGAGGAAAAACGCCTTTTGATACATTCGGTGGATTTGAATATATATGCATTGGTTGAATTGGCGCATATGCACAAGGGTATTGCAATACCTGCGCATATAGACAGGAAGGCTTTCAGCCTCATTGCCAATCTCGGTTTTTTGCCACCCGACTTGAATGTGGATGCATTGGAGCTTTCAAAAAAGACGACACTTGAAAAATTTATAGGCAAGAATCCTATGTACAGAAAATATCGCTTCCTCTCAAATTCGGATGCCCATTATCTTTATGACATTTCAGAGCGTGACAATTGGTTGGAAGTTGATGAAAAAGACATTGAAAACATATTCAAAAAGCTGAGAAGAAGCAACAAGGAGGAGTCAAAATGAAGGAATTGTCGATGCATATATTGGATATAGCTCAAAATTCAGTCCATGCCGATTCCAAACTGGTAGAAATTGAAATTAGCGAGAATATAAAAAAAAATATTCTTGAAATAAGCATAAAGGATGATGGAAAGGGAATGGATGAGGAAACTCTGAAAAAAGTGACCGATCCGTTTTACACAAGCAGGACTACAAGAAAAGTCGGATTGGGCATTCCAATGTTAAAATCCGCCGCCGAAACTTGTGATGGCAGTTTCAGCATGAAATCGGAAGTTGGAAAGGGGACTGAGCTTACAGCCTCATTCAGATATGACCATATAGACCGCGCTCCTCTCGGCAATATTGTAGACACTGTAGTTACTGTTGTAATATCGGATATAAATATTGATTTTATATACAGACATCATGTAGACGACAGGTGTTTTAAACTCGATACCAGAGAAATAAAGGAAGTATTGGGCGATGTTCCTTTGAACAATGTCGATGTTATCTGTTGGATAAAAGACCATATAAAGGAAGGCATTGAAAAAATAGAACAATGACTTTCCAAAACGGTTAAAATATTCGTTATGCAATTAACAATGATTGACTTTAAAAACCTTTAAAGATACTATGTTAATGGACTATATGTTTTTTTTTTTGGTTTTTTTGTTCGCATGATATAAGTTATATTGTAATTTCTTTGGCGATATAATGAATATAAATGTGACGACTATTTATAAAGGGGTGAGTATCAATGAATCTTTTATCCTTCAGGGGAGGCATTCATCCTCCACACAGTAAAGAAATGACAGAACATTTACCGGTGGAGAAAGCCTTGGAGCCTGAAATCGTAGTAATTCCCCTTCAGCAACACATCGGCGCACCTTGCCAGGCAATCGTGGAAGTCGGCGAAAAAGTCAAGGTTGGGCAGAAAATTGGTGAAGCGGGCGGGTTTGTATCTGCGCCAGTTCATAGCAGCGTTTCCGGAACGGTGAAGAAAATCGAGAAAAGAATGATTATCAACGGTACGGGGACTTGCATCGTAATCGAGTCCGATGGATTGAATGAAGTCCACGAGAGCGTTGTTCCAAAGGGCGACGTGGAAATTCTTGATCCCAAAGAAATACTCGACATAATCAACGAGGCCGGAATCGTAGGAATGGGCGGGGCAGGTTTCCCAACAAGAGTCAAATTGTCGCCTCCTCCAGACAAGAAGATAGACATACTGATTTTAAATGGAGCTGAATGCGAACCTTATTTGACATCCGACCACCGTCTCATGCTTGAAACTCCGGAAGACGTTGTTTATGGATTGAGGGCGGTAATGAAAGTTTTGGGACTAAGCAAAGCTTTTATTGCCATCGAGAACAACAAGATGGATGCTGTCCTTTCAATGAAGGAAGCTGCAAAAGAGTTCGAGGGCATACAAGTAGTGGTTGTAAAGACGAAATATCCTCAGGGTTCCGAAAAACAATTGATTTATGCATGTTCACAAAGAGAAGTTCCGTCAGGAGCTCTTCCAATGGATGCAGGCGCTGTTGTGAGCAACGTTGCAACAATGTCAGCGATATCCAAGGCAATCAGGACGGGAATGCCGCTTATCGAAAGAATATGCACTGTTACAGGTGACGGAATTGTCGAGCCTAAAAACATTATGATAAAAAATGGAACAAGAATCAGTGAAATTATCGCTCAAGCCGGTGGATATAAAGGCGAGCCGGGAAAACTCATTCTTGGAGGACCGATGATGGGTTTTGCTCAATTCACAGATGACCTGCCCTCAACCAAAACTACATCGGGTGTTTTGGTATTCACGGAAGAACAGGCAAGATTGCCTGAATCGAATCCTTGCATAAGATGCGGCAAGTGTGTAGACATATGCCCTTCATTCATTCAGCCGTTTACAATCAGTGCCTATTCATTGAACGGAATGTTCGATATGGCGGAAAAGAATAATGCCATGGATTGCATCGAATGCGGTTCGTGTTCTTTCATTTGTCCTTCGAAACGGCCATTGCTCCATTCAATCAGAATGGCGAAAAGGGAAATACTTTCAAAACGAAGGAAAACAAAATAAACAGGAGGGTAAAGATGGAAAGAAAATTGATAGTCACTTCATCGCCTCATATCAGGTCGAAAGAAGCGACTGATAAAATAATGAGAGATGTGGTAATAGCTCTTATCCCTGCTACGTTAGCAGGAATGTATTACTTCGGATTTCAGACTTTAATTGTTGTATTGCTTTCGGTTGCGGCAGCCATGGCGACAGAAGCAATCATACAAAACATAAGAAAACAACCCATTACAGTAATGGATTACAGTGCGGCTGTCACAGGACTTTTGTTGGCATTGAACCTTCCGCCGGAAGTTCCATTCTGGATGCCGGTTGTCGGTTCGATTTTTGCAATCGCAATTGTAAAACAGGCATTTGGAGGTTTGGGACACAACTTCATCAACCCCGCTTTGGCGGCGAGGGTATTTCTTATAGCTTCTTGGCCGGTAGAGATGACAACTTGGAAGTTTCCGGTTGATGCAGTAACCGAGGCAACTCCTCTCGCACTTATAAAGGGGAGCAGGATTGTGCCTGAAAGCGTTTCCATATTCAATCTTTTCATAGGCAAAATAGGAGGATGCATAGGTGAAGTTTCGGCTTTGGCCCTCCTCATAGGGGGAATTTATCTTGTCTATCGAGGAGTAATAAGTCCGAGGATACCTCTTGTGTACTTAGGTACCGTAGCTGTTCTGACATTGATTTACGGAGGATTCAATTTCAATTACATGATGTTCCATCTTCTTGCAGGAGGACTTGTTTTGGGAGCCATCTTCATGGCTACGGACTATGTTTCATCTCCGATGACTGTCAAAGGGCAAATCATATATGCTGTTGGATGCGGTTTGATTACAGTTGTGATCAGATTGTTTGGGGGATATCCCGGCGGCGTGTCTTTCTCCATTCTCTTCATGAATGTTGTAACGCCTTTGATTGACAAGTATGTCAAATCCAATGTGTTCGGAGGTGTGAAAAAATAATGAAAGAAATCAGCAAATTAGGATTGATTCTACTTTTAATATGCGCCGTTGCGGCAGGACTGCTTTCGCTTGTTTATGATTTCACCATCGACAAGATTGTGGAGCAGAGGGAAATGACAAGCCGATTGTCCAGGCAGGAAGTTTTGCCTGAAGCGGAGTCTTTTGAAATAATAGAAAACGACATGCTCGACAAGGTAAAAGCTGAAAATGAGTTGGTTGTCGAGATTTATGAAGGACTTTCAGGAGATACATTAGTTGGCTATACCGTCAAGTCTTTGCCGGGTGGATTCGGTGGAAGCGTTGAGGTCATTACTGGAGTTTCAGTGGATGGCACCGTTACCGGCATGAGAGTAGGCAGCCATCAGGAAACACCTGGTCTGGGAGCCAATGCGACATTGCCGGACTTTTACGGGCAATATGTTGGAAAAAACACTGAATCTGAATTGACGGTTGTCAAAGCGGGAGCCGCCGGAAATGAAATACAGTCAATTTCCGGAGCTACCATAACGTCCAAAGCGGTCACGAAAGGCGTCAACATGGCTGTTGAAGCTTACAAGATCGTTTCGGGCCTGTAACTATCCGGAGGTGAATTATATTGAATCTAATGAAAATTTTCAAGAATGGACTATTGGATGAAAATCCTATATTCGTGCAATTGTTAGGCATGTGTCCAACTCTGGCGGTTACTACATCTGCAATAAATGGAGTTGGAATGGGTTTGGCGGCCACTGCAGTATTGGTTGCGTCCAATGCGGCTATTTCAATGATGAGGAAAATAATACCAAGTAAAATCAGAATACCGGCATTCATAGTTGTAATTGCCAGTTTTGTTACGATTGTCGGAATGTTGATGGAAGGGTATCTTCCATCTCTCTTCAAGGCTTTGGGTCTTTTCATACCTCTTATTGTAGTTAACTGCATAATACTTGCAAGAGCCGAGGCTTTTGCATCAAAGAATACAGTTATCGATTCCATTTTCGATGGTTTGGGAATGGGCCTTGGGTTTACATTGGCATTGACAGTATTGGGGTCTGTTAGAGAATTGCTTGGAGCCGGAAGTTTGTTCGGATGGCAACTTCCGTTTGCATACAAGCCGGCTCTGATGATGATACTTCCTCCGGGAGCATTCATCGCTTTAGGTATATTGCTGGCTCTTTACAATGTCGTCAAATCCAAAAAAAGTTTGTCATAAGGGGGGATTGAAATGGAAAACGCTAGTATCTTCGTTATCCTGGTCAGTTCGATTCTCGTAAACAACTTCGTTATGTCGAAATTTTTGGGAATCTGTCCTTTTCTCGGAGTTTCAAAACAAGTTGAAACTGCGACTGGAATGGGCATGGCCGTTACATTTGTTATAACATTGGCAGGTATGATTACATACCTTGTACAAAAATATATTTTGGTTTTTTTCCATATCGAGTATTTGCAGACTGTCGCATTTATACTTGTAATTGCGGCGCTTGTGCAATTTGTTGAAATAGTGCTTCAAAAATTGAGCCCGGTTCTGTATCAGGCATTGGGGGTATACCTTCCACTGATAACTACAAACTGTGCAGTTCTCGGTTTGGCGCTGCTGAACATACAATACAAACTGAATTTCGTCCAGACGATTTTCCATTCCTTTGGCGCGGCGGTGGGTTTTTCCCTGGCAATTATTCTATTTGCCGGAATCCGGGAAAGGCTTGCCATTTCGGATGTGCCCGCACCGTTTAAAGGTTTCCCGATCGCTCTGATCACTGCAGGCCTAATGTCTATGGCATTCTTGGGCTTTGCAGGACTAGTCTAAAAGGAAAGGGTGATGAATATGAATATTAACGGCTTGATTTATTCTACCTTGAGCCTTGGTGGAATGGGATTGATTTTTGGAGCCGGCTTGGCTTACGCTTCACAGAAGTTTGCAGTTGAAATAGACCCAAAGGCAGTTGCTGTAAGGGAAGTTCTTCCCGGCGCCAATTGTGGCGGATGCGGATATCCGGGATGCGACGGATTTGCAAACGCCGTTGCAAAAGGCGAAGCCAAAGTCAACGGATGCCCCGTAGGAGGATCGGAAACAGCTGAAAAAGTCGCTGAAATCATGGGACTGGTTGTTGAAGACAGCACAAAGATGGTTGCTCATGTCATTTGCAACGGAACATGCGACAATGCAAAAGAAAAATACGAATATATAGGAATACAGGATTGTAAAGCCGCCAATATAGTGAACGGCGGAAGCAAGAGTTGCTCTTTCGGATGTCTTGGATTGGGAACTTGCGTTGATGTATGTCCTTTCGATGCAATATTCATAAATGACAAAGGTATAGCCGAAGTAATTGACGATAAATGCACGGCTTGCGGAAACTGCATTGAGGCATGTCCTAAAAATGTAATAGCGCTTGTTCCTTATGGACAAGAAGTAATAGTCGACTGCAACAGCAAGGATAAAGGCAAGGATGTAAAGGCGTCTTGCGATGTGGGTTGCATCGGTTGCAAAATTTGTGAAAAAAATTGCCCGTTCGACGCCATACATGTAGTGGACAATTTGGCGGTTATAGACTACACAAAATGCACGGAGTGCATGATATGCGTTGAAAAGTGTCCGACTGGATCCATTGCAGGAAACATAGAGAACAGAAAAAAGGCCGAGATTGACGAGGAAGCATGCATTGGATGTACACTATGCACCAAAGTTTGTCCGGTTGACGCCATCGAGGGAGAAGTGAAAAAACCGCACAAGGTGGATGTTGAAAAATGCATCGGATGCGGAGCGTGTGTTGAAAAATGCCCCAAAGATGCCATTATACTAAAGTAAAATAAAAAAAGCGGGAGCGCTTAAAACAGCGCTTCCGCTTTTTTTATTGCCCTAAAAATCGCTTGATATGGCAAATTCGAAATGTTACACTTATTGTAGTTTAAAATATTGAAATTTCAACATTTATCAAGGATTGGGAGTGAGTGGATTGAAAAGAGGAAACAGGTCGGTCTTAGTAATTTCGGTTGCTGTTGTCATAGGAATGATTCTTGGTAATTTGGCGGGAAACGCACTATACGGCATTGTTCCGTTATTTGCCAAAACCATTCCTTTGGGAGTGGACAATTTTTCTTTAAAATTATATGTTCTGGATTTTCATATAGGACTGTTGTTCAATGTGAACGTAACGGGACTCATTGGAGCGTTGGCCGGGCTGTTGGCGGCTACTCGCCGTTAGGTGTGATCTTATGAAAAGAAAACAAATCGTTTTGGCATCAGCATCGGAAAGAAGAATTGAAATTTTGAAGTCATTGGGCATTGAATTCATTTCAATACCGAGTGACGTATCGGAGAAAATCGTAGAAGACGATCCGGCAACAACAGTAATGGCTTTGGCATTTGAAAAAGCATTGGATGTATTTGTCAGAAAACCGGAAAGTATTGTAATAGGAGCCGATACAGTCGTATTTTACGAAAAGGTTTTGGGGAAACCAGCAAATGAATCAGATGCAAAAGAAATGCTTGAAAGAATAAGCGGAAAGACGCACAGGGTATATACCGGCGTTGCAATCATAAGTGAAGAGGTTAAAGAGGTTTACTGCGAATATTCTTCCGTAAAAATAAAACAATTAAGCAGCTTTGAGATTGATCGTTATATAAACACGGGCGAACCGATGGGAAAAGCGGGAGGATACGCAATTCAAGGTTTTGGAGCTTCCCTGGTGGAATCCGTAAATGGAGACTATTTCAATGTGGTCGGTCTTCCTGTGGGGAGATTGGTTGAAAAGCTGAAAAAAATGGGGGGATGACATGAAAAGTTCATATGCAATGAAGGAATTGCCGGAGGATGAAAGGCCAAGAGAAAAACTCGTATCAAATGGGGCGGGAAGTCTTTCCAATCCGGAGCTGTTGGCCATTTTGCTCAGAACCGGCAAGAAAGGATTGTCTGCAATTGAACTTTCAAGAAGGATCTTATGTGAAGATCGCGACGGATTGGCTTTTCTTGGAAGATGCAGGGTGGACGAGCTTGTTAAAATTGACGGGATAGGTGAAGCCAAGGCGTGCCAGCTTCTTGCCGCTCTTGAACTCGGGAAAAGAATGGATAAGTTGACCGCTACAAAAAAAGTGGATGTGCACTCACCTAAAGATGTGGCAAATCGCTATATGAGCGAGCTTAGATTTCTTGACAGGGAGATTTTCAAAGTTCTGTATCTCAACACAAAAAACGAGATACTGCGTGATGAAAATATTTCTGTAGGAAGCTTAAACGCTTCTATAGTGCATCCTAGGGAAGTGTTCAAGCCGGCAATCGTTTACAGCAGCAATGCAGTAATTCTAATGCATAATCATCCAAGCGGCAATTCGTCGCCAAGCCAGGAGGACATACAGATAACAAAGCGGCTCTCTGAGGCCGGAGACCTTATTGGTATAAAGGTACTCGACCATATAGTTATAGGTGATGGCGATTATTACAGTCTCAAAGAGAATGGCTTATTTTAGGTATTGGAAGGGGATAAAAAAATGTGTTTCAAAAACTTATTTGCCAAGGATATGGGAATAGACTTGGGAACAGCAAACACCCTTGTCTACGTAAAAGGCTCGGGAATAGTAATAAGAGAACCTTCGGTTGTTGCAATCGATACTTCAACCAATGAAATACTTGCGGTGGGAAGCGAGGCAAAACTGATGATAGGCCGAACTCCCGGAAACATAAAAGCAATAAGACCATTAAAGGACGGTGTAATAGCCGATTTCGACACTACGGAAATAATGCTCAGATATTTTATAAAAAAAGCATTCTCAACAAATGCATTCATATTTGCTCCAAGGATATTGCTCGGGGTTCCATGCGGTGTGACCGAAGTGGAAAAAAGAGCTGTAATTGATGCTGCGATTTCTGCGGGTGCCAAAAAAGCATTGCTTATAGAAGAACCGATGGCGGCGGCTATAGGTTCAGGTCTTCCCGTTGGTGAACCGATAGGCAGCATGGTTGTGGACATAGGCGGTGGAACGACAGAAATGGCAATAATATCTATGGGGGGCATTGTAAGCAACAGGTCGGTGAGAGTCGGCGGAGACGAGATGGATTCTGCAATAATAAGTTTCATGAAAAAGAAATACAGTTTGATGATTGGTGAGCGCACAGCTGAAAGAATAAAAATGACAGTCGGTTCTGCATATGTCGGAAACGAGATAAAGGAAATGGAAATAAGCGGACGGGATTTGGTGACGGGATTGCCTAAAACCATATGTATAAATGAATTGGAAATAAAAGATGCGCTTGGAGAACCTGTAAAGATAATTGTTGAAAACATAAAGAGCACATTGGAAAAGACTCCGCCGGAACTATCTTCGGACATAATGGAGACAGGAATAATGCTGACCGGGGGCGGAGCCCTTTTGTCAGGCTTGGACGAGCTCATAAGAAGGGAAACGGAAATGCCCGTAAAAATTGCGGAAAATCCGCTGGATTGCGTAGCGATGGGCACAGGAAAAGCTATAGAGACTTTGGATGAACACAAGCGTGTTTTTGTTTCAACAAAGCGGAATTATTGACAAGAGTGGTGATAAAGAGTGAATGAATACAAAAAAAAGAAAATTATGGCAGGGATAGCGGTTGCGTTTTTATTGTTCCTCATAATCGCCACCTTTGGCGGTGGCGGGGAAACAAGCCCGATTGAAAATTTCGCAGGCAAAAATATCTCATTCATACAAAGAGGGTTTACCGTAGGTGCCGATTTTTTTGGCAATATATTGAATCCTGTTGCCAATATTTGGCGTTTGGACAAAATCAACAAGGAACTTGAACTTGAAAATCAAGAACTCAGGAGAAAATTGATTTCGGCAACTCTTTCCCAAAAGGAAATGGAAGACCTTTCCGAAATGAAAAAAGCCTTGAATTATGCCGAAGGAAAAGGTTATGATTTTTTGACCTGTGATGTTGTATCGAAAGATCCCGGAACGTGGTTCAACATGTTTATAATCAACAAAGGTACAAATGACGGGGTTTTCCCGGAACAGGCTGTAATAAATGGAGACGGACTTATAGGGATAGTCTATGAGACGGGAAAAGATTGGGCAAAGATAGTTTCAATAATCGACAATAGAAGTTCCGTTAGTTTCAAGCTTCTCGATGAAAATGATTTTTCAATTGGAATTGTGGAAGGTGGAGCTGAAAGAGGCTTGTCTGGATATCTTTTCGATCCGAAAGCGGAAGTCAACGCAGGGCAGGACATAATAACATCTGGGCTTGGGATTTATCCTGAAGGGTTGCTTATAGGAACAATAAGCGATGTGATAATTGAAAAAAACGAGTTGCTAAAGAGAATAAAAGTTGAACAGGTGGTTGACTTTAAAACGATAAACAGGGTAATGGTGCTTTTACCTTCGAAAGAGGTGCAAGCGCAATGAAATACGGGCTGACAGCTTTAACCATGTTTGCTGGATTCTTGCTTCAAACAACTTTGTTGCAGCACGTCAGGATTTTTGGGGTTCTTCCTAATCTTGCCCTTGTATTGGTTGTCGTATTTTCGGTCAGGCTTAAAATGCCAATGGGCATTTGCGCAGCTGTGACAGGAGGGGTCTTGCAGGATTTTTTCTTTAGCCCGGCTTTTGGAATATACACACTTATTTATTTGACAGTGGCTATTTCGGTTTCTGTAATAAGCGGAAACTTTTTTGAGGAGAGTGGGGCAACTCCTCTAATAATGATTGCTATTGCAACAATAGGCCAGTATTTCATGATGATTGTCATATATTATTTTGCAGGAATGCAATTTAACTTATCGGCAATATTTCTGCGCATGATATTGCCTGAATTGCTGATTAATGCAATCTTTTGTTGGGCTTTGTATAAAATCTTTGGAAGGATTCTGAGCAAGATGAGCTTTAAAAGATTGGGCAGGTGATAAAATGAATGAATTCATTAAAAATAGAAACAATCAACTTTTTGTTATTGCAACCGCAATTTTTATCTTGCTGCTGTTCAGATTGGCGAGTCTTACAATTGTCGAGGGAGCGGAGTATGCTGAAATTTCGGAAAATGTAAGAATAAAGGAATTGCCTGTAACAGCATGGAGGGGAGAAATCACGGATAGGAACGGTGTTTTGCTTGCCGGCAACATACCTTCATTTACCGTAAAACTAATCATAAGCGAAATGCCGAAAGAAAATCTTGAAAACACAGCTGTAGACCTTATGGAAATACTTGACGAAAAGGGAGAGGAACATATTGTATTTCCAATAGGAGTCGCTGAAAAAGGAAACTTCGAATTTTCATACGATCTCGATATTGACGAGTGGCTTGCCAACAATCAATTGTATGATGCGAAAGATGCGCAGACAGCATTCGACATGCTTAGGATGCGAGAGGAAATTGACGAGGCGCTCAGCGTTTATGAGGCACAGAATTTGCTTGCTTACAAGGGAATAACACCTCCTATTTCAGTCAAACGCATGAAGTTTCTTGCACAGATGAAAAAAGAGGAGTTCTTGGAATCATACGGTTTGGAATATGACTTAAGCGCAGAAAGCGCCTATAATGCAATAAGGGAATATTACAAACTTGGAAACGAATATACGACATCAGAATCGC
This sequence comes from Clostridia bacterium, assembly GCA_035269385.1. Lineage (GTDB taxonomy): Bacteria > Bacillota > Clostridia > Peptostreptococcales > BM714 > BM714. The sequence continues at coordinate 18,666 of DATFJE010000183.1, forward strand.
TTGACATTCTTGCCGTTAGAAATGCAATAAAAAGCCAAGGATACAGGAAGTACAAGCCCATCACTTTGGCAGATGACATTTCTGAAGAAACTGCAATTTTGATTGAGGAAAAAGGAATGCACCTTCCCGGCATAGATGTTCAAATAGAACCGATAAGATACTATCCAGAAGGAAAACTGGCGGCTCATGTGCTGGGGTATCTGGGAAAAATAAGCACAACATCTGAAATCGATAGATATGTAAATGAGATGGGATATTCTCCAAATGCATTCATAGGAAAGACAGGCATAGAAAAAAGCTATGAAACCGAATTGAAAGGCGAGGACGGTTTTAAAAAGGTTGAAGTGGATGTATACGGTCAGTTGATATCCGAAATAAGCGAAGAAAAACCGGTTCCGGGTGAAAACATTGTTCTTACGATTGACTCGGAATTGCAAAAAACAGCAGAAGATGCGCTGGAAAAAGTATTGCAGAGAATACAGGACAAAGGGGTTTACGAAAGTCCTTGGGGGGATTATGCGTTTGGCGAACAGTCACCGAATGCCGATTCGGGGGCTGTAGTGGCTGTGGATGTAAATACCGGTGAAATACTTGCTTTGGGCAATTTTCCATCATATGATCCCAATCTCTTTACGACTGGAATAAACCAAAGCGATTGGAACAGTCTTCAACCCGAAAATTCAAGAAATCCTTTGGCGGCAAGGCCCATGTACAATATAGCCGCACTGACAGCGGTCCAACCGGGATCGACATTCAAGATGATAACAGGGCTTGCGGCTCTTGAACAGGGGCTCGATCCATACAAGTCAATATATTCGGACGGAAGGATAGAATTATCCGACCGTGATTTCGGATGCTGGATATGGAATGAT
>DATFJE010000184.1:0-4219 GCA_035269385.1 Clostridia bacterium
GGGAAGAGCGGAAGTGAACCAAAGGGCAACCGTAACCCAACCGACACTTACGAATCCGCCTGGGAATGAAATGTTTTCAGCCGGAACATTGGGACTGTTGAATATTGCGCTTGTTCCACCACCCATATTGCTTGCGAAAACAACGCAGAGACCGCAAACGACAATCATGAAGCATGCGAAAATGAAGTCCGTCCATGCAACAGTCTTAAGACCAGACGGCATGATAAAGAAGAGGCTGATTACTGAAATTCCAATTACAAGCACAGGAGCCGAAATTCCGGTGATTCCGGAGTAAAGTATTCCGAAAGCCCCTAGCTGCGATGTGATCCATCCGAAAGGCACTATGAGCGCAAAGAAGGCTCCAAGAATCGACAATGCCTTGTTTTTTCCATAAAAGTCTTCGAGAATATCAGGAATGGTAGTAAAGTTTTTGCTCCTGATCCATGGTGCAAGAAGCATAAGCACGAAAAACGGAATTGATGCCGCTATCCCGTATGTAACTGTTGAAAGACCGAGGCTGTAACCCCTGCCAACCAAGGCGACCAAAACGCCTCCGCCCATTGCGCTTGCAAACTGGGTTCCTACGATTACATAAGTCGGAAGATCCCTTCCCCCAACTGTCCAGTCGTCTGCCGAAACCTCTTGTTTCTTGCTTTGGATGAAAGAATAAAGAAACGGTACTAGCATTATAAACAAACTGCTTAACAAAATTAATACATTATTACTCATGTTTTCCTCCTTGAAATATTATATTTATAATTTCATAAAAATTATACTTTGTAAATAGCGCCGGAACAGAGTAACCCCGGATGCCGGCTCAAAGGTAAAAATTTTCTACTCTACAATTTTGAATTTGGAACAATATTTTTCAACAACATCTTCAAGCACTTCTATCCCCAAACCGTTTTCGGTGCTGACGCAGATATTTCCGTCCTTTATCTGATCTGAGAATGTACTTATGTCCGCTTCAAGCCTTGTCGGAGAGAAATATGCGTGCCCGTATTCATAAAGATTACTGGTCGATGCTCCAAGCGCCAGACTGGCGGCTTGCGTTATCCCTTCCTCTATCATCGAATTGAAGAGGCAGTCTATTCCGAAGAATCCGGCAAGATCGATTATTTCCTTGGTCCTGAAGATTCCTCCATTCTTGCTGACCTTCATGCTGAAAACGTCTACAGCCTTCTCTTTTATGAGTATCTTGGCGTTTTCGAGCGACATTACGCTCTCGTCGGCCGAAAGTGCCATATCTGTCTTTTCCTTTATCTTTACAAGGCCGTCTACATCCCAAGCTGCTATTGGCTGCTCAAAGAGTTCGAGCTTGCAGGAATCTATCCCCTTTATATAGCGTATTGCCCGCCTAACGTCCCATCCCTGGTTTGCATCGGCGATCAGCGGATATCCCTCTCCAACAGCCTCGCGTATTGCATGAGTTCTGTCTATGTCAAGCTCTACATCCGATCCTCCGACCTTGACCATGATGGACTTGTATCCCTTGTCCAGCATTCCCAACGCATCCTGCGCGTTCTTTTCCGGCGAACCTCCGCCTATGGACCCCATTATGGGCAATTGGTCGCGCAGCTTGCCTCCGAGTATTTCACAAACAGGAAGTCCTGCAAATTTGCCCAGTATGTCATAGCATGCCATGTCCAAAGCCGCCTTGGCCAAATGCATGTCCTTGGTGATTCCATCCATGACTTCATGAACCTTGGCTATGTTCAGAGGATTTCTTCCAATGAGGGCAGGCGCAAGCGCCTCTGAAATGACAACAAATACCGTTTCAGGACTTTCTCCTGTAAATAGAGGCATTGCATCGGTTTCACCGTATCCGACAATTCCTTCGTCGGTATGTATCTTTACAACTACGGGCTCGGTGTTGTAAAGCGTGCCGTAAAGTTTGGAAAGCTTATATGGTTTTGGAAGCGGTATGCTCAGCTTCCTTATTTCTATTTTTGTTATTTTCATCTTTCTCCTCCTACTTCAATCCTGTTTCGAGGAATTTGTTTATCTCCTCGACGCTCATATTGTCAAGTCCCAGTCTTTCCAGGGTTCTTCCGTTTTCTCTAAAGTCTTTCTTGAGAAGGAATCCTCCAAGTGCGGCCACAGTCTCCATCCTCTCGGTCGAAACGCCTGCGAGTTTTCCAAACTCCATCATGGGAAGAAGCCCCATCGGTATGTCCTCAAGAACATATCTTGTGTCGACCCTCTTCTGTCCCTGTATTCCTCCGTATGCCTCCGTGTTCCTTACGGCCTCAGTGAGGTTTTCACCCTTAGAGCCGTATAGAAGCTCGTACCATTCCATGACAGACTTAAGCTCTACTCCAAAAGCTTCTCCTACAGCCATTCTCTCTTTGTCGATCTCTATTACGAAATCCCCAATCGTGGGTGTGATTCCGTCCCAATAGTATTTCCAGTCGCGACCGGACTCTATCATGGATGTATTCAAGAGCGTCGGGCCCGGATGCACAACACTGTTAAGATTCTCAAGGCTTGTCTGAAGCACATTCTTTCCTGCGTACATCATCGGATAAGCCTCGTTGATTCTTTCGAGAACCACATCTGTTTTATTGGCCGGAAGAGCGGCAACCATAAGCCTGTCCTTTATGCCGAGTATGCTTACCTTGCCCGGTTCGCTTAGTCTGGCGGCATATATGAGAGACATCGCCTCGCTGATTATCACATCTGCTTTGCACCCCTCGTCTTCAAGAACTTTTTTGAATTCGAGAGCTCCACAAGTTGCGCCCGGATGGATAAAAAGAATTTGCCCGTCACTAAGGCTTCCCGAAAGGCTTTTAGCGATAGCCCTGTGAGCAAGCGCAGGAGCCACAACCATTACAATGTCCGCGCCATCAAGAGCTTTTTCAATATCAAGCGTCGCAAACTCAAGCTTTCCGAAACCCTTCACGCATCCATCGACTTCGATTCCGCCTTTTTTGTTTATCGCTTCAATTGTTTCAGGAACTATGTCGTAAATCCTTACCGGAAATCCCATGATTGCCAAATGACCCGATGTCGCCTGGCCTCCGTTTCCTCCCCCGATAACAGCCCAAACTGTTTTCTTTGCAGTATCCTTTTTCATTTTCTACCTCCTGCTATGTATTGAATGTTTAATTGTATTGTTGTCTGACAACCTTACTATACAACATGTTTGTTCCTCTGTCAATTGATTAATTGCTTGAATTTCTCATTCTTTTAAATTTTCAAACTTTGCGCATAAGTTAAACCCACGACGAAGAGTGCTTGCGATTATTATTAATCGCAAGCACTCTTCGAATGATTATCTCTTCAAATATTTTTGATTTCCAATATTATTTGTCTCCAGATTCCAAATATCTGTTTATTTCTTCTACGGTCATTCCATCGATTCCAAGCCGGTTGAGATTTCTTCCTCCTGCCCTTAGGTTTTTTCCAAGAAGGAATCCTCCCATGGAAATCACTGTATCCATGCGTTCTGTCCCAACATTTCCAAGTCTCCCAAGTTCCACCATTGGCAAGAGCCCCATAGGTATGTCCTCAAGCAGGAAACGCGTATCCACTCGATCCGGACCATATATTTCACCGTACGCTTTCGTATTCCTTACAGCTTCGGTCAGGTTTTCCCCTTCTGCAGAATACTCCAGAATGTACCACTCCATGATTGATTTGAGCTCAAGCCCAAAGGCCTTGCCGACTTCGCGCCGCTCTGTGTCTATTTGCAAAGCGAAATCTCCTATTGTGGGCGTTATTCCGTCCCAGTAGTATTTCCATTCCATTCCCGACTCAATCATGGATGTATTGAGTATGCTCGGTCCCGGATGTACAACCGGATTCAAGTTTTCAAGGCTGGTATGCAGCACATTCTTTCCGGCATACATCATGGGGAATGCTTCCTTTATACTTTCCAGTACATACCCGGTTTTTCTCGATGGCATAGCTGCTACCATCATTTCGCCTTTGATTCCGAGAATCTTAACCCTCCCTGCTTCTACAAGCCTGGCGGCAAAGATAAGGGACATCGCTTCACACACGACTACATCCGCTTTGCAGTCTTCGTCGTCAAAAACCTTCTTGAATTCCAGCGCGCCGCCTGTTGAGCCGGGATGGATAAACACAATCTGCCCGTCGCTTAAATTCCCCGCAAGCTTTTTAGCGATGGCCCCATGTGCAATTGCAGGAGCCACAACCATTACGATATCCGCGCCATCAAGAGCTTTTTCGATATCGAGTGTTGCAAATTCAAGTT
>DATFJE010000185.1:0-3572 GCA_035269385.1 Clostridia bacterium
ACAACGATTGGAACGTTTCCAAGGTCTACATTTGCTTTTGCACCAAGAGTACCAACCGGTTCTACAGGAAGAAGGAAGTTGTCGTGCATAGCTCCCTGTCCCATGATTTCCTTGATAAAGGCAACCCTTTTCTTTCCGGGATGTCTTGTTTGAACGAATTCCTCTGTATCCACAACAAGGCTTTCATCCAAAGTTTTAAGGGCTTCACGAATTTCCTGAGTAATAACGTCAGTCGCCCTATGGGCAGCCATCGGTCCGGGTCTTTCCATATTTGTGCCGCGCTTGACAGTTACTTGTGTCTTTATGAAAGTTTCGCCGAATTCAGGTGATCCCGGACGTCCCCACATTATGTTTCTGTCAAGGATTCCTTCCGATGATCCGAATTCACCGATTTGTACTCCATCTTCATCTGTACCGGTTACAACAACGATTGTTCCGTCGACAACCCTTGTGATTCCTTCTCCGACTTCACCCTCTTCTTTTGTTGCTATGGGTTGAATGTCCATAAGGGTTTCGCTGTATGTGTCATATTTGTCAGGCGTGATGACTTCAATTTTCATATCTACTACAAGTTCTTCGGTTTCGATTGCATCCTTGCAGATGTCATCACGAATTGTAAGAGTCGTACCCTCTATTTTTGTTTCAGGTCCGAATTCAACCTTGTTTATTACGAAATGCTTTCTTGCGAGGCTTCTGATCACTTTTTCTTCATGAGCCTCGGCAGCTGCATCCGCCTCTGCAGGAACTTCGACCGGAACAACGCTTCCAGCCGGCAATGCGGCGCCGGCAACAGAACCTGCTACCGTAAGCGGAATTTCGAGATTTATGTCTCTGCCTTCGCCTATGTGGATTTTTACTACTCCGCCTTGGGCTCCCATTGGCATAACAGGCGCTACAGGTGCCACAGGAGCAACTTTCGGCTCGACGGCAGTCTCTTCTTCAATTTTTTCTTCTTTCACTTCAACTTCTGCGACTCCATCGAGAACAGCCGCAGTAAGCGGTGTAAGCGAATCAACCGTTTCAGTTAATGTCGCACCCAAAACCTGTCCTATAGTCAAAGCGTTTTCGGGCACTTCCAGCAGTCCGGAATCCTCAAGATCGGGAAGTATTTCAGGATCTTCCAGATTTTCAGGCTTGATTACCGTGCCTGCTTCGAATCTGCAGCAGGTAACAGCCAAGTCGTTGGCATGCTCCTTTGCAGTTTCCAAAGTAATTGACATTTTTCTTTCCCCCTATTCTTTATTTTCTTTTTATTCTTTGATTCGTCTATAGAGCTTGTGACCACAAGCCCTTAAAACGTGGTCAGTACTGTGATACACCGGAACTCCCAACCTGGGAGCTACTTTCATGACGGTGTTCGTTCAATCCTGGCATGTCCCGGTCAAAATTACCTCGGCTCCATGCTTTTTGAGGTAAAGAACCGTTTCGGCCTGTCCAGGACAAGAACCCGGCAGTTCGCAACGATAACGACCCCTGCCATCGTCTTTCATTCGTTTGCATTTCTTTTCGGCAACCACTTCGGCCCCCATCTCTTCTGCTATTTGTCTTAGCCTTTCTTCTTGGGCTCCGCATTCACATGCTATGATTCCGACTTTCCTCTTTTCATTCGGGAAAGGCATTGCAACCAAAATTCCCCCGGTGGTTTTTGTAACAGAAGTTCCCTCGGAACCTTTCTTTCCAGTAAAAGGTCCTCCCGCTACTATTTCACCGTAGCGGCCGTAATAACCGCCTGACGCGTCGAGCAGTGTTTCAAAATCAGTTCCCATAGGAACATTGAAGAAAACTTTTCCGTTTTTCGCATCCTTAAGTCGTCCTCCGACAGTTACATCCTTTGTTATTACGGGACGCCTGTCTTCGATGGCCCAAACGATATTTTTCATTGTTTCAACATTGCAAATGACAGCATTCGCTTCAAGCGGCAATTGACCAGGCTTAAGCTCCACTCCCATGAGTTCCCTTATTATGACTCTCTCGTCTCCTGCGGGATACATATCGGGTAAAAGTTTTACTTCGACGCTTTTTTCTTTCGCGCAAGCCTTTTTCAAAGCCTCGATTGCTTTCTTGTTATGAATCTTCGGCTTAATGGCAATTACGCCATTTCCCGCCTCTGTAATTTCCATAACATATTTGACACCCCTTACAATAACGTCGGCATTGTCCTCAAGGTAAAGTATGTTATGGTCAAGAATCGGCTCACACTCAGCCGCATTGGCAATAACATATCCCCCCGCAAGCTTTGTTCCGAGCTTGATTCCCGTCGGGAATCCAGCTCCGCCCGCTCCAACGACTCCTGCTTCTTTTATCGCTTCGACGAGATCATCGGTTTCCTTTGTTTTTACAAAGTCATCAGGTTGATCCACATCTGCTTTTATTGCTATCGATCCTTCTTCCAAAGATTCCACAATGCCCTTTACACTGGCATGTATGTTTGCTCCAAGTCCCTCAGGCACCGCTATCAACTGGCCTCTTTCGACCAAATCTCCTACGGCTACTATCGGTTTGCAAGGACCTCCAACATGTTGCTTCAAAGGCAGAATCACTTTTCCGGCGGGTTTTTCAATCAATCCAATCTTGCTTTCAAGCTTGACAGCTGCTTCCATTATTTCACCTCCTTGAAAAGTTTTATATGACAAAACTTTGTTATTTTTTAATCACGCCCAATATATACGCAACTTGCGTGCCAAGTGTTTCAAAAAAATAATAAAAACGCTGTGACTCAGCGTTTCCAACACTTAAAGTGTGCTATAGTTTATTTCTATAGGCGTATTTGTAATTATTCGTTTATTCTATGTGTCGACATTTCGACACTTTTCGCGTTGCCTGAATTTTCTTATTTTTCTTTATATTCGAACTTTCATTTCGAGGCAATTCCTTATACAAATGGCTTTTTGCAAGCTGTACAGGACTTCAATAAATCGCTTTATTGATTCTTGGTTTTCGTTATTCAATCAGTATCGCATTAATATTCCGCAAAACATGCATTTCGTTTGTTAAATTACAATCAAACTGACACATGTCGAATATTCGACATGTGTCAGTTATTCGACACTATTTTATCTTGTATTGATCCATTTTGTAATACAACGTTGTTCTTGGTATATTGAGCATCTGCGCGGCCTTTTTTCTGTTGCCCCCGCATTCTTTCAATACAGTGCTTATACGGTTGATTTCAAGATTTTGAACGGCTTTGTTCAAGTCCGTATCAATGTATTCGACATCAAGGCCTATCTTTGTTTTTTCCGTTGTCATGTTTGCCGGCAAAGTGTCCAAAGTGGCCAATCCGTCTTCTCCACAAACAACCACTATATATTCAATCACATTTTTCAATTCTCTTATGTTGCCTTTCCAAGGATATGTTCTGAGCGCTTCCAATACGTCCCTGTCCAGTTCGGGAATACGACGGTTGTTTTTTTCCGCCATCTCATTAAGAAAATGTCTCGCAAGAAGTATGATCTCGTTTTGCCTTTCCCTCAACGGTGGCAATTCTATGTTTACAACCTGCAGCCTGTAATATAAATCGTCCCTGAATGTTTTTTCATCCACCATGTCCGCCAAATTCTTGTTCGTTGCGG
>DATFJE010000186.1:0-13170 GCA_035269385.1 Clostridia bacterium
CCGTTTATTTCGGCTATTGTCTTACCCATTATACTCACTCCCTATGACTGATTTGTTTTATTCGTATTGGCTAAGGATTCCATCGATGCTGTCAAGCGTAACTTTTCCGTAAACCTTCCCATCAACCAAAACAATTGGCGCTAAGCCACATGCTCCGAAGCATCTTGCTTTCTCATAGGTGAATCTACCATCTTCAGTACTCTCGCCAAATTTCACGCCAAGATTTTCTTCGATTCTTTCAGCGATTTCTTTGCCGCCTTTTACATAACAGGCGGTACCCAAACATACTTGGATTCTATGTCTTGCCTTTTGATTCATCGAGAAAAACGAATAAAAAGTAACAACCCCATAGATTTTATTCGGAGCTATGTCGGCTTTCACTGAAATTCTTTCTTGAACGCATTCAGGTATGTATCCGAGCAATTCTTGTGTTTCTTCAAGCATTGGAATCAAGCTGCCAGGTTTATTGCTATGCGCCTCGATAATTTCGTCCAAAGCAGCTATCTGTTCTTCTGTGAAAAAATTCATGATTGTATGAACCACTTGCATTACCTCCCATAAATTATATGTCGATTTCTGCGAAAGCATGTTTCCAGTTTATTAAAATCAACCAGTCGCAGCTTATGCTTCATCATTCGAACATACTTGATATTTCCATAAATATCTTTTTTTCCTCATCTTCCAACTTTACTGACCTTATTGCCTCGATAATTTTCTTGTTTTCATATATTACTCCATCCAGAGCATTATCCAATTTGGCAACAAAAGATGTGTTCATTGCGTCAGTATATATCTTTGCTTTTTTTATATTGCCATTAACAAAATTCAAGCCTATCTGAATTTCGCCCCAGCTAAAACGATCCTCGTAATATGCATCAAAGGACGGACTTTCCGCGTACAACCATTGCCATGAAGAATTTTTGTCATATAGTTTTCGAATCTCATCATCCTTGATTGCATCTTCGGTATATTCTGTATAAGCTTCGATTTTGCCATAACTTTCTTGAAAACACTTCAATACACTTGATTTTAAGTCTTCAATGGTTAAAGCGTTGTTTAACACCTTAAGATTTACAACTCTGGATTTTATCGAGTCTATACCTTTCGAAACAATTTTTTGCTTTGAAGGGTTAAGATATTCAGAAAGCTTTTGCATGTCCGCATCCACAAGCAGAGTTCCGTGATGGTATGAGGAATAATCTCCGAAAAAATATGCATTCCCCGAAAATTTTTTTCCATCAATTAAAATATCATTTCTTCCCGAAAATTCAGCGTTGAATCCAAGGGAGTTGACTGCTCTTAAGATTACATCAAGCTGCTTTTCCTGATCATACAACTCTTTACCCATAACGAATGTGAAATTCAGATTTCCGGCATCATGAAATACAGCTCCGCCTCCTGACAATCTTCTGGCGAGCTTTATGCCATTGTTCTTCATTTTTTCAACATTGCATTCCTTCCAAGGATTCTGATTGCTTCCGATTACAACAGTATCCTTGTTTTGCCAAAGATAAAGTATCGCTTCATTCTCTTTGACATGATCGACAAGATATTCTTCGATGGCAAGATTTAGCCATGGATTGAAGCTTGTCGATTTTACATATTTGCTAATCGGCTTTTTGAATTTCAAGAAGCTCGTCACCAACCTTGATGCGAGCACCTTCTGATACTGCAAAAGCTGTTATGGTTCCATTTACTTTTGATTTTATTACTGTGTTTCCTTTTGCAGATTCAATTTGCATCAACTTTTCGCCTCTTTTTACTGTATCTCCTACTGCCTTCGCAATCTTTCCTACTTTACCTGTTTTAGCGTTTTTCTCCATTTTATCCAGCATTACTTTTGTAGTCATATTTTTATCCTCCACGTTTTTGATAAATTTTTGTCAATTGCTGTGAAAACGAAATAAGAAGAAAGGAAATTGCAATTTCCTTTCTTCTTTATGTACTATTGCTCCTATGCGAAATCCTTTTCAAACTCGTCAAGAGATTCTTTAAGCATGGTTACACTGTAAGCCATTGAAGGTCCTCCACCAAAAGCTACGGAAGTCATAGCAGCCTGAAGAATTTCTTCTCTGGTTGCACCGGCTTCAAGCGATTTGTAACAATGGAAAACAATGCAGTACAAGCACCTGTTGTAGCATGCGATACCTATGCTTATAAGCTCTTTTGTCTTAGTGCTCAAAATACCTTCTTCATATGTAGTTCCAAGCAAGTTCATAAATCCTTCAACATTTCCTTGTGTCGCTTCGTAGCCACCGAAAGTATCAAGCCCACCTACGAATTCAGCCAACATTTCTCTTGGGTTTCCTGCCATCTTAATCCACTCCTTTTTAAATTGTGTGTTAAATTGCCTACAATCTTATTTTACTCTTTGTATTTTTTTTATCAATAGCATCCGAGCATTTTTTTTGCTTATTGCGCAAATTTAAAACATTCTCATTATTATTGATAATATTTTGCAATATTAATGAGAATGTTTATCATATTATCCCATTTAAGTTTAGTATTTCTGTTGTCTTTTCATTTACCGGTGTAAAACAATCTTTTTTCATCGGATGGTTTGTTAATTTATTGTCGGTTTTTATTTGTTTTTCGTTATTCTACGTGTTATTGTTTCAACAAAAGCGCCCATTTTGACTATATGGGCGCTTTTAAAAACTATTTTATTTATTCCATGTTTATCCATCACTTCTCAAATATTATTTCATCCCCATCGAGATAATAGAAATGACCGGGAAAAAGTCCCCTGTATACATTCCCTTTGTTGTCGGTTGCACGGACCAGGAAGAATATTTCATTTTCCATCCATGCAAAAGCTTCAGAAGAATCCTGCGATTCCAGGTAGTCGCTGCATGCCTTTCCATCGAGTGTATATGTCCCGGCAAACTGATAGCTTTTTATTTCTCCGGATTCACCGGGGAATTCACGAGTTGCGGGAGTTTCATCTGTTATTTCTTCAATTTCTTTTACCTCGTATCCGGTTCCGTTCATCAGGTCTATTGTATCCACCTTGACCTTTCCGGTGTATACGTCCGCTTCTATGCTCTCAAATACAATCTCCTTTGCTATGCCGGACAATTCCATCATGACCTTGGGATGCACAGTGGATACATTGACATAGAAATTTATTTTTCCAATGTCCGGATCACGGCTGAACTTCGAACTTGGAATCATTCCGTCTATGTCTATCATTCTGTTGATTATTCCATTTAAATTTATTCCTGTAAGCTCTACATTCCTCGAACCTGCATCATCTGTTCCAACAAGCTCGAAAGCGTAATTTTCATCCTCAAGTTCAAGCTGTGCTTCGTATGTCAAGCCTTCGCTTTCGGGCACTTCGATTCTTCTGCTATCCCCTTCGGACACTGCAATGATTGAAAGCTCTTCACCATTCTTTTTTTCATTAAGCGTAAATGTCAGCTCCGCTTGAAAATTAGTGTAATTTTCATTTGATTCAGTAACCACTATTGACGATTCCCTGACCCATAGAGCTTGCTTTTTCATTTCATCGGCGGCCCTGTAGACGCTGTTGCTTATGTTGCTTATGTCTCTCGAAAGGTCATTATGCATGTTGCTTACTCTGTTTTTAAGTTGTTCCATTTCCGAAGCCGTTTTGTAATTCATGAAAAGCAACAAAATCAAAAAGGCCATAATCAAAATATTGTTTTTCTTCATCCTTATCCCCTTTTCTTAATCTTCTATTTATTTGACCGTATCCCTACTATAACATATTTGATTTATTTACTGATGTAATTTTCTTCAATCGATATCTTCTTCTTTTAGCCTTTCCACAATAAGCAAATGTTGAACTTTGTCTGACACATCCTTTGGAGAATATTTCCTCCCCAATTCAGGGATAATTGCCTCAACATGTCCTTCGAGCCTGTTTAGAAAGTCTTCCAATTCTTCATGGTCAATCCCATTTCCGCCGTTAAATTTATGAACCTTGTAGTCAGACATAATAAACCTCCTTTTTTCATCAAATGATATTTTTATATTTCTTTTTTATAATAGTCCTGTGTATCCTCTGATTTCTTAAGCATTATCAGTATCGGCACAGTCAATATCGTAACAAATCCACCCGCAATATATCCACTGGCAATTGATACTTCCTGCGATAGAACTCTCAAACCGGTTTGCCCGATGACACTCCCTGTAGAACCAATCAGTGAATCAAAAGATATTATCGTAGCTCTTTGATCGCTCGGTATCATGCTATGAAGATAGGCCTGCTTTGCCGGTCCTCCCAGCCCCATCGAAAATGCAAAAATCAAAAATGCCGCAACGGCTAAGTAGAAAGAACTACTTGAGCCCACCACGAAAATCATCGCAGATTGAATCGAATATGTTACAATCAATAGCGCTGTTCTTCTTTTAAATAAGGGCAGTATCTTTGGCAAAAGAAAGCTTCCTGCCGCCATCGACAAGGATATCAAGACCTGCCCCAAGTAGGAAAAGCGTGTTTATGCCTCAAATCAACGAGGCAGACAATGTAAATAGTCCGCAGATTGCCAAATACAACCTTATGACCTTATTGCTTCCATCAACCATGTTGAGTATTCCTTTCGTATTAGTCCTATCTGATTGATACCCTTTTGAGTCAAGGAATCCCATTATTCACAAAATGAAAGAAGGGCATATCCATAAAAGAATGCCCTTCTCCTGTTTTTATCAAAGCCAGTCGCCAAACGCTCCCCAATCCGCTCCGATTTGGCTGTTTGCAGGGATTATCCCTTGCAGGCCGTAATTATTTTATCTTATAAAACTCATAAATGTTTTGCCTTCTTTTTCAGGCTCTTCAATGCTTGTTTTGCCGTTCTCAATAAGCTTCATTGTCCACGCCATATTTTTACCCAATACCCTCATAATCTGTGAACCTTCTTCGTCCTTGAGTGCATCGCCAGACGCAGTACCATGAATTACGTTCCAATAATTAGAAGTGGGTATTACCATTTCAGCGTAGTTCAGATAATTGTTCAATTGATTGAATGTGGGTATTCCACCCGATCGTCTTACCGCCACGACCGATGCTCCCACTTTATGTCTAAAAAGGCCTTCATTTTTGCTTGCTACATAAAAAGCCCTGTCAAGAAACGATTTCATCGTTCCTGCAATTGCAGAATAATGCACCGGGGAGCCGAGCAGTATTCCATCAGCATCTTTCATCTTCTGTACACATTCATTTACGCCATCTTGGCCAAAAACACATTTTTCATCTTTGTTTTTTCCACACAGCCCGCAAGCCGTGCATCCTCTAATAACACGATTTCCCACATGAATTATTTCCGTTTCTATGCCTTCCTTTTCAAGTTCATCCGCAACCATTCCAAGAGCATGGTAGGTATTGCCTTCTTTATGTGGACTACCATTAATTGCAACTACTTTCATATATTATTCCTCCTTTTCATTTGTGCGTATTATAACATTATAATAATCAAAATCTTTCTGTACGCTATCTCTTTTTATTTATATAATTTGATTTTATCCATGCCCAGTTCAAAAAAATATGAACAGCAATCAACGCAACAAAAATTGTTCCGGGCAATACGTGCAAAGTTCTGTAATAACCTGTCGGATATATATACTCGCTGAATGCCGCTGTCGTTATTATTATTAACAAATCAATAGCAAGCAGCAAATTGACAATTCGAAGAATTTTGTTTTTTTTCATTGTTTCAGCCCCTCGTATACTATGTTCTTATTAGTTCAAGCAAATTTCCCCATCCAGCGCAAACATCCATTGGCCAATCTCTCGACAAACACCATATATATTCCTTTTACCCGAACTGCTTAATTGAAACAACAAAAAAATTAAAAGCCTGTCAAACAAACGACCGGCTCTACAAGAAAAACTTATAAGTCCATTGCCATCATCAAAAATCCACAAAATCCCGCATTGTGGACTCTCTTAAATTCTTCCGTCTCGCTTTTCATTTCATTTATCTGTTTTCTGTATTCCTTGTAAAATTCATAGCTGGGTTTCGGTCTGTATTCAAGGCCCTCAAGTTCAAAATACTTTATTACTTCCTTTGTTGTTGTAGGTTTTATGAACACTTCAACTTTCGGATTCGAATAGAAAAGGCAAGCTGTTAAAATCGTCCATTTAGCCATTTTAAAATTTTGCAGAAATGCAACGAGCATGTCGAAGCCTTCTTCCTGATTGCCATGAAGAAGTTCATTCATGCCAGCGCTTAATTGATATTTTTCATCATCAGTCATATCTTTAATAATATCCCTGAACTCAACCTTCTCAAATACCGATACCATTGAAGATTCTGCCACAATTTTCTGTATCGCTTGGGCTGCGGCAATCGGATCTTCAAAGTTTTCCCTTGAAAGGGATGAATTGGTCAATTCAATCATTTTGAGAACTTTGTGTTTCTTGGCTATCTCAATCATCTCCGGATTTTGAAACCCCCCGGGATAATGCATCAAGAAAATTTCTTCAACAAATTTAAGCTTTTCTTTGTTCATATTCTCAACTCCCTATTCTTTGTATAACAATTCTTCTATGGATATTCTAACATTGCTTGGCTCTTTAATCCAAGAAGTCATATGCATTGCAACAAAAATTAATAATAACCTTTCCTTGCAAGCGAGAGGCTATTATTAATTGATTTATTAATTTGCAATCAACTTAATGGAAATGAAATTGCCACCTTGAACAAATCTCCATCCACTGAAACCTTCAACTCTCCTCCACATACCCTTGTAAAACTTTCTGCTATTGAAAGTCCCAACCCGCTTCCTTCTGAAGTACGAGCCTTGTCTCCGCGGTTAAATCTCTGCAAAATTTCTTCTTCCGTAAAGTTCATCTCATAGCTGGCCGTATTTTTGACGATTGTAACTGCTTTTCCATCTCTATCTTCAAGTTCCAAATAGATTCTCGAGCCTTCGAGAGAATACTTGAGCGCATTATCCAGTACATTCTGCAAAACACGATACAACTTCTTTCCATCGGAGAGAATCATTACAGGTTCTTGGGGAAGCCTTGTTTTAACTTCTATTCCCGATTTCCCTATTTCATCATCCATGTCTCCCATAGTCTGCTCTATAAGTTTTTTTATGTCAAGCATTTCCATTTCCATCGAAATGTCTCCGCTGCTGCTCTTTGCAAGATCAAAAAGATCCGACACGATGTTCTTGAGCCTATTTGTTTTTTCAGATAAAATACCTACATAGTCTCTTGCAACTATCGACAGATCCTCTTCCTTGGACAAAAGATCAACATAGCTTATCATTGATGTAAGCGGTGTCTTTAGGTCATGCGAAACATTTGTCACCAATGCTATCTTCATGCGCTCGGCCTTCATCTGCTCACCAAGGCTCTCGTCGAAACCCTTGTTTATTTCGACAAAGGTTTTGTTGTTTCCCTTGATGTACCAATAAATTATCAACATCTCCAAAGCAGGAGGCAATACGACAAGCGGCAGTACCCCTGAGAACAGAAACATGAAAGTCATAAACACCATGGAGGCGCTAGCAACTATGAAGGCCCACTGCCGCTTGAAAAGGGATTGGGTATGTGTATTTCCTTTAAAACGTCTTCCATCAAACAGGCTCTTAAAAAAATCATAAGAGGCAGCAAAAGCTACAAATATGAAGCTATGTTTCAGTAATTTCCCGGACTTCAACTTTCTGACCAGGGAAAGAAACAGAATACCACAAAGAGATACCGCAACAACCGTGGCTCCCCCTGTCACACTCATGGAAAAGACTTCATTCATGCCAAGCCCATCGAATAATCTATTCCTCGAGAAAGCAAATTCACCGATAGAAATCACCCATGCCCCAATTACAGGAAGGAACAGTGCCAGCAAAACATCGGAATAGATGGCATCTATTTTCGCCAAATGAAGTTCCTTGTCGTCAGGCTCTCTTCCCGTTGCCCAAATGAGGTAAGCTATAAGCAAAAGCGCCAATGACACGCCCAGTGCCATTCTTAAAGCGAGAGGCTTTAGAACAGCCCTGTTTTCTTCCCATTCCAACTGCTTTCGGGCCATGTATTCATCCGTAAACGCAACATAGGCTATTGCTTCTGTATTGTCGACCAGTGTATATTGTCTCGGAGGATTCGCATTCTCTCCTGCTTTCCAATCTCCATTTTCAAGATAATAGAAGGTTTGATCGTATTGCTCGTAAAACTCCCTTTCGCTCCATTTTGTATTGCCGAATGTTTTTTCTTTGTCATCTGCAAAATAGATATAATCAGGTTCGCCTTCCACTTCCTTTCCTTCTTCAATCGCCCTTGAAACCCTGTACAAGCCGTTTTGCACTTGGCCGTAATAGAATTCTTCGCTGTTTATGTACCTGTCCACAATGAGGCTTTCCACATTCCCATTCATGTACTCCGCGTATTGAATCTGAACGACCACTGCCGCAAGCGACAAAACCACGATCACAAAGGCCAAAAACTTTACCCCTCCATGGGTGCTAAATCTTCTCAATCTTGTATCCAATTCCCCACACCACCTTTAGATAATTTGGCTCTTTCGGGTTTATTTCAATTTTCTCTCGGATACGCCTTATATGTACCATTACCGTATTCTCAACAGAATATGGAGTTGCCTTCCACACACGCTCGTAAATCTTCTCTGCAGAAAAAACCATGCCCGCGTGCTTCATGAGGAACTCAAGGATTTGGAATTCCTTTGCAGTCAAATGAACCTGTCCGCCATCGACCTTGAGCTGCTTTGCATCAGTGTCCAGAAGAAGTCCTCCAATTGCAATTTGATTAGAATTTGAAACATTCCCCATGTCGCCAAGAAGCATATAACGCCTAAGCTGGCTTTTGACCCTTGCAACGAGTTCATCCGGGTTGAACGGTTTTGTCACATAATCGTCCGCTCCCATGGAAAGCCCCAGAATCTTGTCGCTGTCCTCCGATTTAGCCGACAGTATGATTATTGGAATATTTCTGCTTTCTCTAATCTTTAGAGTGGCGGAAAGTCCGTCGAGCCTTGGCATCATAACATCCATCAATATTAATTGAATGTTGCCAGAAACAAGAGCGTCAAGGGCCTCCAATCCGTCATATGCCTTTTTCACTTCATATCCTTCCCTCTCAAGCAGCTTTTCTATTGCGCCCGCTATTTCTCTGTCGTCATCCACCACAAGAATTCCGGCATTGTCCATTATTGCGTATCTCCTTTCCCATTAAGCCATACATATACAGTAGTGCATAAATCTTAATATCACCCTGACTATTTCCTTACGAATTTCTTAAAAATCAATCAAGATCCTGTATGTTCATTTTTTCGATTTCGCTTTCACTCTTTTCCTTCACTCTTCTTCTGCACGCAAAGTATATTAGAAGGTTAATCCCAACAGGGATTAATATGTATACGACAATCGTTAAAATCAAGATTATCCCACTATTAGCAAGGGGATTTCCAAAAACTAAAGCTAATACTGCAAATGCATATATCATTGGCAAGATTAATCCAAGCCATCTGTTTTTTCGCAGAGATAAAAATACTTGTAGTGCTAAAAAACACAATATTACCAATGCTGCAAATATACTTCTTGTCATTTAGCATTTCTCCTTTACTTGCTCTTTTTTATTATGGAATCAATCCAAATCCTGTATGTTCATTTTTTGAAGCTCGTCCTTGTCCCTTTCCCTCACCTTTTCCCTGCAGGCAAAATAAATTATCAAGTTGATTATTGCAGGAATTGAAAGCATCATGCATGTAACCAATATAGGCAGAACTTCTCCGGTGTAGATCATTTGCCCAAATGAAGCAAATAAAGCGTACAACAGATTCAAAACAGGCAAAAGCAATCCCAGCCACTTATTTTTTCTCAAGGAAAGAAAAACCTGCAAAACCGCCAAACCTCCGACTATGAAAATAAGAAAAAAAATATTTTTCAAATCATTCACCAACCTTTTCAATTTTTCTGTACTCTGAAATCAATATCTTTGCTGTATCAAAATCAATTTTTTCGTTTACAGCCATGCGTTTTATGAGCGAAACATAGGGTTCCGCGGAATTGCTCTCACTCAACCTTATCTTTTGAATCAGGCGATCCAACCTGAGCCGTACCGTAGGATATGTGACTCCATAAATTTTTGCAATTTCTTTTAAGGATCCCGATGCAAGCAGAAACTTTTTTATGAAAACAGCATCCTCGTCGTCCAGATTATTCATCCATTCCGGTAACACTTCCAATGCCATATTTACACCTCCGTAAATAATATTGAGTTATATATCGTTTATTATTTTATTATTATTAAACTTAACACTTAATTTTATTAAAGTCAATGGATTTTAGAAATAATGGCCTGAAGCAATTCACTCAACTTCAGGCCTGCTTTTGATTTATATTAACTTTTAAAAAATATTGTTAATTTTAATACGATTCGCAGTTTTCTTTAGTAAGTTTTTCTTCCCATATCATATGCATCAATTCCAAGTCTTCCTTATAATCCACTTTTGATTCATCATTTTCGTATTTGAGTTCTTCAAGAATTTCAAACACGAAATTCTCTTCTCCGTATTCCTTCCATTCCTTCTGAAGCTGTCTGTTTGGGTGCGTTCCTCCCCACAACCTTGCCTTGGCTCCATTCATTGTCCCCTTAAGGTCGTTGGTCGCCTTTATATAATACTTGTTGCTTGATTTCGACCTTATTGCGAAAATGCCCATTGGCTTTTTCATTAGTTTATACTGCCTTTTCAGCTCTTTCCTTCTATCCATTTTCACTCTTCTCCGTTCTCATTCAGCAAATACTTTGAACCGTCATTTGTTCTGTTGATAAATCCATAATCCACCAATGCTCTCCTCAAAACAAAATAGTCGTTGAAGCTGTGCCACTCTTCAATGATTTCATTCACTTCTTTTTCTTTATAAGTTTCGCCTTTTTTGAATTTGCCTGCAAGATATCCAAGAACCGGAACTTTTGTCCTGTTTGGAACCGGCAACTGTTTTATCCTTCCATTGGAATCCAAAAATTGTTTTATTGAATCTTTTCTCTTTGACATTTTCAGTATCCCATCTCCCTGAGTATTCCGCTCAATGTCTTCATTCTCTCCGCAAGTATTTCATCGTCTTCACTCAATGCCTGCCTGAAAAGTTTTATATCCTCGTCTATTTTTTCATTGTCGGTGCATACCGATACGGTCATCGCATCTCCCTGAAGTCCGACCCTGTCTATGACCGGATTATGTTCATCGTATAATTTCTCGTATCGATAAGCCTCCTTGAAATGCAGCTTGCTTCTGCATATCAGTATAGCCAAATCGAGAGCCCTGTGTAGAGGCATTTCCTCAGACTGCCTGGACCATTTTTCTCCAGTATACCTCCACACCTTAGCTGAAATATCGACTTTCCCCCTGTCGTTCCACTGCGCCAATCCAAGCGAAAGCCCTTTTGCATCGGAATCATATGCTTTTCTTCCGTCCACATTTTCATAGTTTTCGGATATGATTACGGGCTTGTGTTTCAATGTTGTAGGTATTTTCATTATTCTCCTCCTGCTTAATTTATTTTCAACTCAATTTATATTTACTAATTTACTAATTTACTAATTATTATTCTACATCAGTTTTAAGAAATTGTAAAGCCAATGCAAAAAGCCCTAAATGCATACTGCATGTAGGGCTTGGCAATTCAATCTTATTTATTTAGCATTGTCCAAATGCTATTCAAAGGGCACATGCCCTTCCTTTGGAACCATTCATATGAATCTTAAAGAATCACCGTTTTCACTTGCATTTACAAGTTGATGCCTCTTTTTGTTTGGAATAAAAGCAAAACTTCCGCTTTCTATAGCCATCTCTTTTCCATCAAGATGTAAAACGCCTTCGCCTTCCAATACATAAACTATATGGGGAAAATCGTGGCTGTGGTCTGCGGAATAACCTCCTTTGCCAAGTTCAAACAAGCGCATCACATAGTCGTCCCAACCATTTTCAGGCGAAACCAGAACCTTTCCTTTTACATTTTTGTACGCTTCATTGACCAACTCAATGGCTTTCACGTTTTTCTCATTCGATGCAATCATAGCAAACCTCCCAATTGTCAAATAGGCATTGTCCGTCCTGCTATTTCAACATGCCGTGAAATATCTCCCACGCACATGGCAAAAGTCTCTTCTATACAAATCTAAGCACCAAGGCTATTATCGAAGTCACTGTCACAGCACTTAAGAGGGTTGTCTGGAAAACAGCTTGCGAGGCAAAGTGGTGGTCTCCATCAAACTCTAAGGCAAGAACCACTCCGTTTACTGCTCCCGGGAAAGCCGCTCCAATAATAAGTATCTGTGCCAGAATGCCATCCAACCCAAGCAATTTAACCAGGCATAAGGCAATTATTGGTGAAATGAACAATCGCATTGCATCGGCCAAATAGACCATTGGATTCGTCACTTTGATTTCAGTGTTCGCAAGCTGTGCCCCCAAAATGAACAAGGCCATAGGGACAACGGCCTTTGACATGAATTCTATCGCAGATATTACGGGAGGCCACAATTCAATCGAAAATCCACGCAAAAAGAATCCGGCTATTATGACGTATACAAGTGGAAGTCTGAAAACATTCTTGAATGCTTCAATTCCAGAATAGGATCCGCTGCTGGCATTATACAAACCGATTGTGTTGATTAAAAGGCTTGTCGTCAAAACGACAGTCATTTGAATTGATACAGCGTAGTCAACCTGCGCTCCCGCGTACAAAAGTGTGATCAGCGGAATCCCGTAGTTTCCTTCGTTTATAAGGGCGCAAGCATTTACAAAAGCCTTTTCCATTGTCTTTTCAAGCTTGAACAACTTGCTTATGATTGTCGAAAGAATTATGAGTATTGCAAATAGAACTACAACAAACAAAACTATATTCAAAACAACCGTTCCCGACAATTTGTTGTAGTAAATATTGTAGAACATCAATGACGGCAAAAATACAAATATATGCACCTTTACCAAGGATTTTATATCCAGCCTGAATTTTTTCTGCAATGTAAAACCAATTCCTGCCTGTATGAAAACCGGCAACAATATGTTGGTCAGTATATATAGAAGCGTAGACATGAATACCCCTTTATTCTTACTTGATATTTTTCAATTCTTCTAAATTTAACAAATAATTAATTTTGGTTAGCTACGCTTATAATATCATACAATCACATTTCATGTTGTCAAATTTATTTCGTATCATCCTTTTTTTATAAAAATT
>DATFJE010000187.1:0-7685 GCA_035269385.1 Clostridia bacterium
GGGGAGACGCGGCGATAATGATATACAACCGTTTGAGCAGATAGGAGAGGCATAAACCGTATCCCGCTCCTCTTCGGTGTGCTATAATGAAAAAAACGAGGCATCGCCGGAAAAAGGGGAGATAAGAATTGGGTTTATATCAAGATTGGAACGATTTGTCCGAAAGCAAGCAGGAGCAAGGTGGGTATGACGAGTTCTGGCAGGCGTATTTCCTGAAGGAGAAAGAAGCATACGAAAAAATACTGACAGAGGGTCGGCTTTCCATGACAGGAACGGTTTCCGATCTTGCGGAAGAATTGGGTTTCGCCAACGAGGAAATGGCGGGATTCATAGACGGAATAAACACAAGCCTTAAAAAGCCGGTAGGCCTTGACAATCTGGAGCCGGATTCCCAAGTCACTCTGGAAATAGAATTGGACAAGCTCTACTACAACATGCACAAGGCGGAAGCGGATTGGCTCTATGAGCTTGAAATCTGGAACGAACTTCTAAGCGCCGACAAAAGGGAAGCAATAAAGAAAGACTTCAACCGCTCCAAGACATTCCAGCGCGACAGCAAAAAGGTCGGACGAAATGATCCATGCCCTTGCGGAAGCGGAAAGAAATACAAAAAGTGTTGCGGCAAAAACAAATAGCCGCCAAAAAAAATCAATTAATATAGAAAAGGCCCCCCGGCAATTTTGCCGAGGGGCCTTTGTCGCCTAATCCTTCTTGAGTACGGCAATCACATTGTGCGTCTTGCCGTCGTTTTCAAGAGATATGAAATTATCAGCAGATTCTTCTCCGTCGATAAGAAAATGAACTTTTCCGATCGAAAGCGAACTGGGATTCTGCACATCTATTTTGTATAGTGTGTTTCTGAAAGTGTATTCCATCGAATACTTTTTCCAAAACATGGGTATGCATGGTTTGACATACAGCCGGTTTCCTTCTTTTCGCAAGCCCAATATGTTTTCGCAACCTATCTTGTACATCCAGCCTGCGGCGCCTGTGTACCATGTCCAACCGCCTCTTCCGGTGTGGTGGCTGGCATTGTATATGTCAGCTGCAACAACATAAGGCTCGACCGTATAGTGGTTTGCTTCGAAAACCGATCGAGAGTGGTTTATCGGATTAAGCATTTCAAACAGCTCGTACGCCTTGTTGCCATCGCCAAGTTCTGTATAGGCTTGCACCACCCACACAGCTGCATGTGTGTACTGACCTCCGTTTTCACGTAAACCCTTCGCGTAGCTCTTTATGTATCCCGGGTTTTTGTCTGTTTTTTCAAAAGGCGGAGAAAACAAAAGAACTATTCCCTTTTCCTTTCGTACAAGGTGGTTGTCTACAGCATTCATAGCCATCGATGCACGTTCGGGAGAAGCTCCGCCCGATATTACGGACCAGCTTTGAGGCAGGGATGCAATCATGCACTCCGTGTTTTGAATGGAGCCCAGAGGGCTTCCGTCATCATAAAAAGCCCTCATGTACCAAGAACCGTCCCATGCGTTTTTTTCTATCGATTCTGTTATGAACCGCGAGGCTTCCCTGTAAAGCGTTTTTCTGGTTGAATCGTTCATCATATCGCATATGGAAACAAAATTTTTAAGAATCAGGTGTAGGAACCATCCGAGCCAAACGCTCTCGCCTTTTCCTTCCACTCCGACGGCGTTCATTCCGTCGTTCCAATCTCCTCCTCCCATGAGCGGAATGCCGTGACTGCCGTACTTTAAGGATCTGTCTATGGCTTTGATGCAATGTTTGTATAGGCTGTCACTCAAGATTGACTCCCTGGGAGTGATATATTTTTCGTTTTCTCCGTCCTCAAGGGGATCACCGCTTATGTACGGAATTTCTTCCAAAAGGAAATCCTTGTCTCCTGTTACGCGCACATATTCCGCTACGGCATAGGGCAACCACAGCAAATCGTCCGAGAATCTGGTTCTTATGCCTTTATCCTCAGATCCCTTGTGCCACCAGTGAAGAACATCCCCTTCCTCGAATTGATGAGATGCGTGAAGGAGTATCTGCTTCTTGGCAATTGTGGGGTCTATCATCATCATGTTGACAGAGTCCTGCAGCTGGTCACGGTATCCATAAGCTCCTCCTGCCTGGTAAAAAGCAGTGCGGGCTTTTATTCGGCTCGAAACAGTCTGGTAGACAAGCCAGTCGTTCATAATGACATCGAACTTGTTGTCCGGGGTTTTCACTTGCAAATTACCTGTCAAGTCATTCCAATATTCCGCAGAACCGGCTTCCGCTTTTTTTACCTCCTCAGGATCTCTGTATTTTTCTATTTGTTCGAAAATGCGGCGTGTTTTTGTTTCGGCGCCCATCATGAAAACAATGGTCTTTTCTTGGCCGGGTTCAAGCATGATTGACACATGAAGAGCTCCGCAAGGGTCGAAACCTGTTCCGCAGGAATTCGAAAGGGTTTTTTTGCTTAAAAGCTTGATTCGCGCATCGCCCGAAAAATCTTCGCGGTTTCCAGTGAAGGACCGTATGGGCATGGATGCTGCCATGTACATAATCTGGTCGGGGTATTCATAATTGTAGGGATTGGTTACAAACAGATACTGGTTCTTGGCGAGGCGCGTCTTTATATGCAGCTGTGTATGCTGATCGTCAACTCCTAAAACCGGCCTCGCATAGAAAAAGCTGGAAATGGAGCGGGGAAAATCAGATTGGTTCTTAAGCCGCAAACTGTAAAGCTTTATTGATTCCCTGTTGGGAACGAACATCTTGAGGCTCGAAGATATTTCGAAGCCGCACGATACAAATTCGCTGTATCCCTTGCCGTGTCGGATTTCGAAATCCATGCCTCCTCCAAGAGGCTTCGGTGTCGCCGACCAAACCTTTCCGTACTCATCGTCCCTTAGATATATCGTTTCGTGAGGGTCGTCGTAAAGGCTGTCGTTTGTCCATGGAGTCAGTTTGTTTTGTCTGCTGTTCTCATACCATGTATAGCCTCCTCCGCTTTCGGAAATGGTGAATCCGAACTTGTTGTTTGCTATTACATTTATCCATGGAGCCGGAGTGTTTTCGCCCTTTTTCAGGCGTATGACATATTCTTTGAATTTCTCGTTGAAGCCGCCGTAACCATTGAAATACTTTAGCTTGTTTCTGCGGAATGAAATCTTTTGTTTTGAAAAATTGTATTCACTGTAAGCGAGGGGAGCAGGCAATGCCTGAACCGGTGGATCAAGCGAAATCTGTTCTTCGAGAGAGTCCATCTCGCAATCCACGATCATCCTCGAAGCGGCATAAAGCAGGGAAATTTCGTCTTTTGAAAGCTTGGTGCTGTTAAGTATGAATACTCCCATTGATTTGGGGTCGGCTGCATAGCCGAATTTTCTGGAAGTCATGTTTTTTATTTCTTCTTCCATGTCCTTGAAATACCCCGATTCCTCGAGGTTGAGTATCACAAGGTCAACCGAAATGCCCTTAAGCCGCCAATACTCCTTGGCTTTCAGAAGCTTCCAAAGGACGGGCATTCTCTCGCGGCACTTTATGCTTGCAAGAAGTATTGGGGAGTCGCCCGAAATCCCGAAGGGCCAAAGGCTGTTTTGCCCTTTGCTGTTTCGTTTGATTATGCGTTCGTACCTGTTTTTCTGGGGACTGAGATGTAGTATCTGCGAACTCATGTCCTGGAAGAGGAAGAGGTCTTCCTGTGAAAGGTCCAGATATTCAGATTCGACCTGGGCTTGGATTGCAGCAAGATCAGACAATTCTTTGACCATGTAGGGGTTTTTGTATTTTTCCACAAGGCTCTGCAATTCATCTCTGTTTTGTGTGACTCCCATTGCAAAAGTCAAAACGGCCTTTTGTGTAGGATCTATGCGTACACTCTTCCTTAGGCTAACGATTGGGTCGAGCACCACTCCGGAAGAATTGTCCAGCACCTTTTCGAGCGCCGCCGGATTTGACAGGTTTCGCCCCCTTCCTATGAACTTGAACCGGTCTGTTTCATACTGAGTGTTTCCGAAAGGCTGGCCCTCGCAAGACACTGAATGGAAAAGGTGGAGAGAAGAATCGCTCTCATCCCTCGGATTTCTGCTTGCAGTCAGGCTTTCCGATTGCTGGTCGAATGAAGTGTTTACAAAAAGATTGCTGAAAGCCCTGTGGGCCACATCCGCCTCCTGGGTGTTGAGTGATATTTCGGCATAGCTCGTTGTCTCGATTACAACAGGTCTGTTCTTCTTGTTAACGATTGATATTCGCCGCACCTCCACATTGTCCTCCGGTGAAACCCAAATTTCCATGTGAATGTTTATTCCCTTGATTGACTGCACGTATTCTGCCTTTTCGATGGAAAAACGTGCCTCGTAGTCTTCTGTTTTGGCGCCAATGGGCTCAAAGCCAGCCGACCATACGTCGTTGTCTTCCAGATTCTTAAAATAGAAAGTCAATCCGTAGTGGTTTCCATGCAGGTCTTCCCGCCATCTGGTGACCATTTTGTTTTTGTATCTGCTGAAACCTCCTCCGTTGTTTGTTGTGACAACCTGATACTCCTTGTTTGAAAGCACGTGGCAGCGGGGAAGACTCAAAACGCCCTGCTTGAATACACGTGTCATGAATACTTCCCTTGGGGCGTATTTGGTCGTTATTTTTTCTTTTTCCTTTAGCTCGTGGGTTATTATCACTTTGAAAGGCAACTTTTCCTGCAGCATGCTTGCACCCATCTTGACGACAGGCTCGGAATGGAATCTCTTCTGCATTATTGAATCGTTTATGAAATTATTTATTGCCACAATGCTCATGCCGAGGTGATGCGCCATGTAAGCCTGCACAATCTTCTTGGATTCTTTTTCGCCTGTTCGGTCCTTGGTGTAGTCGGCCGACTCGTAGAAACCGTAGGGACCTTGAAGCCCTTCCGATTCCAATGTTTTTAAATTTGAGATTACAGAGGTGTGGTCGAATGGAAGACCGAAGAAAGAGGCATAAGGCGAAACCACATAATCATTAACAAGCCCCCGTTTAAAGCCCAGACCGGGCACCCCGAAAGCCTTGTACTGGTAGTTGAGGTCGATGTCGAAATAGTAATAGGCGGATTCCGAAAGGCCCCATGGCCTGTTCTTGGTTTTTCCGTACAGCTTTTGATTTTCGATGACCGAGTGGTATGTTTCGTCGAACAGGGTGTTTTCATAGTTTTTCAAGATGAGGTTTGGCATGAAATACTCGAACATTGTTCCGGACCAGGAAGCCAACACCCTGAAACCTTCGGAAAGAGTCAAGGTTCTGCCAAGCCTGTACCAATGTTTTAGAGGAACCTGTTTTTTAACGATGGCAAGGAAGCTTGCCTGTCTGGCTTCGGATGCCATGAGATCATAATAGCTGTCCGTGAGATAATCGTTCTCCCAATCGTATCCTATTGAAAAAAGGTGTTTATTTTCGTCATACAGCGCCGAGAAATTTGTCTGCTCGACAAGATTGTCGGCTGAATGGCTAAGCTGGTCGAAAGTCCGCAAAACCTCGTCCAAATTGCAGAGTATGGCCTTGAGCTTGTTTTCAAGCTTGACCAGGACCGATTTCTCGCCTGCCCCGACAGCCTTTGATTTTTTCTTTCTTATCTTGAAAATCATGTCGTTGTATCTTGAGCGCAGTTCGGAAAGGCTCAGATCCATACCGAGATGCTTGGTGTCCTCCATTATCTCCCTGTACGCGGCATGAGTGGAATCTTCAATGTCCTCGGGATATATTATGATGGTGTAGTATTTGTCGTACTCCG
Source organism: Clostridia bacterium (assembly GCA_035269385.1). Classification (GTDB taxonomy): domain Bacteria; phylum Bacillota; class Clostridia; order Peptostreptococcales; family BM714; genus BM714. The sequence goes on from DATFJE010000187.1 coordinate 5,708, forward strand.
ACAAAAGTTCCTGTACGGTCGTTTTTATTTTTTTTGAGCAGATGCTTGCAGTTTTTTCATAGGAAACAACCCTGTCGAGAAAAGTCTTCCATTCGTGGGCTTCCTTTCCCTTGATGCTTCCGAAATCCTCGAGTATTTCGCGAATGTTCTCGTCCACGCTTCCGCTTATCTCGCAGGTTTCCTTGAGTCCCTGAACTATGTCGTCGTCAATAAGGGGCTTGTCCCGGTATTCGGCAAGGCTTTGTTTTAGAGTTATCAGGTATCCTATCAAATTGCCGCTGTCGACGGTCGAAATGTATCTGGGTCTCAAGACGGAAAGGTCGTTTGTGTTATACCAATTATAAAGATGACCGTTCCATTTTTCCATTTTTGAGACAGTATCGAGAATTTGCTTTACCACTACAATCATCCTCGTTATCGAAAGATAGCCCATGTCCCTTGCCGAAACGGCGGCAAGAAGCATAAGTCCGATATTTGTGGGGGAAGTTCTGTTGGCGGCGCTTCTCGGGGGGTAGATCTGAATGTTGTCAGGGGGGAGATAGTTGTGGCTCTTTTGTGCAAGATCCTCATAGAAGGACCATATCCTTCTTGCTTCAAGGCGAAGATAGGCGGAATCCTCGTCCGGCACAACCGGTTCCGGAGACTTTTTTGAGCCGAGTTTGAAGGCGATGAAGGGAGAACAAAGCCATATGGCCGCAAAAATCCACGGAAGGGCCGAAGCTTCCTTTTCTGTGAGTGCAACAAGCAATAAAAACAGCAAAACCTCCAGAAACACAATCCACATCTTTTTTATGAAATGCGAAAGAGACGGCAGTTTCTCTTTTTCGGAAAGAGAAGCCGTCACCCATTCCAACATATTGTTTTTGGATATGAGCAACCTATATAATGAGACCGCTATGGCCTCGGCTGTCACATAAGCCTCATAGGGAAGGAAAATCGTTTGCAGAATCAAATATTGGAGAGTTCCTCTCAAACCGAACTTGACCTTGCCGCTTCGCGAGTACAGTCTGTTCGGAGTTTGATGCCGCTTAGAGAAGACTGAATCAGTTATCTCGAGCAAAAGGGGGAGATACATGGATAAAAAGGCCACAAAAAGCCAATGCCATGGAGCTCCGGGCAAAAATGTCATTGAGCCGATAATGAGAACAAAGAGCGCTATGGTATACAAGCTTCGCCTCAAATTGTCTAAAATTTTCCATTTGGACAGTGTAGACAGTGGATTTGCCGTCCTTTTCCCCTGCTTGTTTACAATGCTCGACTTCAGCCATGGCAGAAGCTGCCAGTCCCCCCTTACCCATCTGTGAAGGCGCATTATGTAGGAGAAATATTTCGTGGGGTGGTTGTCCACCAATTCAATGTCGGTAGCGAATGCCGCCCGTATATGGCTGCCTTCCAACAAATCGTGGCTCAACACCCGGTTCTCCGGTATGGCATCTGTTAGGACCTTGTTGAAAAGCGGGAGGTCGTAAATGCCTTTTCCCATGAAGATTCCCTCATTGAACATGTCCTGGTACAAATCGGATATGTTTTCCGAATAAATGCTTATGCCTGTATTTCGGGCATATATGTGAGTAAAGCGGGAAACGTTGGAACTGTCCACGCTTATGCTTACGCTTGGCTGTATGAATCCGTAGCCTTCCTCTACACGTCCCTTTTCGGGATTGAATACGGCCTGGTTAAGGGGATGGGAAATGGTTCCTATGAGCTTTCTGGCAGAGTCCATGGGAAGCTGGGTATCCTCGTCAAGGGTTATGATGTAGCGTATTCTTGTTTTTAGTCTTGAAATGTCGGATGATATTACGACATGGGACGTTTCATCGTTTCCAGAGAGAAGATTCCCCAATTCAGTGAGAGAGCCTCTCTTTCGTTCCCAGCAAATCCATTTTTTCTGGCGGGCATTGAAGAGTCGCTTTCTTTGAAAATAGAAGAAAGTGTCCCTCTCGGGGGAATATTTTTTGTTGAGCTTGCTTGTTTCACT
>DATFJE010000188.1:0-4473 GCA_035269385.1 Clostridia bacterium
AAATAAATCAACCAAATAAAGGAGGACGAAAGGAAATGGGAAAAGCTAAATACGAAAGAACGAAACCGCATGTCAACATCGGAACAATCGGACACGTTGACCATGGAAAGACGACACTTACAGCGGCCATAACATACACGCTGAACAAGAGACTCGGTTTGGGAGAAATGGTTGCATTCGACAACATCGACAAAGCGCCTGAAGAAAGAGAAAGAGGAATAACAATTTCAACAGCCCATGTCGAGTATGAAACACCCAACAGGCACTACGCGCACGTAGACTGCCCGGGACATGCCGACTATGTCAAGAACATGATCACAGGGGCCGCCCAAATGGACGGAGCAATCCTTGTAGTATCTGCAGCTGACGGACCGATGCCTCAAACAAGAGAGCATATCCTTCTCGCAAGACAGGTTGGAGTTCCATACATCGTAGTATACCTCAACAAAGTCGACATGGTTGATGATGAAGAGCTGCTCGAATTGGTAGAAATGGAAGTCAGAGAACTTCTTGACGAATATGAATTCCCCGGCGACGACACACCGATCATCAAAGGATCGGCGCTCAAGGCACTTGAAGATCCGGACAGCGAATGGGGAGACTCGATCATCGAGCTTTTCGAAGCAGTCGACGAATACATTCCCGAGCCGGTAAGACAAACAGACAAGCCTTTCCTAATGCCTGTAGAGGACGTATTCTCAATAACAGGAAGAGGAACAGTTGCAACAGGAAGAGTTGAAAGAGGAATCGTAAAAGTGCAGGAAACAGTCGAAATCGTGGGAATGAGCGAAGAGACAAGATCCGTAGTCGTAACAGGCGTTGAGATGTTCAGAAAGCTTCTGGACCAGGGACAAGCCGGAGACAACATCGGAGTACTTCTCAGAGGAGTAGCCAGAGACGATATCGAAAGAGGACAAGTATTGGCCAAGCCCGGTTCAATACATCCGCACACAAAATACACAGCGCAAGTATACGTGCTCAAGAAAGAAGAAGGCGGAAGACACACACCTTTCTTCAACGGATACAGACCGCAGTTTTATTTCAGGACAACAGACGTCACAGGAAACATCCAATTGCCTGAGGGCGTTGAAATGTGCATGCCTGGAGACAACATCGAGATGACAATAGACCTGATCACTCCGATAGCTATCGAAGAGGGACTCAGATTCGCCATAAGAGAAGGCGGAAGAACAGTCGGAGCTGGAGCCGTAGCTACGATAATCGAATAAACCGAGGTTAAACCGGAAGACAGGGTGGAAACCTTTTCTTCCGGTTTTTATTTTGAGTTTAAAATATTTGCGCCGTATAGTTCGCGGCGTTATGAAATCCTGTTGACATGACCAATAAATTGTGATAGTTTATATTAGTGACCTTAAGGTGGCGGAGTGTGCCACGAAGTATCAATTATAAACAGTAGAATTCGGGAGGTGTTAAGGTTGAGGGTTAAAGTAACACTTGCCTGCACAGAATGCAAGCAGAGGAACTACAACACGATGAAGAACAAGAAAAATAATCCTGATAGGCTTGAATTGAAGAAATACTGCAGATTTTGCAAGACACATACCATGCATAAAGAAACGAAATAGTTTCGGAATCTGTTATTACTACTAAGGATGTGGAAAAATGGCGACACAAACAAGCGTGAACAAGAGACAAGGCCCCGTCAAGTACATGAAGAGTGTAAGGATGGAGCTGAAGAAAGTGAATTGGCCAAACAGAGGCGAACTGAAATCATATACAGGAGTCGTTTTGGTTACATGCGCACTGGTTTCGTTTGGTATTTGGGTTTTCGATTCAGCTTTTGCGCAATTCATCAAAATGCTGATCAACTAGTATTGAAACAAAAAGGGAGGGTAGAGTGATTATCTAAAAAAAAGGTGATCCTCTTTAATATGTCTGAAAATGCTAAATGGTATGTTGCACATACTTACTCGGGATACGAGAACAAAGTAAAAGTGAATATGGAGAAGATTGTGACCAACCGCGGCATGGAAGACATCATCCTGGACATTAAAGTGCCTATGGAAGACAGAGTCGAAATCAAGAACGGCAAGAGGAAAGTCGTCCAAAGAAAGATTTTCCCCGGTTACGTCTTGGTCAAGATGATAATGACTGATGAATCCTGGTATGTTGTACGAAACACAAGAGGTGTCACGGGCTTTGTAGGCCCGGGATCAAAGCCGGTTCCTCTTTCGGACGACGAAGTTCGAAAAATGGGAATCGAAGATGGTCTTCCCAGGATTGATATCAGCGTAGGCGAAAAAGTCAAAGTAATTTCCGGACCATTCGAGAATTTTGTCGGCTTGGTTGAGGAAGTACACATGGACAAGCAGACATTCAAGGTGCTGATCGACATGTTTGGAAGAGAAACGCCGGTTGAACTGGATTTTATCCAGGTTGAAAAAATGTAAAGCCATAAACCGAGTTTTATTGACAGGAGGTGAAAACATGGCAAAAAAAGTCACTGGTCTCATTAAATTGCAGATTACTGCAGGAAAAGCCACACCGGCACCACCGGTAGGACCGGCTTTGGGACAGCATGGAGTCAACATTATGCAGTTTTGCAAGGAATTCAATGCAAAAACAGCTGACAAGGGAGGATTGACAATACCGGTTGTAATAACGGTTTATCAAGACAGATCCTTTAGTTTCATAACAAAAACTCCGCCTGCGGCAGTTCTTTTGAAAAAAGCGGCTGGAATTCCTAAGGCTTCGGGAGAACCTAATTTGGTCAAAGTGGCCAGCGTTACCCTGGACCAGGTAAAGGAAATAGCAGAATTGAAAATGCCCGATTTGAATGCGGGCAGCATTGAAACTGCAATGAGCATGATTAAAGGCACGGCACGCAGTATGGGAATCACAATAAAAGAGTAATATCAAGTGGGAGGGGGCACCCGTCAATACCACGAAGGAGGAAAAGAAATGCCTAAAAGAGGAAAGAAGTATCAAGATAATTTCAAAAAAGTTGACAGATTGAATTTTTACGAACCTAATGAAGCCATAGCGCTTTTGAAGGAAATGGAAAATGCCAATTTTGACGAAACTGTGGAATTGCACATCAAAATGGGTGTAGATGGAAGACATGCCGACCAACAGGTCCGTGGAGCCATTGTTCTTCCAAACGGAACAGGAAAATCGAAAAAAGTACTGGTCATAGCTAAAGGGGAAAAGGCCGAAGAGGCAAGAGAAGCTGGAGCCGATTTCGTTGGAGCCGAAGACATGACCGAAAAGATACAAAAAGAAAACTGGTTCGATTTCGATGTTATTGTGGCAACGCCTGACATGATGGGAATAGTTGGCCGTCTGGGAAGAGTGTTGGGACCCAAGGGTCTAATGCCAAACCCCAAATCGGGAACAGTTACCTTCGACATCGATAAGGCTGTAAAGGAAATCAAAGCCGGAAAAGTCGAATACAGGCTTGACAAAGCAAACATTATCCATGTTCCATTAGGCAAGGTGTCGTTTGGAGAAAAAGAAATCATGGAAAACTTCAGCACATTGATGGCGGCAATCGTTAAAGCTAGACCGGCATCGGCAAAAGGCACTTACCTGAGAAGCGTCACCATGACCAGCACTATGGGACCCGGAATCAAAATAAATACTGCTAAAATAGGAAAATAATTAAATAGCCACAGACAGTAGGTGCGAACAGCTTAAAATTACCTGCCGAGGCGGATTTGTCAGTTTTTATGAAACTATCTGGCCTCTTTGCGTTTGCACCGCTGGAGGTCTTTTCATTGGCAGGATATAAAATTGAGGAGGTGTGCACATGTCCAAGAATTTTGACAAGAAGAAAAAAGCGGTTCAAGAAATAAAAGAAAAGTTTGACAAAGCTCAAGCGGCTGTCCTTGTGGATTACAGAGGACTCAACGTAGAGGAAGTTACAGAACTTAGAAAGCAATTTCGCGAAGCCGGTGCGGAATACAAAATTTACAAGAACAATCTTGTAAAAATTGCTATTGAAGGAACTGATTTCGAGGCTTTGACAGAAGACCTTAAAGGACCGAATGCCATTGCGTTTGGATTTGAAGATCCGATTGTTCCTGCGAAACTTGTAAACGAATTTGCAAAAAAACACAAATTGCTTGAACTAAAGTCGGCTGTTGTTGAAGGTCAATACTGCGACTTTGAAAAGTTGAGCAGCATCGCCAACATACCGACAAGAGAAGTCTTGATCGCCAAGTTTATGGGAAGCATCAAATCGCCTGTAAGCAATTTCGTTTACATGGCCAAGGCTATTGCCGACAAGAAGAATGAAGAAAACGCGGAAGCGTAAACAAAAAATAGTGAGGTGTTTAAAATGACAAAAGAGCAAATAATTGAAGCAATCAAAGAAATGACAGTCATGGAACTTAACGAATTGGTTTCGGCTTGCGAAGAGGAATTTGGAGTATCTGCAGCTGCGCCGGTAGCCGTGGCTGGAGCCGGAGCTGGAGCTGGAGCGGAAGAAGCTGAAGAAAAAACCGAGTTTGA
>DATFJE010000189.1:0-3616 GCA_035269385.1 Clostridia bacterium
TTGAAGGAAATGACCAGCATGTTCAAGGGGATTTTCGATTCTACCCATGACGCCATATCTGTTGTTGACCAGGACGGCTATGGGGTTTTGGTCAACAGGGCATACACCAAGGTTACCGGACTAACGAGTGCAGACGTTATGGGCAAGCATTGCACCATTGACATAGCTGAGGGTGAAAGCATTCATTTGAAAGTTTTGGAAACGGGCAAATCCATAATGGGCGAAAGAATGCTTGTAGGACCCAACAGAAGGGAAGTTGTGGTAGACGCCGCTCCCATAGTAATAAACGGACATCTTAAAGGAAGCGTAGCTGTAATCCACGATTTCACAGAAATCAAGCGGCTTACAAATGAACTTGACCAGGCCAAAAGCATAATCCGCAAGCTGGAGGCAAAGTATACATTTGAAGATATAATCGGAGAACATGCACGAATAGCAGATGCCATAAACAAGGCTAAAATAGCTGCGGCTACTCCTGCAACAGTAATATTGCGGGGCGAGAGCGGTACAGGGAAAGAGCTTTTCGCACACGCCATACACAACTCAAGCAACAGAAAATATGCGCAATTCGTCAAAGTGAATTGCGCATCAATAAATGAAAATCTGCTGGAAAGCGAATTGTTCGGATATGAAGAAGGTGCTTTCACCGGAGCGGCAAAAGGTGGAAGAATCGGACTCTTCGAGAGGGGCAATGGCGGAACCATCTTCCTCGATGAAATTGGGGAAATAAGCATGGGCACACAGGTCAAGATATTGAGAGTGCTACAGGAAAAGGAAATAATAAGGGTTGGCGGAAACAAATCAATAGCCATTGATGTCAGAATTCTTGCCGCGACCAACAAGAATTTGGAAAAAGCCGTAGCCAAGGGACAATTCAGGGAAGATTTGTACTACAGGCTTAACGTAATACCTGTAGTAATACCTCCTTTGAGAGAGCGTAAAAGCGACATCCGAAAACTCGTAAAAAATTTTATGCGGAAATTCAATCAGGAATACGGACGCCTTGCAATGGATATTTCTCCGGAAGCATTGGAGATACTTGAACTTTATGATTGGCCTGGAAACATAAGAGAACTGGAAAATGTAATCGGTCGTGCCATGATAAGCATGGTTTCAAATGAAAGCGTAATAAAGTCATATCATCTTCCGCAATTGATCGAGGAAGCGGTCCATTCGAAAGTTGCGCTTCTGAAAGAACAACCTTCTGAAATGGGCAAGATGGGGAAGCTGGGCGACAGGATGAATGCGTTTGAAAGAAATTATATATTGAGGATTTTGGAGATAAATGAAGGTAATAGAAAGAAGACAGCCGAAGATTTGGGGATTTCACTCAGAAGTCTTTATTATAAGCTCGAAAAATACGGATTGCACCAAGTGCAAGAAATTGCAAAATAAACGAATGATGCAATAATTTGCACTGCAATAAGTTGCATCTGTGGATTTTTAGGTATGACAACTAATAAAACAAACAGCCGAAAGGCCTGGAAATGAAGGATTCTTAAAAGAATCCTTCATTCGTTATTTTTGGCATAATAATTGCAGATATAATAGATTGGAATTATTACTGACAGGGAGGAAAAATAATGACACGAAAATACGTACTTACAATCAATCCCGGTTCAACATCAACAAAAGTGGCTCTTTTCGAAAATGAGAAAAATATTAAGCAGAACAATCTGAGCCATTCACCAGAAGAGATAGGAAGATTTGAAAGAATAGCAGACCAGTACCAATACAGGAAAAACATAATACTTGACTGGCTGGAATCTGAAAATGTGAATACGGAAGAATTGAAAGCGGTTGTTGGAAGAGGCGGTCCTTTGAAATCCATGCCAAGCGGCACATACAAGGTTACACCGGCAATGGTTGAGGATTTGAAGATAGGAATACAGGCACAGCATGCATCGAATCTCGGAGGAATAATTTCGAAGTCGATTGCAGACGAGCAGGGAATTGAAGCCTTCATAGTCGATCCCGTTTCGGTCGATGAATTTGATGAAATTGCGAGAGTTTCCGGAATTCCTGAAATTGAAAGAAAATCGCTCGTTCATGCCTTGAATATCAAAGCCGTGGCCTACATATTGGCAAAGGAAAAAGACGTCGACCTTGAGGAATTGAACATTATAGTAGCTCATTTAGGGGGAGGCATATCCATTGTTCCCATAAAGGGAAACAGAATAATAGATGCAAACAATGCCAATGACATGGGACCTTTTTCTCCCGAACGTGCGGCGGGGTTGCCTGCGGGTGATTTGGCAAAAATGTGTTTTTCGGGTGAATACACATATGGAGAGTTGAAGAAGAAACTTGTCGGAAAAGGCGGGCTTGTTGCTTATCTTGGAACCAATGATGCCAGAGAAGTGGAAAAAATGATACTTTCGGGAGACGAAAAGGCAAAATTGGTTTTTGAGGCGATGGGATATCAGATATCCAAGGAGATAGGAGCTTCGGCAGCCGTTCTCGGAGGGAAAGTCGACTATGTTGTGCTTACCGGCGGTTTGGCGCATTCAAAGAGGCTGACAGAATACATCGAGGAACATGTCGGATTCGTGGCTCCTGTTGTGGTAAAACCCGGAGAAGACGAGATGTGGGCGCTGAACCAGGGATATCTCAGGGTACTTTCGGGCGAAGCTGTAAAAATATACGAGGACGAGGTGGAATAAATGATAAGAAGCTTTGACGAGGTTTTGAAAATTGCGGCCCAGAGAGGGCCCAAGACAATTGCTGTGGCATGCGCTGAGGATGCTGAAGTACTTGCAGCCATCGAAATAGCCAGACAAAAGGGGATTGCAAAAGCAGTTCTTGTCGGAAATGGTGAAAAAATCGAATCGATTTGTTCCGAAAAAGGCATAACGCTTGATGATTATGAAGTTATTGATATAAAAGACATGGCAGAGGCTTCCCTTAAGGCGGTCGAACTGGTGTCTTCGGGAAAAGCAGACATTTTGATGAAAGGGCTTGTGGACACATCGATCCTTCTCAAGGCTGTATTAAATAAGGATGTGGGACTGAGAACGGGGAGTGTTTTGAGCCACGTTGCGGTTTTTGACATAAAGGGATATGACCGCCTGTTTTTCATCACAGATGCGGCAATGGGAATTGCGCCGGACCTTGAAGGCAAGAAAAAGATATTGCAGAATGCGGTAAAAGCCGCACAGGCTTTGGACATTGAAATTCCAAAGGTTGCGGTAGTATGTGCCAAGGAAAAGGTCAACCCCAAAATGCCATGCACATTGGATGCTGCGGAGCTTCAGAAAATGAACGAATCGGGAGAGATAACCGGATGCATTGTGGGAGGACCCTTTGCGCTTGACAATGCTGTTTCGAAAAAAGCAGCCGAGCACAAAGGTGTGACACATCCTGGAGCGGGAGAAGCCGACATTCTTCTTGTCCCGAATATAGAGTCGGGAAACATACTTTACAAGGCATTGGTTTTCTTTGCGGAAACAAAGAATGCCGGAATACTTGTAGGAACAAAGGCGCCGGTTGTTTTGACATCCAGAGCAGACAGCGATGAAACCAAATTGAATTCAATAGCGATGGGCGTCCTTTTGGCGGCCAAGGCAAATCTTTAGAAAGGCGGTTGGAAATATGACGGATGCTAAAAGAGTATTGG
>DATFJE010000190.1:0-3102 GCA_035269385.1 Clostridia bacterium
GGAAATCCAATTATCATGTTGGCGGATTGCCAAACGACAGGCGGGTATACCAAGATTGCCCATGTAATTACGACCGATTTGTGGAAAGTCGCTCAGCTGAAAACCGGAGACACGATTCGATTCGAAGCAATTGACATTTCGGATGCACATGAAATTTTTCGAAAGCGAGAACAAAAAATATTAGAAATGATTGAGGGCTTCAGTCACAAAAGGCTGAAAGACGACAAGGACTTCAGATTAAACATCAACAGTCAAAGTTTTGAAGTGAAAATCAATGAAGTGAGTTCGTTGAAATAAAATAAGGGGGGATTATCAGATGCATAGCAATAAGACACCTGCTGAAGTGCGGAATATGATTAGGCAAAATATGTTGCAGAGAAACACAAGCGGGATTTGCGGCGGATTTGTACAGGCCAATGTTGTTATTTTGCCGGAAGACTATGCAGTCGATTTCAGGGAATTTGCCAAGAAAAATCCTACAGCCTGTCCTGTGCTGGAAGAATTGCCAATGGGAGATTTTCTGATAAGAAAGATTGCCGATGAAGCAGACATAAGGACGGATGTTCCAAAGTACAAGGTCTTCATAGACGGTAAATTCATGGAATATAAAGAGTCTATTTCAGAGCTTTGGCAAAAAGATTTTGTTACATTTCTTCTAGGGTGCAGTTTTTCGTTCGAGAATGCATTTTTAAATCAAGGTGTTCCAGTAAGGCAAATTGAACAAAACCGAAATGTGCCGATGTATATAACATCAATCCCATGCAAATCTGCGGGTAGGTTTGAGGGAACAATGGTTGTGAGCATGCGTCCGATTCCGGAATCGCAAGTTGAGGAGGCAATAGGAATAACCATGCACTATCCTCTTGCGCATGGAGAACCTGTGCATGTGGGCGATCCTTCCCTTATTGGAATAAAAGACATCGATAAGCCGGATTTTGGTGATTCGGTTGAATTCAAAGAGGGAGACATACCTGTATTTTGGCCTTGCGGAGTTACACCTCAAAATGCTGCTATAAATGCAAAACCCAATATAATGATAACCCATGCACCGGGCTACATGTTCATATCTGATTTGAAGGACGAGGATATATTTGTTTAGAAGCTTTTAAAGGTATAGATTTCTATGAAAGAATCAATAGCGGATCAATAAAACAGAACAACCTCCGGTGGAATTTGCCGGAGGTTGTTTTCGAGTCGGGATATAACAAAAAACGAACTCCATCTGCTTATTTACTTATGTCATTTCCGACCAAGCAGGATTGACAATCCATCCGGTATTTTGATACTATGAAATTCATTAATATATTGGAATTGCGACTTTTATGGATATTCTGGAGCGGCAAACGCAACCGCTGAAAAGAGGAATCATGAAAACTCACAAGATAGGATTTTTGACTTACAGAAAACTTGATGCATTGGCTCACGAGGCGGCGGAGATATTGGATGATCAGGAAGTCGAAGTCGTTTTTATTGAGGGCTTGATGGAAAACCTTATTGACCGCGTAAACCATGAGATGAAAAAGGGAGTTGATGTTTTTGTTGCCGGAGGAGCCAACGCGAGGTTCATCGAGAAGTATACGAGCGCGAATGTTGTAAACATTAAGCTTACATTCTACGATTATTTCCAGGCAATAGTAAAGGCTAAGGAAATAGGCGGATCCATAGGCATAGTCAACTACCAAGACAACATGAAGCAGGATTATACCAAACTGGAGGAGTCACTTGGAATCAAGATTTCGGTGATCCAGTATGAGGGCAAAGATGATTTATATGAGTCTGTCAAAAGATCGGGTGTGGATGTTGTTATAGGAGCGAGCCTTGCAAATGAAGTGGCGGGCAGCCTTGAGATTCCTTGCATTTTCATTTATCCGGGGATAGATTCGATCATCGAGACTATAAATGATGCCAAAAGCATTTCAAAAGCCATACGGGATGAAAAGGAACGCTCGAAAATTTTTCAGTCAGTTCTTAAATTCAGCCCAAACGGTGTAATCGTCACTGACAATGAATCCAATATTGTTTTTTTCAATCCGGCTGTCGAGGAATTGTTCGACATCAATCTGAGCAAAACGCAAGGAGAGATACTTTCTGAAATTCTGCCCGGATGCGAAGTCATGAGCGTTTTGGAAACGGGAGAACCGCAAATGACTGTAATCAACAGGGTTAGGGACAAGGATGTTGTTGTAAACAGAATTCCTTTGGAGCTGGGAAATAGGATAATCGGAACCCTAATAATGGTGAGCAAGGTTTCCGAAATACAAAAGACGGAGCAGAAAATAAGGATTAAGAACAACAAGAAGGGATTCAGCGCAAAAAACCGCTATGAAAACATAATTGGAAAATCAGAGATAATCAGAGAACTTGTGGAAGAGGCAAAGCTCTATGCAAGAACGAATTCAAATATTCTCATTACCGGGGAAACAGGAACCGGCAAGGAAATATTTGCCCAGAGCATTCATAATTACAGCAGGGTTTACAGCGGGCCGTTTGTGGCAGTCAATTGCGCCGCTATTCCATCAAATCTGCTCGAAAGCGAGCTCTTTGGATATGACGAGGGAGCTTTCACTGGATCGAAAGTCGGCGGAAAAGCCGGATTTTTCGAGATTGCACACAATGGAACCATATTTCTTGACGAAATTGGTGAATTGCCGCTGAGTCTTCAATCGAGGCTTTTAAGAGTGATACAGGAAAAAGAGGTTATAAGAGTGGGCGGAGACCGCGTGATTCCTGTAAATGTCAGAATAATAGCTGCGACAAACAAGGACTTGCTTTCAAAAGTTCCTGATGAATTTAGGATGGATTTATACTACAGATTGAATGTACTCGAATTGAAAATTCCTCCGCTCAGGAAAAGAAATGATGATGTGATCGAGATATTCAAGCATTTCGTATCAAAGAACCAGACGCTTGACACATATAAAACAAAGATTCCGGATGAGGCATATGATATTATAAGGTTTTACTCGTGGCCTGGGAATATAAGGGAACTGGAAAATGTAAGTGAAAGGTTTTCGCTGTTTCTTTCGAGAATAAACAGGCACGACCTGAGCTCATACAGGGAAATCCTCATAAAGTCGATAGGCGAAAGGCTTATAATAATGG
>DATFJE010000191.1:0-6014 GCA_035269385.1 Clostridia bacterium
TTCGCCAATCTTTCAATTTCATCATAGTCAATTGTCTCCGTTTCGGAATTGAGACCATAAGATACTGAATTGTAAATCTTGCCTGAAAAATTGACACTGCTCCCATGTGTAAGGTGGCCTCCATGGTCGAGCTTCATTCCCAACATGGTGTCTCCCGGCTTTATAAGCGCCGCGTACACACTTTGGTTTGCCTGCGATCCTGAATGGGGCTGTATATTTGCATGTTCCGCTCCATAAAGTTCCTTGGCCCTTTCAATGCCCAGGGTTTCAATCTTGTCTATCACTTCGTGGCCAGCGTGGTAACGCCTTCCAGGAAAACCTTCCATTGTCTTGTTAGTCAATATGCTTCCCTGTATTTCCATTATCTCCATGGGCACGAAACTTTCCGAAGCTATCATCTCTATTCCGCTTTTCTGTCTTTCCAGCTCCTCTTCAATGAGTTTGTGCAATGATTCATCGGAATTTTTTAAATGCTTCAATTGCTATCCCTCCCGAAATTCTATTTATTTCATTTTCACATGTGAGAGCCCGGAATGCAATTGCCAAAATCCATATTATTATAAATAATGGAACAAATCGGTATGTTTTCAATTCGGTGGCTTGTAAGTAACCTTTTCTTGTTTTTGCATACTTAATTGCATCCGGATGATTGTATCCGAGTTGAGTCAACCGTTTGTACCTCGTTTTGACTTTCTTTCAATAAACAACAGAATGTGTTCCATCATCCTTTCCGCAATTCGTTTTGCTTTTGCAAACATAACTACATCGTCTGCATATCTCACAAAGCAAACTCCTTTTTTCTATAGCTCCTTATCCAACTCATTCGACATTATGTGATTTCTATTCGTCGAACCGGAAGTTTGCCGCCGGCTTCCTTCAGATTCCTCGTCGCCGATGACACCCTTGCCTTAAGCTATGTGCTTTGGCACTGTTAACCCGCACTAGGGACTTTCACCCGTTAGATTACGCCCATGCCGGGCGCACTATAAAAAAGGACCCATCTCTAAGAGACGGATCCTTTTTTTCTTACTATTAATCTCGAGTGGTTTTCTGCTCAAAACCATATGGAAATTTTTGAAATAAAAATCCTAAATCCAAAATTCACAAAGCAAATGAATGGTTAGCCAACCTTTTGATCCGTCTTTGCAGCTTCAGCTTCATTGCTTTCAGCTGCAAATGCTTTGAAGGTCGAATAAATAGCTGCAAACATAATGAATATGAATGGGAATGCAGCCACAATTGACGCTGTTTGCAATGGTTTTAGACCACCTGCCAACAACAAAGCCGTTGCCAATACTGATTGGATAAGACCCCAAATAAATTTCTTTTTGTTTGAAGGGTTCAAATCGCCATGCTCGGAGAACATTGCCAATACAAATGTTGCCGAGTTTGCTGATGTTATGAAGAATGTGCACAAAAGTACCAATGTCATAACAGACAATATCATTGCCAATGGGTATTGGTCGTAAACAATAAAGAGTGCAGTTTCAGGGCTTGCGGGCAACTTGGCCAATGCTTCCAAACCAAGTTTTGAAATCATGTCGATTCCCATTCCGCCAAAAACACCAAACCAGATGAATGATGCAAGCGTCGGCGCAATAATAACTCCCATAACAAATTCCTTAACAGTTCTGCCCCTTGAAATACGGGCGATGAAAGAACCTACAAATGGTGCCCATGCAATCCACCATGCCCAGTAGAATACAGTCCAACCGTTGGTCCAACTGTTGTCACTAAGAATATTAAGATGCAAACTGTCAATAATGATATTGTTAAGATAAAGTCCAACGCCCTCGCAGAAAGCGCTTACCATTATGAGCTTGGGACCGACAATAATGCTTACCGCGAGCAGGGATATTGCAAGATATAGATTGATGTCACCCAAGAGCGCAATACCTTTTTCAATGCCAGCTACAGCCGTCCAGATATATATTACAGTAATAACCGCGATAATACCTATTTGAACGGGTGCATTGATCGGCACTCCAAACACATAATTCAATCCACTGTTTATTTGCAGTGTGCCCATTCCCAATGATGTTGCAACTCCTGCAACAGTTGCGAATATTGCAATTACATCAATAGTTTTACCAATCCATCCTCTGGCGCCTTCTTCCCCATAAAGAGGAATGAAAAGACTACTGATAAGTCCGGGATAACCTTTTCTGAATTGGAAATATGCAAGTCCCAATCCGATGATTGCGTAGTTTGCCCATGCATGGAATCCCCAGTGCTTAAGGGAAGCTCTCATTGCAAATCTTACAGCTTCTTCGCTGCCGGGTACCAATCCGCCAGGAGGATTCATGAAGTGTGAAAGAGGTTCTGATACTCCCCAAAACACAAGACCGATTCCCATACCTGCTCCAAAGAGCATTGCAAACCATGATTTCGTAGAATAGTCGGGCGTAGAGTCATCTGGTCCCAACTTGATTTTTCCATATTTGCTGAATGCAAGTATGAAAGAAGCAATTATGAAAACAAAAATAGCTATTAAGTACAACCAGTTAAAATTAACAGTCAAAAAACTCATTAAGTTCGCCATGAGAACACCAAAGCTCTCATTGAAAATCAATCCCCAGAGTGCCATAACGGAAACTACTACCAGTGACACCAGGTATACAACATTAGATTCTTTTTTCTTTTCCATTGTCCCCCATCCTTATAATTTGGCTTATAATTCAATTCTTACGTCAATACGGTTGATTCGTCAATACAGTTTGTTTGAGCAAAGAAAACCACACTAAATCACAATGTCTCAATTTCTCTCGTCGCATCACATCCTTATATTTTGACTTTAAATACAGTTTGTTCGCTTACATCAGTTGTTAAAGAATCAAGGGCCACGCCTACTCGATGATATCTCAAGTCCAATTGCTCTTTCTCGGACAATTCCGGATTGCCCAACGGGTAAGGAATCGACACTGTAGGCACAATTCTGTTTGCCCCGACTGTTGTTGCTACCGGAATAAGATTACACATTAAAACAATAGGAAAACCTGCTTTTTCAAAAGTCTTGACCATCGTTGCACCGCAACGAGTACAAGTTCCTCAGGTGGCTATTTGAACAATCGCATCCACCCCTGCCTCTTTAAGATAAGGAATCATTTCTTCTGCCATTCTTGCTGCTTCCCCTTCAGCTGTACCTGTTCCTACTGTTGCATAGAAATAATCATGCAACTTTCCTATTTTTCCTTCTTCTTCATACTTTCTCAATACGTCAATCGGAACAACAACATTTGGATTTGCATTTGCTACCGTATTGTCATACCCGCCATGTATCGTCTTGTAAACGCCACTTTTCAAGGATGCTTCACCGGCAATGCAATAACGTCCCCATCTGGTTGCGGAGGATGATTGTATTTTGTCGGGATTGTCCACCGGAACAATACCCCCTGATGAAACAACGGCAATTTTTGCCTTGGAAAGATCTTTTATTGGCGGAGCAACAGGCACTCTGTCCAATTTCGGAATCGGCAATTCTGAAACAAATTCCTCTCCAGCCATTTTCTTTATAAGCATGTCCACAGCTCTGTCGGCTGCTTCTACACCGTCTTCTCTCCAAACCTGATGGCGAATGCCTCTTACAAAAAATCCTTCTTTTTCTGCTTCTAAAAAGGTTTCGCCGGCAAGAATTTTATCTCCCAGAATCCCCATTTTTTTAGTGTCTTTTCGCATTGCCGCAGCACTTTTTCCACCCGGGAAGATATATGTATCTTTTTTAAACATTTCAACACCCGGATTTTCTTCATGCATCGAAGTGATTGTCTTTACTCCGAATGTATTTTCAACATGCTTGCAAATAGTACCGCAGGCAACGCCGTAACGACCAGCCTGGAACGCCGGACCTGCAAAGAATATGTCAAAATCAATCCCCTCCAAAAATCCATTTATTATAGCAATGGCTTCTTCGGTGTTTGATCCCATGAAATTATCTCCACAGATAATAGTGTGTGTTATTTCTGCGCTTTTAAGATTTGTTTTAAGAGCAAGCCCCGGGCCAACCAAACCTTCTCTGATTTCCGGTGCATGATCAGCTTTTTCTTCTCCGCCAATGCCTGCAAAAAACTGATTTATATATAGAACCGCTTTTTTCATAATTATGTCCTCCTTCCACTAAAATTCTTTTACCGTTTTTTTGGACGAACCGCAAACATGGTCACCACAGAACATGGAGTCATTAAGCATAATAATTGAACCGTCAGGTCTGACTGATGGTCCTAATTTTTCATCAGACTCCCATCCACCGGATATTCCGTCTCTGCCGAGAGATTCCAATTCGCCAATAACTTTTTTCATTGGAGGCAATTCTACAACTTGAGACACATTTCCACATGATACAATAGCATTCGCTTCTTCAGCCAATGTTACAAGCGGTTGTGATTTTCCATCACTTCCAGTACATTCATTTGTCATTCCGACCGTTTTAATGCCCATATCCTCTAAAGCCACTATGCATCCTATAAAATCTGCATCTGTGTTTCCGTATCCTTCTTCTCCAATAATTGCGCCGTCAGCACCAACCATTTGTGCAAGTTTGGAAGCTACCATTATTGATCTTTCTTTTTGCTCCAAAGACACATTCAAGTTGGACATAATCACACCCAAAAAGTTGACTGTCTGTCCGTGTTCTTTATATAAACGCTTTATTGTTGGATTGTTTTGAAATTCATATGTTGAAAACTTAGAAGAGCAGCACATGTATGAAGCTCCGATAACCGCTCCATCCATGACTTCATTTGGATGTACAAGCGTTGGAACGAATTGATTTAAATCCCAACCATAATAGAGAACATTGTAGCCTTTTTCTTCCATCTGTGATTGCGGTTGCATTATGTAAACAACTGAAGGCAACGCCTCCACTTCCGGATCTCGTTTTGTAATGCTGCCCAGATCAAACACTTCAACTTCGTCAGGCTCTTCATTTTCCACAGCTTTTGCAAGGAATTCAGCCAATCTATGAGCTCCCCATCGAATTGCTTTATTCTTCTTTTGCGCATTGTGTCTTTCAAATTCTTCATCCGTATCCGCAACAAGACAAATATTTACCAATTGCGAAAACATTGTATATTTAGCTCCTTCGCCGGACATGTCAATAAGGCCGTCGCCGAAACTTCCCCAATGCTTTCCAACTGCAAGAACGCTGCAACCCTTCAATGCATTTGTCCTACCGAGTCCAGCTTGAGACAAGCTGCCTGTTACTCCAGGAAATGCAACCTCTTCCGTACCAACTTTAGCTCTTGGTTCAATAGCTTCTTTGACTGGTACAATTCGGGTTTCGTCTCCCGGATGAGTTATGACAATATCACAATCGGTTATATGTTGATCCTCTTTAACATAAGCAATTGCTTCTTCTTTGTTGATTGTAAATATTCCTTTTGAAAACTTGGTGACATCTCCGAACTTAACTTTTTTAACAAAAAAATTGCCTATTTCCAATTTCATAAAATCCCTCCTCCTCCGAATCTTTTTTATTCCTTTGCATCCATTATAGATAATTTAACAATGTTTGTCAACGCGTTCATGTCATGTTCGCGTTTATTTTTTTGTTTTTGTTCATATTGTGTTCGTGTTCAATTTTGGGCTTGTGTTTACGTTTGAACTTTTTGCTATTTCACTTGTGTTCAGCGCCTGTGAACAAAAAAATCATAACCGTGCTTATGCTTTGATTTATGATTCTTTTTCATAAATGGCGGTAGAAAAAGTATCACTCCAATTATTGGCACCTATAGAATTTATAGTAATGGCGATATTGTTAAATTTTAGTCACTCGATTAAGGTTTTTTAAAGGTATAAACCCTTGGAAACATTATGAGCCGATAATTTCCAAGGGTTTTGGCATGATTTTGTACTTTCAGCAATATGAATTTAGAAAACTCAGCAAGGAAGAGATTCCTTCGAAACATAACCTGCATCGGCGAGGACTTGCAAAGCTTTTTGAAGCCTATTCTCGCTTACCATGACCATTGGGCCTGTGCATCCCATTCCGCTTTCGGCGTAGATTCCCGCCTTCCAAA
>DATFJE010000192.1:0-12661 GCA_035269385.1 Clostridia bacterium
CCAAGGGGCGGAGCAATTCTTTGCAAGTCGGAATATGCCAAAATCATCGACAAGGCTATTTTTCCTGGCTCGCAGGGGGGGCCTTTGATGCACGTAATAGCTGCTAAAGCGGTATGTTTCAAAGAGGCTTCAACAGACGAATTCAAAAATTATCAAAAGCAAACAATTGCCAACGCGAAAGCATTGGCTGAGGAATTGAAAGACCGGGGATTCAGAATAGTTTCTGGTGGTACAGACAACCACATGATGCTTTTGGACTTGACAAGCAAGAATGTAAACGGTAAGGATGCTGAAAAAAGACTCGACGCAATAGGCATAACCGTAAATAAGAATACTATACCGTTTGATCCGGAAAGTCCTTTTGTAACAAGCGGAATACGTTTGGGAACACCCGCAGTAACGACGAGAGGCATGAAGGAAAACAATATGGCTGCGATTGCGGAAATAATCAAAAATGCAATTGAAGGCATAGCGGATGATGAATCCCTTAATAACGATGTAAAAGTATTATGTGAAAAATTTCCATTGTATAATGAATAAAATGATTTATCAATAAAAATTTAATTTAAGGAAAAAGCGCAAATGTAATCAGTTTGCGCTTTTTCTATGTCCAAAAGAATATCAGATTACAAAGAGGAACATGACTTTGCAAAGGAAAATTTTGCTATTGTATAATATTATTGCAATTATAGGGTAAAGGAAATAACAAGTAAATAATAAGGGGGAAAATATGAGAAACGAAAAAATCAAAGTGATAATTTGGGGAGTCGGATCAATGGGAAGCGGAATTGCCAAGATGATTTTAAAAAAGAAAGGAGTTGAGATTGTAGGGGCAATAGGAAGAAAAACACATGTGGGAGAAAATCTTCATGATGTATTGGATATGGGTCAGAACGATATTAAACCGGTTGTGATTTCCAATGATCCAGAGAAAATTTTAAAGGAGAATGCGGCTGATGTGGTTCTAATAGCGACAGACTCATATGTCAAAGATTCATATGAAAAAATTGTCATGTGTCTTGAAAAAGGATCAAATGTAATTTCTACTGCGGAAGAAATGGCTTTACCATGGGAGCAGGAAAAAGAATTGGCGGGAAAGCTTGATTTTATTGCAAAAGAAAACGGCGTTACGGTTTTGGGCACTGGAATAAACCCCGGTTTTGTTTTGGATACCCTCATACTTGCACTTACGGGAACATGCGGACATGTTGAGCATATCAAGGCGGCAAGGGTAAACGATCTTTCTCCGTTTGGACCGGCCGTCATGAATGAACAGGGTGTTGGAACGACAGAACATGAATTTATGGAAGGGATTCAAAACGGAAAAATTGCAGGTCATGTCGGATTTCCTGAATCCATAGGAATGGTGGCAAAAGGATTGGGTTGGAATGTGGAAAAAATTGAACAAACGAGAGAGCCCATAATTGCAAAGATGGAAAGGAAGACACGGCACATAAAAGTCAAGTCTGGAGATGTGGCTGGATGCAGGCAATGCGGATACGGATATGTTGACGGTAAAATAAAAATCGAAATGGAACACCCGCAACAGGTTAAGCCGGAATTGGAGGCTATAGATACGGGAGACTATATATGGATAAAGGGCGAACCGGACATTTCAATGAGTATAAAGCCTGAAATACCGGGAGGTATTGGAACAATAGCGATGTGTGTAAATATGATACCTCATGTGATTAATGCAAGGAGTGGAGTCAAAACAATGCTGGACCTTCCGCTCCCAAGGGCAATCATGGGTGACATGAGACAATTCATAGAAGAATGGGAGGAGGATAAATGATATTAAAGGGTAGGTGGGTCAGGATTCATAAAGTTGTTTTGGAGCCTGTAGATAGGGCTGAAAATCTGCCGGCCGACACCGGGAAAGTACCTTATGAAATGTGGGTTAAAGGCTTTTTGACAGAAGACGCGGAATTGGGTGAAAATGTTTTTGTGGAAACAATTACTGGCAGGATTGTTGAAGGAAAACTCATAGAAAAGGAACCAGCATTCAATCATTCTTACGGAAATTTCATACCTGAACTTTTGGAAATAGGTCTTCAATTGAGAAAAATTGTTTCCGGGGGTGAGAATAATCAATAATTCATATAAAGCCGTTATGGATAGGCGCAATGAAATAATGAAAAAGGCAATAGGAATTGATTATGAAGAATTTGAATCTAAAGGGACAATCTCATTTGATTATGAAAGGATGATGGAAAAGACCGGATACACATTGTCTGAAATAATTGGAATTCAAGAAGAATCTGGAGTTGGTAATACTCCGATTATGGAAATGAAAAACATAACAGAACTGGCGAGAAAAATTTCAAAAAACAATAAAGCGGCAAGAATCTTCATTAAGGATGAAGCTTCTAATCCGTCCGGCAGTTTCAAGGCAAGGCGTGCGGCAACTGCGGTTTATCATGCAAAAAAAATGGGCTATAAGGGAGTTGTTGCTGCAACAAGCGGAAATTATGGGGCAGCTGTTGCAAGTCAGGCCGCTATAAGCGGTCTCAAGTGCATAATAGTACAGGAATGTTATGACAGCTCATACAAGGGGCAACCTGAAATAATTGAAAAGGCTCGCAAATGCGAAGCTTTCGGGGCAGAGGTCGTACAACTGACGGTAGGTCCCGAATTGTTTTATGTGTTTTTAAGGCTTTTGGAGGAAACAGGATATTTCAATGCCTCGCTTTATACACCATTTGGAATAGCAGGGGTTGAGACACTTGGGCATGAATTGATTATGCAATGCAGGGAAAGGTATGGAAAAGAACCGGACTGCGTAGTATGCACTAATGCCGGAGGAGGAAATTTGACAGGGACAGCAAGGGGAATCATAAAAGCCGGCGCCAGAGATACAAAAGTAATTGCCGCCAGTGTTGATCTTGCTGGCCTTCACATGGCCAGCGACGGGCAATTCAATAAAAAGTCTTTCACAACGGGACACACAGGATTTGGAATTCCATTTGCAACATGGCCCGACAGGACCGATGTCCCGCGATCGGCGGCAAGGCCTTTGAGGTACATGGACAGATATGTGACTGTAAAGCAAGGCGAAGTGTTTTACATGACTGAAGCATTGGCTCAGCTGCAGGGGCTGGAAAGAGGCCCTGCAGGAAACACTTCTCTTGCTGCGGCATTTTCCATAGCACAGGAAATGGATAACGAGCAAATGATTGTGGTGCAGGAAACCGAATATACAGGCGCAGGAAAACATATACAACCACAATTGTCTTTTGCAAGAGAAAACGGAATAAAAATAATGTTTGGAGATCCGAAAGAGGAAATTCCGGGCATGAATATAATTCTTCCAGAACATCCTTCTCTGCTTAATGCAAAAGACCTGAATTTAAATGATATAAAGAAATCCTATATTGAAAATTCGGTGGAAAGGATTAGTCAAAGAAATATACAAGACGTTGAGTTTGAGTTTTTGATGGAGGAGACGAGAATCGAAGAAGAAGAATTGGCAAATATCATAAGAGAAATCGGGAGGTGGGATAATGGAAAGAAAAGATGATTTTAATGATCGAAGAAGCCACTTGGAAAATTTGACTGACGAAGAATTGAAATCAAGGTTTTGGGAATTGTCCGAAAGAATAGTTCGTCCAATGATCGATATGGCGGGAAAGTACACATCCCCGTCTATTGAAAGATCTATTTTGCTCAGAATGGGATTTTCTTCAATTGAAACGAAAGCCATTGTAGAGCAAACCATAGACAGGGGACTAATGGGCAAGGGAGCAGGCCATGTCGTTTACAGATTGTCTCTCATTAAAGAATGTTCTATAAGAGAAGCCGGGGAAATGCTTTTAAACGGAAATGGGTGGGACGAGGTAATCGTAAGCTTTGAAGAGAGGGGGAATAAGAGTGGTTCTTGATCCCAATGGAAAAATAGACATTGAAGATATACTTAAGGATCTTGACAAGTACAGTCCGAAACGAAAGGGCTGGACATGGCGAAACAAAAAAGACAGCATCGTAATCGGTGACTTTGAATACAAAAATTGTTCCGATTCCCTTAATAACAGTGTGCCGCTTCCATCCGCCAAATACTTTGGGTCTATCGATCCGCAACCGGATTACAGCATAACTACCGAAATTGCATCAGGAAGGTTTGAGGACGACATAAGGCGAATGCGTATGGCTGCATGGCATGGAGCGGATCATATTATGGTTATCAGGACAGCCGGGCAATCCCATTTTGATGGATTGATAGAAGGCACTCCGCAAGGAGTCGGAGGAATTCCAATTACAAGAAAACAAATAAGGGCCCAGAGAAAAGCATTGGATTTGATTGAGGAAGAAGTAGGAAGGGATATAAACTACCATTCATATGTAAGCGGGGTGGCGGGGCCTGAAATAGCGGTAATGTTTGCGGAAGAAGGAGTAAACGGCGCTCACCAGGATCCAC
Organism: Clostridia bacterium; assembly: GCA_035269385.1. Lineage (GTDB taxonomy): Bacteria > Bacillota > Clostridia > Peptostreptococcales > BM714 > BM714. The sequence goes on from DATFJE010000192.1 coordinate 4,415, forward strand.
AGTACAACGTTTTGTACAGAAATATAAACATGGTAAGATCGTTTGTGGATGCAGCAGAGTCGAAAAGAATAATGGCTTGGGCTGACATGGCGCAGATTGATGGAGCTCATAATGCAAATGCGACTGCAAGAGAAGCATGGAAAGTAATGCCCGAACTGATGGTGCAGCACGCGATAAACAGCATGTATTCGGTTTTTTCGGGTTTAAAAAAAGAAAATATTTGCTTGTCAACTGTTCCTCCTACAGCACCGCCTGCTCCATGCCTAAAAATCGATTTGCCGTACGCGGTTGCATTAAGAGAATTCTTTGGAGAATATAGGATGCGAGCACAAATGAACACGAAATACATGGAGTCTTCTACAAGAGAGGCAACAGTGACACACGTTTTGAACATGCTTGTTTCAAGATTGACAAGTGCTGATATTCAATCCACCATAACGCCCGACGAGGGAAGAAATGTTCCGTGGCACATGTACAACATAGAAGCTTGCGACACTGCAAAACAGACGCTTGTCGGAATGGACGACATACTTGAAATGGTAGAGTTGAAAAAAGATGGCTATTTAAAGAATAAGACAAGGGAATTGAAGGAAAGAGCAGTGCTGTTCATGGAAGAGATAATTGAATGTGGAGGATATTTCGAAGCTGTCGAAAAAGGATTTTTTGTTGATTCTGGTTTATATCCTGAAAGAAACGAGGATGGAATAGCAAGGAGTATTGACGGAGGGGTCGGAGCAAATACCGTTTATGGAAGAGAAGATGATTATTTTGCACCAGTAACAGCACATTTTGGTAATAACAATATAGAACAATACAACTTGAAAAATCCTTCCGATGCCATAGGCGGGTGCACATTTGAAAATCCAAAAAAAATTGTGTATATAGATGAATTGGATGAAAAAGACAATGTTGATGTAAGGTTGAAGGAAAACAAAAAATTCAGGAAAACAAAAATTATTAAGCCGGAAGTCGAGTGGCTTGGAGATGGTATTGTGCAGGTAGAAATAATGCTGCCGACGGGAAGTAGAACAGCCGAGTTTGCCGCAATTGAATTGGGCAAGAAAATGAACTTGAAAGATATTGAAGTGATTCATAAGGAGGTAATGCACCCGGCAGAGGGGACAAGGATACAAATGAAGGGCAGGATTGACGCATCTATCGACATTGGAAAATTGAAAATTCCAAAAGAGCCTGAAATACTTACAGACGATGAAATAAGGCAAGCAGTTAAAGAATCGCCCATAAGGATTGTAGCAGGAACGGTTGGAGAAGATGAGCATTCCGTTGGCCTTAGAGAAATTATCGACATAAAGCATGGCGGCATAGAAAAGTATGGAATCAAATGTCACTATCTGGGAACATCAGTGTCCTGTGAAAAATTGGTGGATGCCGCAATTGAACTTGATGCCGACGCAATACTCATGTCAACAATAATAAGCCATGATAAAATCCATTACAGGAATATGAAGCTGATGAATGACCTTTGCATCGAAAAAGGCATAAGAGAAAAGGTTCTTATCATTGCAGGCGGCACACAAGTAATACCGGAAACAGCTGTAGAACAAGGGATTGACGCGGGTTTTGGAAGGGGCACCAAGGGGCGCCATGTGGCAACTTTCCTGGTAAAGAAACTGGGTGAAGCTGATAATGAAAGTTGATGCGCTTGTTGCTGAAATCGGCAGCACCACTACGATTGTAAATGCCTTTAATGGAATTGATGGAGGGACTCCTGAATTTTTAGAACAAGGGCAATCGAAAACTACAGTGGAAGACGGAGACGTGGTTGAAGGATTGAAAAATGCGATAAATGACCTTGAAAAAAAGCTGAAGATCAATTCATTGGAATACAATGAAATGTTTGCTACAAGCAGTGCGGCTGGCGGTTTGAGGATGTCTGTACACGGATTGGTTTACGATATGACGGTTAAGGCGGCGCGTGAAGCCGCCCTTGGGGCCGGGGCAAACTTGAAAATGATAACTGCCGGGAAAATGCGTAAATCGGATATAAATAAATTGAAGGAGATACGTCCCAATATAATACTGATTGCCGGCGGGGTAGATTACGGCGAAAGGGATACGGCTCTCTATAATGCGAGTCTGATTTCAGATCTTGAATTGGGAATTCCGGTTATTTATGCGGGGAATATTGAAAACAAAGAAGAAATCAAAGCAATATTCAACGAAAAGTCGAATTCTGCAATGCTTTATTTGACTGAGAACGTGTATCCAAGAATAGACGAACTTAATGTGGAACCAACGAGAAAAATAATTCAGGATGTGTTCGAGGAACACATAATCCATGCACCCGGTATGGAAAAAATCAAGACAATGGTCAATTCAAAGATTATTCCGACTCCTGGAGCAGTTATGGAAGCTTCAAAGATTCTTAAGGGAGAAATTGGGGATTTGATTGTAATAGATGTGGGGGGGGCTACAACAGACATACATTCTGTCACATGTGGAAGCGATGATATAAACAGAATTCTTTTAAGTCCAGAACCTGAAGCTAAAAGGACGGTAGAAGGAGATATGGGTGTCTATGTGAACATGGATAATATTCTTGCGTTGATAGGCGAAAAAAGATTGGAAGAAACTTTTGGAGAAAAAATTGTCCAATTGATTTCAAACTACCGTTTTGTGCCACGAAGCAAAGAAGAAATAAGGCTTGTTGAAATGATGGCTGAAAAAGCAATTGCAGTTGCACTCGACAGGCATTCTGGAAATTTCAGGGATGTGTACGGAACAAGCGGTAAGAAAAAATACGCCGAGGGAAAGGACCTGACTGCCGTAAAATTCATAATTGGCACTGGAGGAGCGATTACACGCCTTCCCAAAGGAAGAGAAGTCATAAGGAAAGTTCTAGAACGCGAAACAAAAGAAAAATTGAATCCGGGAAGAGATGTTGAAATACTTATTGACAAAAAATACATAATGGCTTCACTTGGGGTTTTATCAAAAAAATACCCTGATTTTACCGTCGAAATGCTAAAAAAGAATTTTGTGTGACAAAGCGATTCAAATCAAAATTATCATCATTCTACATTATGTGTATAAAAAGGTTATAATGTAAGGGAGGTCCTCGACCTCCCTTTGCTTTTTAAGAGTTGAATCCAAGCTTTGAATATTTTGAAAAGGGTGATTTTATGGAGCCGCTGGCGGTAAGAATAAGGCCTGAAAGATTGGAAGATGTTGTCGGGCAAAAGCACATTATCGGAAAAGGCAAGCTGATTGACAGCATAATGGAAAAAAAGCGACTGATGAATATGATTTTCTATGGACCGCCTGGAACAGGCAAAACAACTGTGGCAAATCTTTTGGCAAAATCCACGGATAGAAAATTTTATAAAATAAATGCGACCAATGCAGGTGTGGGCGACCTTAAGAAGGTCATAGGTGAACTCGACACATTGCTTGCAATTAATGGAGCAGTACTTTATGTTGACGAGATTCAACATTTCAACAGAAAACAGCAGCAGGTTTTGCTTGAGCATACTGAAAACGGGAAAATAATACTTATAGCAAGCACAACAGAGAATCCGTTTCAGTACGTATATAAAGCACTGCTAAGCCGTTCAATGCTTTTTGAGTTCCGTTCAATAAGTCCCGAGGATATGCTCGAAGGGATTGCGGCATCGAAAATCCGTATAGAAACGGAATATGACAAAAAAATATTGTATGATGAAAATTCTATTTTAGCAATGGCGCGTCACGCAAATGGCGACTATAGAAAAATGCTTAATTACATCGAAATAGGCATTTTGCTTGAGAATGGAAATGAAGTTGAGTTTAAAGAAGATTTAGTCGAAAAGATATTGCAAAAGAAGGTATTCAGTTATGACAGTACGGGAGACGAATACTATGACATCATAAGCGCTTTTCAGAAATCCATCAGGGGAAGCGATCCTGATGCCTCGGTTTACTATCTTGCAAGGCTTATTGATGCAGGGGACATCAAGCCAATTTGCAGACGATTGCTTGTAATGGCGGCTGAGGATATTGGACTCGCTTATCCAAACGCAATCAGCATAGTCAAGTCATGCGTCGATTCTGCGCTCTTTGTAGGACTTCCGGAAGCGAGAATAATTTTATCGGAAGCTGTTCTTTTGCTTGCTCTCATGCCAAAATCGAATTCAGCAATGATTGCCGTTGACAGTGCCTTGGGCGACATTGAAAATGGTGAAATCGCTCAAATCCCCAATCATTTGAGGGACAGTCATTTTACAGGAGCAAAGAGGCTGAAGCGCGGAAACGGATATAAATATCCACACAGCTATGATAATCATTATGTGAAACAGCAATATATGCCTGAAATATTGAAGGATAGAAAATATTACGAATCCTCGCAAACAGGCCAGGAAACAAAATTTTCGGAGTACAATAAAAAGCTAAGAAAATAAAGTTGACAAATTTAGTAGGGTATTATATAATCTCTTTGAATCCCGAGTAATAAACTATGGATTCAAGGAGATGATTTATTGAAGCTTTCAACTAAGGGAAGGTATGGATTGAGAGCCATGTTCTATTTGGCTCTGAAATATGGTGAAGGACCTGTGCCTCTAAGTGAAATAAGCGATGAACAAGGGATATCGATAAGTTATTTGGAACAGCTGTTTTCATCACTTAGAAAAAAAGGATTGGTTGTAAGCATAAGAGGCGCAAATGGTGGATACAAACTTTCGAAATCTCCGGAAGAAACTATTGTAGGAGACATTCTAAGGGCGCTTGAAGGAACATTGGCACCCACAGATTGCGTGGTTGACGGTGAGGAAGAAAACTACTCTTATAATGACCATTGTGTTACGCAGCATGTTTGGAGAAAAATCAGGGACAGCATTACTTTGGTTGTCGATTCGATAACTTTGAATGATATGATAAACGATTACAACAGAATGAACAATTGCAACAGCTGCATGATTGAGAATAAATTAAAATGATTGGGGATGATGTTTTGAAAAGGAATGTATATTTGGATTATTCTGCTACCACTCCAGTAAAAAAAGAGGTATTTGAAGCTATGGTGCCTTTTTATACGGAAAATTTCGGTAATCCTTCCAGCATCTACAGATATGGAAGAGAAGCAAAATCGGTTGTCGACAAATCGCGTGAAATAATTGCTGAAACTATCAATGCCTCAACTAATGAAATATTTTTTTGTGCAGGCGGTTCAGAGGCCGACAACTGGGCGTTAAAGGGAGTAGCTGAAGCAAATGCTGAAAAGGGAAAACATATAATAACAAGCAAGATTGAACACCACGCGATTCTTCACAGTTGCGAATATCTTGAAACAAGAGGTTTTGAGGTAACTTATCTTGATGTTGACGAGTATGGAATGATTGATTTGCAAAATCTTAAGAAGGCAATCAGAAAAGATACAATACTAATCTCCATAATGTATGTAAACAATGAAGTCGGAACTGTTCAACCAATAGCAGAAATAGGCAAAATAGCCAGGGAAAACAGCATATATTTTCATACCGATGCAGTGCAGTCATATGGCCATATAAAAATGGATGTTGAGAAATTGGGAGTCGACCTTATGACTGTTTCATCACATAAAATTTACGGACCCAAAGGTGTTGGAGCTCTATATATAAGAAAAGGTACAAAAATCAATCAGTTTATACATGGAGGAGCACAGGAAAGAAGCATGCGTGCAGGAACTGAAAATCTTGCGGCGATTGCAGGGTTCGGAAAAGCTGCTTCGATTGCTGATGAAACCTTGGATGAACACAGAAGCAGGCTGATTGCTTTGAGGGACAAGATGATACATGATATTTCAAGCAGGATAAGCCATGTGAAATTAAATGGCCATCCTAGTGAAAGACATCCCGGAAATGTAAACTTTTGTTTCGAATTCATTGAGGGTGAATCATTGTTGCTTCTTTTGGACAACCAGGGAATTGCAGCATCAAGTGGTTCGGCTTGTACATCGGGCTCTTTGGATCCTTCACACGTTCTCATGGCATTGGGATTGCCACACGAAATTGCCCACGGATCACTAAGATTGACAATTGGTGATTTTACAACGGAAGAAGACGTAGATTATACGGTTGAGAAACTGGTCGAAATTGTTGAAAAGCTGAGAGAAATATCTCCGCTTCATTAGGAAAGGAACGAGGGGGTAAAAATGTATTCAGAAAAGGTTATGGATCATTTCATGAATCCAAGAAATGTGGGTGAAATTGAAAATGCTGACGGAGTGGGTGAAGTTGGAAACCCTCAATGCGGCGATATAATGAAGATCTTTCTTAAAATAGAAAATGACATTATTGTTGATGTAAAATTCAAGACATTCGGTTGCGGTTCCGCCATAGCTTCATCAAGCATGGCTACGGAATTGATAAAAGGAAAATCGATTGATGAAGTAGTAAGCCTTACAAATAGAGCGGTTGTTGAAGCTTTGGACGGTTTGCCGCCAAAAAAGATACATTGTTCTGTATTGGCTGAAGATGCAATAAAGATGGCATTGATGGATTACGCAAAAAAGAACAATCTAACCATCAAGGGCCTTGAAAATTTCAAAGTAAGAGATCATGAACATTAGGATGAATGAAAAACTTGATAGAAACAAAGTAGTCATTGGAATGAGCGGTGGTGTAGACAGTTCTGTGGCTGCCCATATACTGAAAGAAGAAGGTTTTGATGTTACAGGTGTTTATCTAAACCTTTGGGAATCTATAGATGGCGGACGCTTCAAGCATTTGGCTAAAAAAAATGAAGAGGATGCAAGGGGCGTCTGTGAAAAATTGGGTGTAGACTTCATTTCAAAAAACCATGAGGAATCTTTCAGGCATGAAGTTGTAGAATATTTTATAAATGAATATCTCAATGGCAGAACTCCTAATCCATGCGTGCAGTGCAACAAGACTATCAAGTTCAAATATCTGATGGAAGCTGCGGAAGAAATCGGAGCATATTATATGGCGACGGGGCATTACGTGAAAGTGGCAAAAGACAAAGTCAGCGGCAGATATTATGTAAAGCGTACAAAAAACGAAAAGGATCAAAGTTATATGTTTTATACCTTGTCGCAAAATGTAATTTCAAGGCTGCTAATGCCTCTCGGGGACGTAAGTGATAAAAACGATGTAAGAAAAAGAGCGCTTGGACTTGGACTTAACATAGCTGATAAAAAAGACAGCCAGGAAATATGTTTTATACAGGACAATGATTACGGCGGTTTTCTGGAGAGAAATGTTAAAAGAGAAATCAAGCCGGGGAAATTTGTCGACAATCAAGATAATGTTCTTGGCCGTCACAAGGGAATTCCATTCTATACAATAGGACAAAGAAAAGGGCTTGGTATAGCTTTGGGAAAACCAATGTATGTTAAAGATATAAATATTGACAATAATAATATTATGTTAACCGAAAATTCCGCTTTGTATACAAGCAGTCTTATGGCAGAAAAGGTTAATAGCGTTAAATATCAACAGATTCCTGAAGACAGGATATTGGATATAAAGACAAGGTATACTGCAAAAGCGGCTCCCGGAAAAGTTGAAAATTTGGAAGGCGGCAAAATATCAATCCAGTTCGTAGATGACCAAAGAGCGGTTACTCCTGGACAGTCGGTCGTACTATATGAAGGAGAAGATTTGGTAGGCGGAGGTATTATCACAAAAACTTATGGTTGATATTGACAATGAATGGGTATTCTAATATAATCACAGTGATTGTTGATGCTATGATGAAGAGTAGTAATCGGATAATTCTTCTATAGAGAGGGGCTTAAAGCTGAAAGGCCTTGAAGTAATCCGGTGAAGCAGCTTTTGAGCACCTTTTTTGAAGATGAGTAGAAAAAGGCGGTTGATGTCCGATAAAGCATTAAGAGTGATTGCTGTGGCAATAACTAGGGTGGTACCGCGAGTGCTCTCGTCCCTAACAAGGATGAGGGTTCTTTTTATTTTACGGAGGTGTAAATGATGGAAAAAATGGGTCTAAACGAAATCAGAGAAAAGTTTTTGGAATTTTTCAAATCCAAGGAGCATTATTCAAGAATGAGTTATTCACTCGTTCCGCAAAATGACAATAGTCTGTTGCTTATCAACGCTGGAATGGCACCGCTGAAGACATATTTCATGGGTACCGAAGTCCCGCCAAACAAGAGGATGGCCACCTGTCAAAAATGCATAAGGACGGGTGATATCGAAAATGTTGGAATTACTGCCCGCCACGCTACATTTTTTGAAATGCTCGGGAATTTTTCCTTTGGAGATTATTTCAAGAGAGAATCAATAAAATGGG
>DATFJE010000193.1:0-31581 GCA_035269385.1 Clostridia bacterium
TCTACACCTTCTCCGTCGTTGTTTTTCCCATCAAACCGGACGGCTTGACCAAAAGTATGACAATCAATAGAACAAACGCAAAGGCATCTCTGAATCCTGTAAGCGACGGAAGCAATGCAACTATCAGGATTTCTCCAAGGCCAAGTATGAAGCCCCCCACGACTGCACCCTTTATGCTTCCTATTCCGCCGACAACGGCCGCTATAAAGCATTTGAGACCCGGCATCATTCCCATCAACGGAATAAGCTGCGGGTATTTGAGCCCCCACAAAACACCTCCAAGCGCGGCAAGAAGCGAACCCACGCCAAAGGTAAATGTTATTATTACGTCAACATCAATTCCCATCAGTCTTGCTGCCTCATAATCTTTAGAGACTGCGCGCATTGCCATTCCCGTTTTTGTATTGTTGACAATGTATACAAGCATAGCAAGGAAAATAAGTGTTACAACAGGAATTATCAACTGTATCGATACTACCGATACGCCGCCAAAATTGAAAATCTTTGCAAAAACCGGAGCTATCGGAAAAGCCTTGGGCCTTCCTCCGAAAACAACAATACCCAAATTCTCTATTAAAAATGAAGCTCCTATTGCCGATATCATTATTGAAATCCTCGGCGAATTTCTAAGAGGCCTGTAAGCAAGGCGCTCAACAAGGATTCCAAAAATAGCTGTCAATACAAGTGACAAGATAAAAGCCGCCCACCACGGTAGAAAAAAAGCCGTCATTGCATAAAACGCTATATAAGTCCCTATCATAAAAATGTCGCCGTGGGCAAAGTTTATAAGCCTAAGAATCCCGTAAACCATGGTATATCCTATGGCCAAAAGCGCATATAGGCTGCCAAGGGAAATCCCGTTGACCATATGCTGCATAAATGTCTGAATACTCATCTGTTTTCCCCCAAACATTGCAATTTAACACTTTGTCTTATTATTGCGGCAAAGTCTATTGTAACAATAGTGTAGACTTCCCATTTGGGAAGTCTACATTTTGTTTATTTGATTTTTCTGACCTAGAAAGGTTCAACTGTTGCTTTGTACTTGAATTTGCCGTCTTCGATGACCTTGATTATTGCAGATTTGACAGCATCTCCGTTTTCGTCGAGAGAAATGATTCCTGCCGCTCCCGGGAACATGCTTGTTTCTGCAACAGCATCTCTTATAGCAACTGTGTCAGTTGTAGTCCCTGCTCTTTCCATTGCATCAAGAGCTACCAAATAAGCGTCATATGCAAGAGCTGTAACGGCAGCAGGCTCGACATCTGCACCATACTCTGCTCTGTATGCTTCAAGGAAAGTAGTTGTTTCTTCAGTCAATGGAACCTCTGAATCAAAGAATGTAGAGAAAACAGCTCCCTCTGCAGCTTCTTTTGCTATTTCGATGACTTCCGGAGTTTCCCAAGTGTCAGCTCCGAGCATAGGAAGATCCATTCCTAATTCTTTAGCCTGCTTCATTATAAGAGCAGATTCGATGAAGTTGCCCGGTGCGAAGATGGCTTCCGCATCTGAATTCTTGATGTTTGTCAATTGAGCAGTGAAGTCCTGGTCTCCCGTATTGTAGTTGGAAACCGAAACTATGACATCTTCGTCGCCTGTAAGCTTTTTCATTTCTTCAGTGAAGAACTGAGCAAGTGCTACAGAGTAGTCATTTGAGATCTCTTGGACGATGGCAACTTTCTTAGCACCAACTACATCGTTTGCATATCTTGCCATTACAACGCCTTGGAAAGAGTCTATGAAGCAAACCCTGAAGTAGAAGTCGTTTCCAAGTGTAACAAGCGGATTAGTGCATGAAGTTCCTATAGCGGCAACTTGGGCATCCTTGTAGACGGGACCCGCTGCTATGGAGAATCCGCTTCCCCAAGAACCGAGAACTATTGACACTTTTTCTTTGTCGACAAGTCTTCTTGCGGCATTTGCTGCTTCAACCTTGTCGGACTTGTTGTCAACAATAACCAATTCCACTTTCTTTCCGAGAACCTCCGGATAAAGCTTGTTTGCAAGCTTGAGTCCTTCGATCTCCAAAGCTCCACCGGCTGCATTTGCGCCTGTCATTGGCTCAAATACTCCAATTTTCACAACTTCTGCTTCTGCTGTTCCTTCCGATTCATCTCCTGCCGGCGCCTCTTCCTTTGCACAGCCAAAAGCGAACACCGAGAACACCATTACAAGTGCCAAAAATAGTGCCAATTTCCTTTTCATACAACTCCCTCTCTTTCGGTTCGTTTTTTTTGAATCCTTTTTGCTAACAGTTTCTTGAAACTACGTAAAAATACTACTCTAATTTTAGTTTTACTACGGGATTTTGTCAATACGATAAAATTTTTATACATATATAATAATATTTATATGCTCTATTTCCAAAGCTTTTAGCCGATTGACTTCTTTTGGGTAGGATTGGGAATTTTCAAACAATTATATTTTTTTTCAGCTCTATAAATGTCATGACGTATTGTGTTTAGAAACATACTGTACTATACTGTTGAATATGCACAAGGAGCAAAAATTTTTGGAGGTATTTGATATGAAAAGAGTTTTTTCAGGCGTTCAGCCGACATCGGAACTTCATTTGGGAAATTACCTTGGAGCTATCCGAAGATTTGTACAATTGCAGGATGAAATGGACTGTGTCTACAGCATAGTCGATTTGCATTCCATCACAATTCCCCAAGAACCGTCGGCCCTTAGGGAAAATTCACTGAAGCTGGCCGCGCTCTTCATGGCCGTAGGTCTGGACCCGGACCGAATCATATTGTTTATGCAATCCCAGGTCAGGGCTCACAGCGAGCTTGCCTGGCTCCTTCAGTGCGTAGCATATACAGGCGAATTGAACAGAATGACGCAATTCAAAGAAAAGAGCCTGGGGAAAGAAGCCGTATCCGTAGGACTATACACATATCCAACCCTAATGGCGGCTGACATTCTTCTTTACGATACACATTACGTACCTGTAGGCAATGACCAGAAACAGCATCTTGAATTTACACGTGACATTGCAGAAAGATTCAATTCTCGTTTCGGAGAAACATTTGTGATGCCAGAACCTCTTATTACAAACGTTTCGGAAGGCGCTCGAATAATGGCCCTCGACAACCCGGACAAGAAAATGAGCAAAAGCAACTCCAACCCCTACAGCAAAATCAACCTGCTCGACAATCCGTCGAAAATTAAAAAAAGCATAATGAAGGCGGTTACCGACAGCGAATCCGAAGTTCGTTACGATTGGGATGAAAAGAGAGGCATAAGCAACCTTATGACAATACATTCAGTAATGAGCGGCAAGTCGATAAAAGAAATTGAAAAGACATACGCTAACACAGGCTATGGAACTTTCAAGAAGGATCTTGCCGAAATAGTTGCCGATTCCCTTTCTCCTATACAAAAGAGATATGAAGAAATTCGTTCTTCCGGCGAAGTGGAAAAGGCAATGAAGAGCGGTGCGGAAAAAGCATCTTCAATAGCAGACGAAGTTGTAAACCGAGCAAAGAAAAAAATGGGTTTTGTGTTGTAGCAACAATTTGACGCACTTGACAGAAAAGCGCCGGAAGCTCTGCTCCGGCGCTTTTCTTTGAGATTGAAGAAAAAGTCTCAATATCACAGGCTGTAGAAAACCTTCTATTTCAAGGCGCCGCCAAAAGCCAGTGATGGGAGCGTATTGAGACATACGTAACCAAACGGGTTTTGGCAAGGCAACGCAGAAATTGGTGCTTTTCTACAGTCTGAAGCGCCGGAAGCTATGCTCCGGCGCTTTTATATTTCTTTCAGCTTGTCAAATTCCTTTCTGAACTTTCGGATAATTTTTTTCTCCATTCGGGATATTGTCATCTGCGAAACCCCTAGATCCGAAGCAACCTGTATCTGAGTGCGGGTCTTGAAAAACCTGTCCTCAACTATCTTCACTTCAACCTCATTGAATTTTTCCATGCACTTGACGATAAATTCCCTGTTTTCAATCATGTCGAAAACCTTGTCCTCTTTGCCTATTATATCTATAAGCTGTATGTCCTTATCATCTCCATGGTTGTCATAGCTTATGTCAAGAGACTTTGGAGAATATACTTGGCTGGCTTCTATAGCTTCAACCACCTGCTCAACCGAACACTCGAGTTCCTTTGCAATATCATCAATGGTAGGCGTTCTCTGCAACTTTTGCTGCAGTGATGTTTTTGTCGTATAAATTCTCTTGGACAATTCCTGGATCCTTCTGGGAACCCTAATTGCCCAACCCTTGTCCCTGAAATATTTTTTTATTTCTCCGATGATTGTCGGTGTCGCAAAACTCGAAAACTCATATCCCCTTTCAACGTCAAACCGTTCTATTGCGTAAATCAGTCCAAGAGATGCAACTTGGAAAATATCCTCGTAGTCAATCCCTTTGTTCGTGTATTTCTTCGAAAGTATTTCAGCTATATAAAGGTATTTTCCCACCAAAATATTCCTTATTTCAATATCTCTGTTTTTGGCGTAAAGCCTGAAGAGTTCCTTTCCATCCATCGCCTCCAAGGCAATGCCATCGTTAATAATATTTTTTTCTGTTTCTTTTTCCATCATTGCCCAATCCCCCTCCGCAAAAAACTTTGGCTTCGCAGTTTACAAAAGATTTTTGTACATTTTTATTTCAGTACCCTTTTCTTTTGAGGAATTGACCTCTACTCGGTCCATAAGCGACTTGATAACAAAAATTCCTAATCCGTGGTCCGATGGATTCTTCAAGTCAGGGGAAGAATAGTCCGCCAAATCGAATCCATTGCCATTGTCTTTAACAATAACACCTATTTTTTCATTTTCTTTTATAAACCTGATATCGAAGTTTTCTTCTTTTTTGGAATGAACGACTACATTATTGCAGGCTTCGCTAACAGCAACCTTTATGTCTTCTATTTCTTCGAAGTCAAAACCTATGCTGTTTGCAATTACCGAAGCTGTCAGTCTGACAATCGAAACATATTCGGGATTTGAGGGAATAGACAGGTCTATATATTTTTGTCCTTGGCTTGCGCCTTCAAAATCAACCGTTTCCTTGAATATGCACATATTATCACCCTTCATTTTGGTTTTCCTTAATTACAAAAACTTTATCCAGCCCTGTAATGCTGAGCAGTTTAAGAATGTTTGGCCTGGCATTCAATACTACAAGGTTCTTGCCTTCTTCCTTGAGCTTCTTCAATATTCCTATCAAAACTCCCAAACCGCTGCTGTCTATGTAAGAAAGCTCCTTGCAGTCGATTTGTATTTCTGATTTTTTTTCTTCAATCATTTCATTCAGGGTTTCCTTGACTTTGTCTGAAGTATAGATATCCACTTCTCCCATGATCTTTACATCCCATAAATCCTTGTCTTGATGGTATCGCTTATCGATAGAAAGTGACAAAAGCTTTCCCTCCCCAACCTGTTGATTTCCTTGGCAATCGGCAAAATAATAACAAAAAGTGTGAAAAAGATAAATAATCTTCTCATTACTTTTGATTTTACTATATATTCATCATGTGTGCAATTTCAATTAAAGCTCTGCGGCTCTCCATTCAACAAAAAAAGCCTCCGTGACTGCATAAGCAGACCGGAAGCTTTATTATTTTTTCAATATCAGTATTCCTTGTCAAAATATCTTTCACAAAAATCACAATAGTTCAAGTTGCACTTGTTGTTTACGTTGTGTATGCAAGTAATGGCACCACATTTCTTGTTTTCCATCTTCTTTTTATCAACTGTCTTCTTCGCGTTTTTCATATAATGCACCCCTTTTCGAACTATTTATGTGTACATTATAATATCTGTATACAATCTTGTCAATGGTATACAGGTATATTTTTTTAGAAAAATGTAACATTTTTTTATTGCGCCAATTCAAACATTTTAAGCCCTATCAGAATTATTGCTGCGTCTCCGCATGCATGAATAATGTAGGAACAAATTATTGTATCGTCCTTTTCGTCAATGTAGTTGAAAAAAAATCCCGCGGAAAGCAAACCCAAAATGGCAACTGCAATCAATTTGGCATCAAACCAAGTCTTGAAAATTGACAGGTGGTAAATTGAAAAAAGCAACGAAGAGTAAATGTATGCAAAAAGCCTTTCTCCCGAAGAATTATTTTTTAAGTTCAAAAATAAAAACCCTCTAAAAAAATACTCTTCTATTGCAGCATTTACTAAAATTATATAAATGCCTACCGCCATGAAGTTTCCTCTATTGATATTGAGAGAGCTTTCCATTTCTCCTATTATCGAGCCCGCGTCCATTTGACTCCCCAACAATGCATATGCCGCCATGACTGAAGAAAACGCCCCAAGCCCGAGAAGCCCGATTTTTTTCAAGGATACCGACCCTTTGATTCTAAAAAAGCTTTTTCTTTTTCCAAATGCATTCTGCAATAGCGATGCGCCGACAAAAAAAATCATAACTTTTGAAATTGACTTCACAATGTATCCCGGCATCAATATTTGTTCAATGATATAAAGAAAAACTACTGCCAGCAAGCTGTACGCAATTAGCATCGTTTTTTTTGTTTTGTCCATTTTTCTTCCTCCATCAGCACTGTTCACATCAATGACAAAATGAATTTCTTTTGTATTGTCAAAAACTTTTACAGTTTTTTGCTTTTACGCAAAAAAATCCGCAATAAAATGCGGATTTTTTACTTTCTATTTTAGTTCAATCTCTTTTTCAGCTTCAAGAACCTTGGCTATGGAAATAACAGAATCATTTTCTTCTATTCTCATGAGTTTGACTCCCTTTGTGCTTCTTCCCATGGTGGAGATGTCATCCACTTTCAATCGTATCACCACACTGGATGAATTGATAATGAACAACTCATCTTCCTCTTCAACCACTATGGCCCCTACAATCCTTCCCGTTTCATTTGTCGAATTGTATGTTTTAACGCCCTGTCCGCCTCTTGTTTGGACTCTGTATAGAGCCATACGCGTCCTTTTTCCGAAACCGTTTTCACTCACTACCAGAAGTTTTTTCTTGTCATCGGCAATTTCAAGGCTAACCACGCAGTCATCGCCTTTGAGTTTTATTCCCTTGACCCCTTTGGTGTTCCTTCCTACGCTTCGCACTTCCTCTTCTTTGAACCTGATGGACAATCCATTTCTTGTAATCAGCATGAGATCCTTTTTACCGTCGGTTTTAATCACTTCGATAAGTTCGTCCCCATCCTTAAGATTTATGGCAATAAGTCCTGTTTTTCTTGATGAATCATATTGGCTCAGTTCTGTTTTTTTGATTACTCCGTCTTTGGTTGCCAAAACCAGATAAGATTTTTCCTCAAAATCCTTAAGGGGGATTATGGCTGTCACTTTTTCATCGCTTTCAAGCTGCAGGAGATTCACTATCGCCGTTCCCTTTGCCTGACGTTTTGCTTCTGGAATTTCGTACGCCTTTATCCTGTACACTTTGCCTTTGTTTGTGAAAAACATAATATAATTATGAGTTGTTGTAGTGAATATGTCTTTTACAAAGTCCTCTTCCCTTGTTGAAAGCCCTGCTTTCCCTCTACCGCCTCGCCTCTGGCTGGTGTATGTGTCGCACGGAACTCTTTTTACATATCCATAACGTGTAAGTGTTATAACAACTTCTTCGTCAGCTATGAGGTCCTCGTCGTTCATGTCTTCGGCTTGCGCCCGTATTTCTGTTCGACGATCATCGCTGAACTTGTCTCTTATTTCTGTTATTTCATCTTTTATTATGCTCATCAGAAGTCTTTCGTTTGAAAGTATTTCCTTGTATCTGTTTATTTTTTTTATGAGCTCCATGTATTCGCTTTCTATCTTTTCACGTTCAAGCCCTGTCAATTTCTGCAGTCTCATGTCGAGTATCGCTTGGGCTTGCACCTCTGTCAATGAAAATTCGCTTTTTAGCTGGGCCCTTGCCTCTTCTGCGTTGGCAGATTTTTTTACGAGCTCGACTATTCTGTCAATATTGTCAAGAGCTATTCTAAGGCCTTCCAAAATATGGGCCCTGTCTTCGGCTTTTTTAAGATTGTATTTTGTTCTCCGTGTTAAAACATCCTTTTGGTGTCGTATATAATGGTAAAGTATTTCCTTGAGGTTAAGCGTTTTTGGCTCTCCGTCCACTAAAGCTATCATTATTATGCTAAAGGTCGTTTGAAGTTGTGAATGCTTGTAAAGCTTGTTGAGTACGATTCCAGCATTGGCGTCTTTTTTGAGTTCAATGACCACCCTTATTCCTTCTCTGTTGCTTTCATCCCTTAAATCCGAAATCCCCTCTATTTTCTTGTTTCTTACCAAATCTGCAATTCCCTCAATCAATTTGGATTTGTTTACCATGTATGGTATTTCGCTGACTATAAGGGCTTCTCTTCCCCTTTTCATTTCTTCCGTTTCAATTCTGGCCCTGACCCTGAGCTTTCCTCTCCCTGTCCTGTAGGCGTTCTTTATTGCGTCCTTGCCTAAAATTATTGCCCCCGTAGGAAAGTCCGGCCCTTTTACTATTTTGATCAATTCATTTACATCCGAATCCGGATTGTCTATTAGATGAATGGTTGCATCAATTATTTCCCCCAAATTGTGCGGAGGTATTGACGTAGCCATACCAACGGCTATTCCGCTTGATCCGTTAGCAAGCAAATTGGGAAATCTGCTCGGAAGCACAACCGGTTCCAAAAGCTCCTCATCGAAGTTTGGTGTAAAATCAACGGTTTCCTTTTCTATGTCCCTTAGCATTTCCTTGGACAGCTTGGCAAGCCTGGCCTCGGTATATCTCATTGCCGCAGCGCTGTCTCCGTCTATTGAACCAAAGTTTCCATGCCCGTCGACCATCATGTATCTTGACGAAAATTCCTGAGCAAGTCTAACCATTGCATCATATACCGCAGTATCTCCATGCGGATGGTATTTTCCCAAAACGTCACCGACTATGCGGGCGGATTTTCTGTGGGGTTTGCTCGGATCCAGATTCAATTCGTTCATTGCATAAAGTATTCTGCGGTGAACCGGCTTTAGACCGTCCCTTACGTCAGGCAAAGCCCTTCCAACTATTACGCTCATGGCATAGTCTATATATGATTTTTTCATTTCCTTAGTTATGTCAACTTCAAGGATTTGATTGTTTTCCATTGTCTTCCTCCCGCCTTGTTTTCATTAGACTCTTCAATTTATCAATAAGCATCTTTTGTTTATATATCCAGATTGCTTACATATTTCGCGTTTTCCTCTATGAATTCCCTTCTTGGCTGAACTTTGTCACCCATAAGAATCGTAAAGATTTCATCTGCTTCAACAGCGTCGTCAATGGAAACCTTTTTCATTATTCTTTTTTCAGGGTCCATGGTAGTATCCCATAATTGCTCAGAGTCCATCTCTCCAAGACCTTTATAGCGTTGGATTGATATGCCTTTTCTTCCTATTTCTTTCAAAAGGACATCCAGTTCGCCATCGGTGTATACATAATGCTCTCCTCTTCCTTTTTTAACCTTGTACAAAGGCGGTTGAGCTATATATATATATCCGTTTTCAAGAAGCGGCTTCATGTATCTGAAGAAAAAGGTCAAAAGCAAAGTCCTTATATGCGATCCATCTACATCGGCATCTGTCATTATGACTATTTTATGATATCTCAGGCTGTCAATGTCAAACTCGTCTCCAATTCCGCAGCCGAATGCAGTGATCATCGCCCTTATTTCATTGTAGTTCAACATTCTTGCCAAATTCGCCTTTTCAACATTCAATATTTTCCCTTTGAGCGGCAAAATAGCCTGCAAAGCCCTGCTTCTTCCCTGTTTTGCCGAGCCTCCAGCTGAATCTCCCTCTACAAGGAAAATTTCTGTCTTTTCAGGATCCTTTTCTGAGCAGTCTGCCAGTTTGCCAGGAAGAGAAAGTCCGTCCAATGCGCCTTTTCTCCTTGTAAGCTCCCTCGCCTTTCTGGCTGCTTCCCTCGCCTTTGATGCCTTGATGCATTTTTCAATTATGGATTTTGCATCTGCGGGGTTTTCTTCCAAAAATCTTTGTACTACCTCTCCCGTAATCGATTCTGTTATTCCCCTTATTTCACTGTTGCCCAATTTTGTTTTTGTTTGTCCTTCAAATTGAGGTTCAAGCAATTTTACTGAAACTACAGCAGTCAGTCCTTCTCTTATGTCCTCTCCCTGAAGGTTTGTATCCTTTTCCTTGAGGTAATTGAATCTCCTGGCGTAATCGTTTATATACCTGGTAAGCGCAGTTTTGAACCCCACAAGATGGGATCCACCTTCCTGAGTGTTTATGTTGTTTGCAAAAGTGAATATGTTTTCTGAATATGCCGTGGTATACTGCATGGCCAATTCTACTGTTGTATTGTCTTTTTCCGATTCGTAATAAATAATATTTTCGTGAATTTCATCTCTGTTTTTATTTAAATATTTTACAAACTCCTTTATTCCTCCATCATAATGGAATGTTTCCTTTATTTCTTTCTCAGCCCTCTTGTCTTCCAATACTATTTGTATTCCCTTGTTGAGGAAAGCCATTTCCCTGAGCCTGTGCCTCAAAGTCTTGTACTCGAAATTTACTTCATTGAATATTTCGGCATCCGGCATAAAGACAGATTTTGTTCCTGTTTCGTCTGTTTTCCCTATGACTTGCAATTCCGTAACCGTTTTACCTCTCTCGTAGCGCTGCTTGTATATTTTTCCGTTTCTTTTTACTTCGACCTCAAACCATTCTGAAAGCGCATTTACTACAGAAGCACCTACTCCGTGCAATCCTCCCGAAACCTTGTATCCTCCGCTTCCGAATTTTCCTCCTGCGTGAAGAACCGTATGTATTACCTCAACAGCAGGTTTTTTCATTTTTTCATGCAGATCGACCGGCATTCCACGCCCGTTGTCTATTACCGATATGGAATTATTTTCATTTATGGCTATTTCTATGCTGCTGCAATATCCGGCCAAAGCCTCGTCTATACTGTTGTCCACTATTTCATACACTAAATGGTGAAGCCCTCTTTCTCCAGTGGACCCTATATACATCCCGGGCCTTTTTCTTACCGGCTCCAAACCCTCCAAAACCTGTATTTGTTTCGCATTATATTCCTGTGTAACCTTTGCTATCACTTTCCATGCCTCCCCGAGGTTTTTTTCATATAAAACATACAATATATGAAACCTTTATTATTCAACCTTTGATTCAGTAAAACTGTTGTATTTCATTAGACAGTGCTGAAAAAGGCAATTGAATTTCATTGATATTCATTCATATTTCAACAGCTTGCTTAATAATGTATTTTAAACAACACTGACATTTCCTTTTTCCACATAAAAAATTTTACCATCTTTGATGTCTTCTTTCAATAATTCAGGTATTTCTGTCATTGTTGTAAAAACTTGAACACCTTTCAAACTTCCAATCAGCTCCTTTTGCCTTTTTTCATCCAATTCACTCATCACATCATCCAAAAGAAGGATTGGGAATTCACCCGTTTCAGCTTTTACTATATCTATTTCAGAAAGCTTGAGTGATAAAACCGCCGTCCTTTGCTGTCCCTGAGATCCGAAATTCCTTACATCTATTCCATTTATGCTTATTGACAAATCATCTTTATGGGGTCCGCAAGTAGTATATCCCCTTTCAAAATCCTGTTTTCTCTTTTTCTTTATGCTGTTTCTAAAAATTTCTTTGATTGTTTCTTTGTTTTCATTTTCTTCATTTGCTATGTTTCTTTTATATAAAACTTCAATATTCTCTTTGTTTTCAGTTATCTTTCTATGTTTTAGTCTTGAAATGGTATTGAGTCTTTTAATGAAAACACTCCTTCTTTCCATTATTATTGAACCTTCTTCTGCAAGTTGTTCATCCCATACATCCAATAAATCCATAGGCACTTTCATGTATTTTCCCTGTTTGAGCAGATTGTTTCTTTGCGTCAATATGCGGTTGTATTGCGAAAGATGATGATAGTAATTGGGACTTATGTGGGATATTTCCCTATTCATGAATCTTCTTCTTTCAGAAGGGCCTTCTTTTACCAGTTTCAAATCTTCTGGAGAAAAAATAACCACATTCAAATTTCCAAGAATGTCGGAAAGTTTTTCAATTCTCGATCCATTTATCTTTATTTCTTTTTTTCCTTTGTTATTCCATCTCAAGTCTATTTTCTGCTTTCTTTCCCTGCAAAAGTACTTTATTCCCAAAGCCGCATTATTTTCACCCATTGAAACAAGATCTCTGTCATTTGCGGTTCTGAATGATTTTCCAAAACCTCCAACATAGAGGGACTCTATTATATTTGTCTTTCCTTGAGCATTCATACCGTAAAAAACATTTATTTTGTTGTCAAATTCAATAGAAAGACTGCTGTAATTTCTGAAATTCACTAGATTCAGGCTATTTATATACACTAAAACAGCTTCCTTTCAATTTTCTTTCTTTTTATATTGAATATTCGCCCATTTTTTCTTAATATCACTTTTTATTGTGTTCAATTTTATATTTTCTATTTTCAAATTCTACTACATCTTCATCTTTAAGTTTTTTGCCTCTTCTTTTTTCGACTTCCCCATTTACTTTTACCAATCCTTCATGAATTATAATTTTGGCGTTTCCACCTGTTCCAGCTTCTCCGCAAAATTTAAGAAATTGTTCTAATTTTATTGTTTCCGTATCGATATATACTGTTTCCATTATATCTCCTTCCTTTACCGGCAATTTCATAAAAAATTCAGTCCTGTGACAAGGACCGAATTCGTTTCCGTCAAAAAATCATTCAGCCGACAATCTTACAGGAAGGACAAGATAAGTATAGTCCTTTTTGCCGCAAGGCATTATGATGCAAGGATTCACGCTGGTTGTCAAATCCATGTTGACTTCATCGCAATCAAGCACCCTCAATACATCTATAAGATATTTGGAATTAAAACCTATTTGAATGTCTTCTCCTTCAAGTTCTATTGAAACTTTTTCTTCTACACTTCCTATTTCTGCATTTGAATTTATTTTCATCACATCGTCTTTTATATTTATCTTTATCAGATTGTTTTTTCCTTCTCTTGCAAGAAGTGAAGCCCTTTCCAATCCATCCAAAAATCCCTTTGTTTTTATTTTTATTCTTGTCTTGTATTCATTGGGTATTATCTGCTTGTAATTAATGAAATCACCGTCAAGGAGCCTTGATACTATTCTTACTCCATCAATGGTGAAAAGCACATGATTTTCAGAAAACGAAACAAGCACAGATCCTTCTGCCTCATTTCCAATTATTTTCATTATTTCATTCAATGTCTGCACAGGAACCACTGCTTTGTTTTTCGCATCACCCTCGACAAAAACCTCTTTTATTGCCAGTCTATATCCATCCAAAGCCACAATAGATGCTTTTCCTTCATCTATCTCAATCAGTTCTCCTGTAAGTATTGGTCTTGTTTCATCTATTGAGGCGGCAAAAGATGTTTGCCTTATCATGTTCTTGAATACATTTTTGTCAAAAGTATATATATTCTCGTCGACAACGTCAGGAAGTGAAGGGAATTCTTCTGAAGGCTGTCCTATCAAGTCAAAATTCGATTCTTCGCAGCTGATATGTACATTGTTGTCTTCATCGGTTGACAACAATATATCCGCATCGGGCAATTTTCTAATTATGTCTCCAAAAAGCCTTGAAGAAATTACTACCGATCCGGTTTCTATTACTTCAGCTTCTATTTGGTTTTCAATGGCTATGTCAAGATTGTTTCCTACCAGTCTTATATGATTGTCGTTTGCTTCAATCAGTATTCCTTTCAAGATGGGTAAAGTTGTTTTGTTTGAAGCGGCTTTTTGTACAATATTAACTGCTGCGGCAAGATGTTTTTCATTGCAAACAAATTTCATTTTAATACCTCCTTGGAGTGTCTGTTTTTACAATAATAAAAGAAAAAGGATAGTAGTAATAGCAGTAGGGCCTGTTGATTTGTTGAAAATAGGCCCTATGCATTATGAATGAAAGGGTTGGGGGTTTAAAAACCCTGTGGATAACATTGTTTTTAAATCAATGGTTTTCAACAGCTTGGAACCGGTTTTTATTCTCCCTTTATTTCCTTGATTATTCTTTGTATTTTTATTTTTTCTTCATTGTTGTTAATTATGGTTTTAGAAATTTTTTCATATGCATGTATTACTGTAGTATGATCCCTTCCGCCGTAATTTTCACCTATTTTGGGAAGGGACAGGTCGGTAAGCTCCCGAGACAAATACATTGCGACTTGCCTTGGAAACGAAATTGACCTGTTTCTGCGCTTGGAATTGAAATCTTCTTTTTTAAGGTCGTAATGTCTTCCTACTACATCCTTAATCAATGAAACTGTTATTTCCTTTGGTCTTGATGTTGAAAAAATATCTTTCAAGGCTTCGTTTGCAAGATCCGGGCTTATTTCTCTATTAGTAAGTGAAGAAAATGCGCATACCCGGGTCAGTGCACCTTCGAGCTCACGTATGTTTGAGCGAATTTTTCCAGCAATGAAATGAAGTATGTCGTCGGAAACATTTATATTTTCCATTTCTGCTTTTTTGCGAAGAATTGCAACTCTTGTTTCAAAATCAGGAGCCTGTATGTCTGTTATGAGTCCCCATTCGAATCTAGACCTTAAACGGTCTTCTAAAGTGGGTATTTCCTTTGGCGGCCTGTCGGAAGAAATAATTATCTGCTTGTTGGCTTCGTGCAATGCGTTGAATGTATGGAAAAATTCTTCCTGGGTTCTTTCTTTGCCTGCTATGAATTGTATGTCGTCAATCAAAAGAACATCAATATTTCTGTATTTGTTTCTAAAAAGAACATTTTTATCATCTTTTATAGAATTTATGAGTTCATTTGTAAACATTTCGCTTGTAACATAGACTACTTCGGAGGAATTGTTTTTGTTTTTTATGAAATGGCCTATAGCGTGCATAAGGTGGGTTTTGCCAAGACCGACTCCCCCGTATATGAACAAGGGGTTGTATGCTTTTGCAGGAGACTCAGCAACAGCCAAGGATGCCGCATGTGCAAATTGATTGCTGTTTCCTATTACAAAAGTGTCGAAAACATATTTTGGATTCAAATTTGAAGATTTTGAAAACGCGGATGAAGAATTTGAAGAAACATTTGAGTCTTCGGTTTTTTTGAATTCGGATCCGGAAAGAATGAATTCTATCTTGACGGGTTCTTCTAAAATTTGGTTGAGTGCGCTTTCTATCAGCGTTGCATAACGTGTTTCAAGAATGTCTTTATTGAATTTGTTTGGAGCTGAAAGAATCATTACGCCATTTTCCATTTCAACGGGAACAAGAGTCTTGAGCCATGTATTGAAGCTGACTGCTGAAAGTTCTGATTTGATGAGTTCGAGGGTTTTTTCCCAAAATACATTGATGTTGCTGTTCATTTAAGTCCTCCTTATAAAGCGGGTAAGCTCATTGAGACAAGTTTTCCACATTTTTAATGGATAATTGTTTTTTAAAACTGCAATTGAAAAAAACATTGATTGTCAACAGAAAATTATAAAATCAAATAAAATTTGTTAATAAAAAATGAGATAATAAGATATCAACAAGATATATTAAAGCATATCAACAAACTGCGGTAATTGAAAAAAGCTGATTGTTGTATAAATGTCAACAGATACAAAAAAAAGCTGTTGACAAGACAGGAATCGTTAATTTGAAAAGTTATCAACATGCATAATTATAATAACAAAATCAAAGGGCATATTCAATTGAATGGAACAAAATTATCCACAAGGAGAGAAAAAAACAATACATTTATCCACAAATATTCGAAAGAGGCCAAACCCTTATTATTTCTTGACACAAGGGGTGTATAGGGGTATAATTACTAAGCGCAGAGTTGGAAAAGAATATAAAGGACCAAATCATATATAAAGGTCAATCGGAGGAGGTGCTTCAAATGAGAAAAGGTACGGGAACTTATCAACCTAAAAAAAGACAAAGAAAAGTCGAACACGGCTTTAGAAAAAGAATGAAGACAAAGTCTGGAAGAAACGTATTGAAGAGACGCAGATTAAAAGGAAGAAAGAAATTGAGTGCCTAAGACCGCTTCTAGTGGTCTTTTTCTGTAAACGGCGTTTTTGGGAGCTGAAGATGAACAAACTGAGAAAGAGTAAAGAGTTCAAGGAAATATACAGCAAGGGAAAATCCGTTGGAAGCAGGTACATTGTGCTTTTTTACAGGAAAAATAGAAGTGATGAAACAAGAATAGGTTTTACCGCAAGTAAAAAAGTCGGAAACAGTGTAAAAAGAAACCGAGCCCGAAGACTGATGAAAGAAGCATATAGGCACATTGAACCTTCCATTATGGAGGGATATGATATTGTTGCTATAGCGAGGGTTACCGTAAATGAAGCTGATTACAAAGGCGTGAAAGAGTCCTTTTTAAAAGCTTTGCAGAGAGCGGGCATAAAAAAACAGGTGTTTTAAATGAAGAGACTGCTGATTAAAATAGTTGAATTTTATCAGAACGCAATTTCTCCCTTCTTGCCGAAGAGTTGCCGTTATATTCCAACATGCTCTCAATATACAATTGAAGCGTTGGAAAAATACGGGGCAATCAAGGGTAGTTACTTTGGAGCAAAAAGAATATTGAGATGTCATCCTTTCCATCCTGGAGGGTATGACCCTTTAAAATAATTGTTAGAAAAGCAAATAGGAGGATACATTTTGGGCGTATTAGCGAAACCACTGGGAGCGTTGTTGCATTTAATATACAATATGGTTGGGAATTACGGTGTTGCCATAATCCTTTTTACCATCGTTACAAAAGTTGTTCTTTTACCACTTACATTCAAGCAGTTGCAATCGACCAAGGCGATGAACGATATACAGCCGGAATTGAAAAAGCTGCAGGAAAAACACAAGGGCGATAAAAACAAGCTGAATGAAAAGACGTTGGAGCTTTACAAGGAGCACAACATCAATCCGATGGCAGGATGCTTGCCTCTTTTGATACAATTGCCTATACTTTTCGGACTTTTCGCGGCCCTGAGGACTCCTGTCGAATATGTTTTCGCAGGTGACGCCGCCGCTGCGGCAATTGCCACATCGGCACCCTTCCTATGGATGGCGAATCTTACAGATCCGGATGTGCTTACAATGACAATGACGCTGCCACTGTTGGGAAACAAGATACCATGGATTCTTCCCATACTTGCGGCTGTTACGACTTATTTTTCAATGGCTATGTCCGCAGGAAAGAAAAAAGGCGGAACGCAGCCCCAGTCCATGAAGACGATGACAATTATGATGCCGTTGATGATACTCTTTTGGGGAGTCACTTTCCCGGCGGGACTTACCCTTTACTGGGCCGTGAGCAACGTATTTCAAATGGTGCAGCAGTATTTCATCAACCATAGAAGCGATTTGAAGGAGGCGTAATTTTTTATGAAATCATGTGAAAAAAGCGCTAGGACCGTTGAAAACGCTATTAACAATGCTTTGGATGAATTGATGTTGACCAGAGATGAAGCAGAGATTGAAATATTGGAGGAACCCAAAAATATACTTGGTCTGATAAACACAAAACAGGCAGTAGTGAGGGTAAGACAAAAGATTGACGCCGAGGAGACAGCCACAAATTTCCTTCAGGAAGTTCTCATATACATGGGTGAAAAGGTGGACATAGATGCAAAGCTCGAGGATAACACTTTGTATTTGGATTTGTCCGGACCAAACATGGCTATCCTGATAGGGAAAAGGGGAACAACACTGGATTCTCTGCAGTATCTTACAAGTCTCGTAGTAAACAAGGGAAAGAAAGAGTATACAAGGGTTATACTGGATACTGAGAACTATAGAAGCAAAAGAGAAAAAACATTGACCAAATTAGCTGAAAAGCTGGCATACAAAGCCAGAAAATATAAAAAGGACGTTGTACTTGAACCTATGAACCCATATGAAAGAAGAATTATTCACTCGGCTCTTCAAGGCAACGAAGATATTTCCACCAGGAGCGAAGGAGAGGATCCATACCGAAAGGTGAGAATATATCTCAAGAAGAAGCACAGCAATTAAGATGAACGACATGACTATGAAACCCAGTTGCCGCTGGGTTTTTATTGCTTGATAGAGAGGTGAAAATATGTTTGATGAAACAATTGCGGCGATTTCGACTGCTCCCGGAGAGGCGGGAATAGGCATTGTTAGAATCAGCGGGCCAAAAGCGCTTGATATTCTTGATGAGTTGTTTGAACCGAAGAGGCGAGAAAGCATAAGAGATTATGCTCCCCGAAAAATGGTCTATGGTTTTATTTCCGATGGAAAGGAAAGAATAGACGAAGTGCTTGCTGTGTACATGAAGGGGCCGGGAACATATACCGCCGAAGATGTGGCTGAAATCGATTGCCATGGAGGACTTGTTCCGTCAAGAAAGATACTTGAAATGGTTTTAAAAACCGGTGCCCGTGCCGCTGAGCGAGGCGAATTCACAAAAAGGGCTTTTCTTAATGGAAGGCTTGATTTGGCACAGGCTGAGGCTGTCATGGACCTGATTGGAGCGAAAACAGATAAGAGTTACGATATAGCACTTGATCAGCTTGAGGGCGGACTTTCGAAAAAAGTCAAAGAGGTTAGAAATGAATTGCTTTCACTCTTGGCGCAGATAGAAGTGGGCATCGATTATCCCGAGGAAGACATAGAGGATATAACTTATGAAAATATGCTCGAGATTGAAGAAGCTGCTAAAAATGAAATAAGCGTTCTGCTCAAGACTTCAAACACAGGAAAGATAATGCGGGATGGATTGCAAACCGTAATAATCGGAAAACCAAATGTCGGAAAATCATCACTTTTGAACGCATTGCTGCAGGAAGCAAGGGCAATAGTGACAAATATACCGGGTACGACAAGGGATATAATAGAGGAACACCTCAATGTAAGAGGGATTCCATTAAAAATTGTTGATACTGCGGGAATAAGAGAAACGGAAGACATGATTGAAAAAATGGGAGTCGAAAGAAGCAAGGCTTTTTTCAACAAGGCAGACCTTGTGATACTTGTTTTGGATGCGGGAGAGGCGTTGAGAGAAGAAGATCGTGAAATTATGGAATATGTAAAGACACGAAAGGCAATAGTTCTCATAAACAAGACGGATTTGGAAGTCAAGATTGATGAAGACGAAATAAGAAAATTGTTGGGAGACAAGGCTATAATAAGGACTTCTGTTTTGAAAGGCTCGGGGCTGGAGCAACTTGAGGATAAAATAGTTGAAATGGTTTATTCGGGTGAAATTTTTCAAAGGGGCGACGCCCTTGTGACAAGCGCGAGGCAGAAGAATGCTCTGGAGAGGGCCCTTGCCAGCATAAACGAAGCAATTGAGACAACCAAAAATAAGATGCCGTATGATTTTATTGAAATCGACATAAAGAACTCTTACGCATTCCTTGGAGAAATAATCGGGGAAACCGTAGGGGACGATATAATAGACAAGGTCTTTTCGGATTTTTGCCTGGGCAAGTAATCTGAGAAAGGGGAGCTTATGAAAAGTTTTGTTGCCGAAGAATATGATGTAATAGTCGTTGGAGCCGGACATGCCGGCTGTGAAGCAGCTTTGTCGTCTGCCCGAATGGGAATGAAGACCCTGGTTGTGACGATAACATTGGATGCGGTTGCCATGATGCCTTGCAATCCTTCGGTAGGGGGAACGGGAAAGGGACATCTTGTACGGGAAATAGACGCGCTTGGCGGGGAGATGGCCATAAATGCGGATAAATCCTCTATTCAAAGCAAAATGCTCAATACGGCCAAGGGGCCCGCAGTTCATTCGCTCAGGGTTCAGTCGGATAAACAAAAGTACCATACAGAAATGAAAAAAGTTATGGAGAAACAGGAAAATCTGGATCTCAAGCAAGCCGAAGCAACGGAGATATTCGTAGAAAACGGTAAAATAAATGGAATACGAACTAGAACTGGAGCTGTTTACGGCGCAAAAGCTGTAATTTTAGTAACGGGAACATTTTTGGCAGGCAGAATTTTCATAGGTGACGTCAGTTATGAAAGCGGACCAAACGATTTGAGGGCTGCGACTGAATTGTCTAAATCACTGAGAAAGAACGGAATTGCATTAAGACGTTTCAAAACAGGAACTCCGGCAAGGGTAAACAGTGCATCTATCGATTTTTCAAAAATGGTCGAGCAGCATGGAGACGAGGATATCGTGCCGTTTTCATTCATGAATGATTATCTGGATTTTCAGCAGGTACCGTGTTGGCTGAGCTATACAAACACCAAAACACATGAAGTCATCTTGGGAAACATAAACAGATCCGCTATGTACGGAGGAGAAATAGAGGGCCCGGGGCCGAGATATTGCCCATCGATAGAGACAAAATTGGTAAAATTTGCAGATAAGGACAGGCATCAGCTTTTTGTTGAACCTGAAGGACTATATACCAATGAAATGTATATACAGGGAATGTCAACAAGTTTGCCCGAAGAGGTTCAAGTCGCATTTTACAGAACAATAAAGGGACTCGAGAAAGCGGAACTTATGAGACCGGCATATGCAATAGAGTACGACTGCATAGATCCCACAGACTTGAAACCTACGCTTGAATACAAGAAAATAGGCGGATTGTTTTTTGCGGGGCAAATCAACGGATCTTCAGGCTACGAGGAGGCTGCCGCGCAAGGATTGATGAGCGGAATAAACGCGGCCTTGATGATAAAAGGAGAGGAACCATTTATTGTTGACCGGTCGGAGGCATATATTGGAGTTTTGATAGACGATTTGGTGACCAAAGGAACGAATGAACCATATAGGATAATGACATCAAGGGCTGAATACAGACTTGTTTTGAGACAGGACAACGCAGATCTGAGACTGACTGAAAAGGGTTGGAATCTGGGACTTGTTACAAAGGAGCGTTATGAACGGTATTTAAGCAAAAAGACAAGAGTGGGAGCCGAAATAGAGAGATTGAAAAGTGTCAAGAAAAAGCCGGGCGAACTAAATGATTTTTTGGAAAATCAAGACAGCGCGCCAGCCAAAAACACCCTTTCTTTATACGACTTGTTGAAAAGGCCTGAGCTTAACTATAAAGCATTGGAGACAATCGATTCAAACAGACCGGAGTTGATGCCCCAGGTGGTCACACAGGTTGAGGTGGAAGTCAAGTACGAGGGATATATAGTAAAACAAAAACAGCAAATTGAACGGTTCAAAAAACTCGAACGGAAAATGCTTGATCCCGATATTGATTATTCCAGGATTTCAGGAATAAGGTTGGAGGCAAAGCAAAAATTGAACAGCATAAAGCCTGTTTCGGTAGGGCAGGCATCAAGGATTTCAGGGGTTTCTCCTGCGGACATATCGGTTTTGATGATTTATCTCGAGCAAAAAAGAAGGAAGGCAAAGCAGAATGGATAAAAAATTATTATCGACAGGACTGAAGTCAATGGGTATAGAGAGTTCGGAAGAGATAGAAGAGTCATTCGAAAAATACATGGATCTGCTTCTGGAGTGGAACGATAAAATGAATTTAACGGCAATAACCGATGAAAATGAAATAATCGCAAAGCATTTCCTTGATTCTGCAACATGTTTGAGCATAGACGGAATATCGGAAGCCGAAAGATTGATCGATGTTGGAACAGGCGCCGGCTTTCCCGGAATACCTTTAAGAATTTTGACGAACAAGGGAAAGTGGGTAT
This sequence comes from Clostridia bacterium, assembly GCA_035269385.1. Classification (GTDB taxonomy): domain Bacteria; phylum Bacillota; class Clostridia; order Peptostreptococcales; family BM714; genus BM714. The sequence continues at coordinate 21,609 of DATFJE010000193.1, forward strand.
TGGCTGATTCACTAGCAAAAAGAGTGGGTTTTCTCAATAGGGCCATAGACTCGCTCGGATTGGAAGACATAGTTGCAGTTCACTCTAGAGCGGAAGACCTTGGCAGGGACAAGAATCTAAGGGAGACATTTGACGTTGCTGTTTCAAGGGCGGTGGCGAATCTTGCGGTTCTTAGCGAGTATTGCCTGCCCTTGCTTTCAGTCGGAGGAATATTCCTGGCAATGAAGGGTCCAAAGGCTCAAGAAGAGCTTGAGGACGCGAAGCTTGCGATTGAAGTTTTGGGAGGCAAGGTAAAGGGAAGAGTATCCGTAAAGAATTCCTATCTTGAATCTCGACACGAAATAATAGTTGTTGAAAAGGTGCGCAACACACCCAAAAAGTATCCCAGGAGACCTGGAACACCTTCAAAAAACCCAATTTTGCAAGGAGAAAACAAATGAATGAAATCGTATACGTACAAATAAAGGATGTAAAGCCCAACCCCAACCAACCAAGAAAGCTTTTTTCCGAAAAGGCATTGGGCGAATTGTCCGATTCAATCAGAAAATATGGAGTCATACAGCCCCTTACAGTTAGAAGTAAAAGTGGCGAATACGAACTTATTGCAGGGGAGAGAAGATTGCGGGCGGCGGAAAAGGCCGGACTGGATTTTGTGCCTGTAGTTTTGAAGAACACCAGTGACGAGGACTCGGCTGTTATTGCGCTGGTAGAGAATTTACAGAGAGAGGATCTGGATTTTGTAGAAGAGGCGATAGGATATAAAAAGCTTATGTCAGATTACAACATGAAGCAGCAAGACATCGCCAAATCAGTTGGAAAGAACCAGTCCACCATAGCAAACAAGCTGAGAATTCTCAAGTTGACAGAAGGCCAGCTCGCTGAAATAAGAAAGAATGGATTGACAGAGAGGCATGGCAGAGCCCTGCTTAAGATGGAAAAAGAAAAAGACAGAGACAAGATGATCAAAAAGATAGTTAAAAACGATTGGAATGTGCGCCAGACCGAAGATGCCATAGAAAAAAAGAACGCAAAAGATGGAAAGAAAGAAAATAGACAGACCTTCAAGGCATCCATGAATATGAGGATTTACACAAACACAATCAAGAATGCATTCAAGGAGATTTTAAAGACAGGGATAAAAGCCGAATATGAAGAATCGGACAAAGGCAAATATTATGAAATAAGGATAAAAATACCAAACAACAGATGACTCGATGTTTCACGTGAAACAAAACCGCAGAAATTGCGGTTTTTATTTTTGCGAATCGCTTTAAAAAACGGAAGCATTCAAGTGAAAATGATTAGCTTTTGCAAGATAGGGGATTGCTAAAACGCAGCGGCTGTGTATTGCAGATTGGCAAGCGAGCATATTGAAATTTTTGACTGGATCAAAATATGAAATAAATCATTGCTTTCTCTTATAAATACTGCAAAAATATCTTATAATGAAACAGTGGAGCAAAAAGATAAAATAAATCAGCGATCGGGGAGTGCAACGCATGGGAAAAGCCATTGCCATTTTCAATCAAAAGGGAGGGGTAGGGAAAACTACCACTAACATAAATCTTTCGGCGAATTTAGGGAAGATGGGAAAGAAAATTCTTGTGGTCGACATCGATCCGCAAGGAAATACAACAAGCGGTTTCGGTCAGGCTTCGAGATATCTTGAAAATACAATCTACGATGCATTGCTTGGCGATGTCGAAGTGGGGAAATGCATAATGAGGTCCAAATACAGAAATATAGATTTGATACCTGCAGATATGCAGCTTGCGGGTGCTGAAATAGAATTGACCGGAATGCGTACGCGTGAATTCAAACTTAAAATCCTGATTGATCAAATAAAGGATGATTATGATTATATATTCATAGATTGTCCTCCTTCATTGGGGCTTTTGACATTAAACGCTTTGACTGCGGCAGACGGGGTTCTTATTCCCATTCAGTGCGAATACTACGCATTGGAAGGAGTAAGCCAATTGATGAACACAATTGGACTGATAAGAAATAAATTGAATCCTACTTTGGCTATAGAAGGTGTTCTGCTTAGCATGTTTGACAAAAGGACCAATCTTTCTGTGCAGGTGGTTGACGAAGTCAAGGAGTTTTTTAAAGACAAGGTTTATGAAACGGTCATACCAAGGAATGTGAGGCTGGCGGAAGCGCCGAGCTACGGGTTGCCAATCACGGAATACGATCCAAAATCGCGAGGGGCGGAGGCCTACCATATGCTGGCGGAGGAGTTTTTAGAAATGGAGAGAAAGGGGGAGAGATAATTGGCTAAAAAGAGAAGCGGTTTGGGAAGAGGGCTGAATGCCTTGATTCCGGATATGGAAAAACCGGAAAGAGAAGCGAAAGAATCAAATAAAAAAATACTGGACATAGATACAAATCTCATCAAAACTAATCCGAACCAGCCAAGAAAACATTTTGATAAAGACAAAATTGAAGAACTTGCCCTTTCGGTCAAGAGACATGGAATAATGCAGCCGGTAATTGTAATGACGGATGGAGACGGATACAGGATAGTGGCGGGAGAAAGAAGATACAGGGCTGCAAGAAAAGCGGATTTGAAAAGCGTACCGTGTATAATAAGGGAAGTGGAAGCTTCGGAGAGCATGGAGCTGGCCCTGATAGAAAACCTGCAAAGGGAAGACCTCAATCCAATCGAAGAAGCAATGGCTTTCAGGCAACTTATGGACGAATATAAAATGACACAGGAAAAAGTTGCGGAGGTGGCAGGCAAGAGCAGGCCATACGTTGCAAATATGGTAAGACTCTTGGCGCTTGATGATAAAATCAGGGACTCGATTGCAAAAGGAGATATTTCCGGCGGGCACGGAAGGACCTTACTTGGACTTCCATCCGAGGAAAACAGGGCTTTGCTTGCCCAAAAAATCATAAAGAACGGATGGTCTGTAAGGGAAGCTGAGAAGCAGGTCAAGGCGATGCTGTCAGAAAAGGCCCGTAAGGCCGATAATATTGAAATAGAAGAGGACAGTGAAATACTTTTGATGGAAGAAGCGCTTAGAGAAAGGTTTGCGACAAAGGTGCACATTAAAAACGGCACAAAGAACCGGGGAAAGATAGAGATTTCATATCACGGATTGGATGAATTCGAACGCATAATGAAATTGTTGGGAAAATAATTGTTTCACGTGAAACATGAAAGGAATGAAAAATGTTAAAATTCGGCTTTGGAATTGGAATGATCAACATAGTTTTATGGCTGTTCTTTATTGTTGCCTGGATATACTCTTTTGTTTTGTTTGTCAAATTGGCACACAGAGGCATCAAGGCATTGGATATTTATATAGGAAGGAATCGGATGGAGTAGATTTCATATTTGAAGAAAGCGAAATGGGGAGCAATGATGTCAGCTAATAAAATTTACAACAGAAACAACCAAATAAATGACGCATGGTCAAAATTCATGGAAAGCGGGTATATAGACCGGGAAATAATAAGAAAAGAAATTGCTGAGTCATGGATCAGAAGCAAAGAGGATCATGTTGATCCCATGGGCGGAGAAGGAGCAAAGTCGAAAAAGCTGAAAGACAGAGAGATTCAGCTCAGGCCACTCCTGAGGATTGCCAAACCATTTATGGAAAGCCTCTACAACATAGCGGGAAGCCATGGCTTGCTTGTGCGCCTTACAGACCCCGAAGGATATGTTGTGGAATGCCTCGGCGACGAGGATTCGGTGGAAATATACAAAAAGATGAATCTTTACAAGGGCTACAACGTCAGGGAGGAGACCATCGGCACAAATGCGATTGGAATAGCATTGGTCACAAGAAAGCCAATACAGGTCTTTGCTGCGGAACATTACGCCAAAAGATATCATAAATTCACATCTTCGGCATGTCCCATTAAAAATGCGGAAGGAGAATTGCTTGGAATTTTGAGTATGACGGACTCATATGAAAAAGTTCATTTGCACACACTGGGAATGGTCGTTGCATCCGGTGAAGCAATAGAAAAACAAATAAAAATCGATATGATAAACAGGCAGTTGAGAATTGCCAACCGTCATTTTTCAACCATTATCGAGCAAATAAAGGAAGGTTTGATTTGCATTGACAACGAGGGAATAATAACCGATGTCAACCTGATAGCAAGGCATATACTTAAAAGAACTGAAAAAGAATTAATAGGGAAAGACATCCGCGGGATAGTAAAGATAGGAGACCGTTTTAAAAGCATAGTTAAAAACATGAAAGACAGCCACTACAACAATGAAGAGCTTGAATTCATACAAAAGAACGGCAAGAGGGTTGTCTGCATAGCAACCATCGCAACAATAAAGGACATAGACAAAAATATTCTCGAGGGAGCCATACTGACCTTTCACGAAGCCAAGACGGTCCATAATCTTGTGAACAGGATAGTAGGATCGCAAGCCCGGTTTACTTTTACAGACATAATGGGTGAAAGCGACGCAATAAAGAAGGCCATAAAGATGGCTGAAGGAATGACTCAATACAATACAACAGTGCTTTTGCAGGGTGAAAGCGGCACGGGCAAGGAACTTTTTGCTCAATCAATCCATAACGCAAGCCCAAGAAGAAAGAACCCCTTCATTTTTCTCAATTGCGGAGCAATCCCACGTGATTTGGTAGCAAGCGAGCTCTTCGGCTATATAGAAGGGGCCTTTACGGGAGCAAAAAGAGGCGGACATCCCGGCAAATTTGAATTGGCGGACGGAGGAACAATATTCCTTGACGAGATAGGGGATATGCCCTTGGATACGCAAGCGAACCTTTTAAGAGTGCTGGAAACGCAGGAAGTGGTAAGGGTGGGAGGACACGATGTTATTCCCGTCGATGTCCGTGTAATTGCGGCAACCCACAAGGATTTGAAGGAAGAAGTAGAAAAGGGGAATTTCAGGGAAGATCTCTTTTACAGACTCAATGTAATGCCGATACATATTCCGCCGCTGAGAAAAAGAAAAAAAGATTTTAAACCGTTGATATCGTATTTTATGGAAAAATTCAGCGTGAAAATGGGCAAAGACATCAGGGGCATAGAGGATGCCTTTTACGACCGCATGAGCGGCTACAAGTGGCCGGGCAATGTCAGGGAGCTTCAAAATGTCATGCAGCAGATAATAAGCGTTGCAAAAGACGGGGAAGTTTTGTCTGTTGAAGACATTCCTCAGTATATGAAGGCTACCAATCTGGTTGACAAGGCGGATTCCCAAAATCAAAAATTTTTTACACTTCGTGAAATAGAAAGCATATCAATCGTAAAGACAATCAAGGAAACCGAGGGTAATCTTTCAAAAACTGCGCGTATTTTAGGCATAAGCAGAAGTTCCCTTTACAGGAAACTTAAAGAGTACAACATAGATGTGACCCAAAAAGAGACACATGTCCCAATGTAGAACGAAATTTAACAACACATACCAAATCATTGTAGCAAATTAGAACACCGTACCCATAAAGCGGATTCTGTTTGCTTTTTTGTTTTTCAAGAAATCGCTTGTAATCGTTGGAATTGCACGGTTTGTTAAAATATTTCCAAACATGGCAGAGTTGGCACGGAAGTTGCGTATATTATAAAGGTGCAATATTTTGGGGGTGCCGAATGAAAAAAAACAAGCCGAATATGTTTTATTTGATCTTGATGATTTTTTTCTGGTTTATTTTAACAGAAAGCATTGATGCTCAGATGGTTGTGGCAGGCATTGCAATATGTTTTCTTGTTTTTATCATTAACATGGACATACTTGAGATAAATTTCGGGTATTCTTTTAAAGACAAGAAAAAAATATTTTACCTTGTTCAATATCTTGCTTTGCTTTGCAAGGAAATAGTCTTTGCCAATTTCCATGTGGCAAAGATAGTGCTTTCACCGAAACTTCTTATAACTCCGAGTGTGATGAGTTTTGAGACGCGGCTGGAAAAACCACTTAGCAGAACAATATTGGCAAATTCGATAACGCTCACACCGGGAACCTTGACCGTCAACATGAAAGGTAAAAAACTTATCGTGCACTGCCTTATGGATGAGTACATAGAAACCGTGGCACATTCAAAGTTTGAGGAATTATTGCTCAAGGTGGAGGAAAAGCCCAATGATGATTAAAATATTTATTGCGGCGATAATATATTTGACGGTGACCGTAACACTTTGCACCGTAAGGGCTGTTAAAGGGCCGACGCCTGAGGACAGGCTGATAGCTGTAAATGTGATAGGCACGAAAACCACTGTTATAATTGCTGTAGTATCGTGCATTTTGAAGGAAAGCTATTTTTTGGACGTTGCGCTGGTTTACGCCCTGATAAGCTTTGTCGCGTCCATGGCGATAGCAAACTTTATAGAGGGAAGGGGGAGCCGGGTTGATTAGAGAAGCGATAATGATCATCTTGATAAGCGGAGGACTCTTTTTCTTCACTGTCGGAACCGTGGGCATATTGAGGCTTCCAGACATGTACACAAGAGCCCATAGTGCAGCCAAATGCGATACTCTGGGAGCAGTGTTGATTCTTATAGGAATAATAATTTTTAATGGAGAAAGCTATGCAAGCCTAAAACTATTGCTGATAATCATATTTTTATGGGTTACAAATCCTACTGCGACTCACTTGATCGCAAAGGCGTATTACAACCGCCATCGAAAGGAAGAAGGCAGATGACCACTTTTTCAATGATTGTAATAATATTCTTAATAGGTGCTTCAATTGCGGTATCGGTCATAAAAAACCTTTTGGGGGCCATTATAGTATTCATGGTGTACAGCCTGACGATGGCAGTTCTCTGGCAACAGCTTAATGCTCCTGATCTTGCCATAACAGAAGCGGCGGTTGGAGCAGGAATCACAACGTTGCTATTCGTATTTACACTGAGGAGAGTCGGGGGTGGAGGAAAATGAGAAAAGTGCTTTCTGTAGCCCTTGCCATTGCGCTTATTGCAATTCTTTTGTTTGGTGTGGCGGACCTGCCTACCTTCGGGAATGCTGAAAATCCTTCCAACAACGAAGTCTCATACAGATACCTTGAAAAAGGGGTAGAAGAGACGGGTGCCGTGAATGTGGTCGCCGGTATAATACTTGACTATCGAGCCTTCGACACATTTGGAGAAGCAACGGTGCTATTTACAGCGCTGATAACTGTAATTGCGGTTCTCAGGAGGGATGAAGATGAATAAAATCCATAAAGAGGCCGAGCGCAGCGAAATTCTTACAGAAGTCGGCAAAGTGATAATACCATTTATTCAAATTTTTGCAATATATGTCATACTGAATGGACACCTTTCGCCTGGAGGCGGCTTCGCCGGAGGCACAATTCTCGGAGCGAGCATGATTCTCCACCGTCTTATTTTCGGATGGGACAATCTCATTTCGAGGCTTACATATGACAGGGTAATGAAATGGATGTGCGCTTCGCTTTTGATTTACGGAGCGCTGAAGGGCTACAGCTTTCTTACGGGAGGCATGCATTTGGAAGTGTGGGACGTTCCGCTGGGAACACCTGGGAAGCTGCTGAGCGGAGGTTTCATTTTGCCTCTTAACATAGCTGTTGGAATAATTGTATCAATAACGGTTTATGTGTTTTTTAAACTATTCTACGAAGGGACCATCTGATATGGAACACTTGCTGGCGAACTACTATGAGACAGGTGCCATAATATTGTTCGGAGTTGGATTTGTAACACTCCTTGCCCATGGCAATCTGATTAAAAAGATAATAGGAATGAATATAATGGACACGGCAGTTTTTCTGTTTTTTATCGCAAAAGGGTATATTGCAGGAAACGAAGCCCCTATAATAAGGTCCGTCAAATCTGCTTCCGGATATGTAAACCCGGTTCCGACGGCGCTTATGCTTACAGGCATAGTTGTCGCAGTGAGCATAACAGCATTCGCATTGGCGCTGACAATACGTGTTTATGAAAAATACGGCACAGTCGATCTCAACGAAATCATAAAAATGGGAGGGGAATAAATGCCAATTTACAATAGTTATCCGCTTGTCATAATTTTGCTTTTGTTTGTTTCAGCCTTTGCCATACCTATTTTCAAGAGCATCAAAATGGCCAGGATAATAAGTATTTCAGCGGCTGGAATTTCCTTTGCGCTTTCAATACTGACGCTTATGGGAGTAAAGGCGGACGGGGCGTACTACTTTCGCGTAGGCCATTTCGACGCCCCTTGGGGAATAGAGTTTCACATAGGCATAATTGAAGGACTCATGGGAGTTCTTTTTATGACAGTTTCACTGGCAGTGCTTTGGTTTTCCGTATACAGCATAGATCACGACCTTTCCAAAAAGAAAGTGCCGATTTTCTATACGCTTGTCAATCTGCTTGTTGGGTCTCTACTCGGAATAGTTTTTTCAGACGATCTTTTCAATTGCTTTGTATTCATTGAAATCAGCTCAATTGCCTCATGCGGAATAGTGGTAGTAAAGGACAAGAAGGAAAACATAAAGGCCGCACTGAAGTACCTCATACTTAGTTCCCTGGGTTCAGGACTGGTTCTTATGGGAATCGCCCTGGTGTATTCATTGACAGGGCATTTGAACATGCCGCATATACATGATGTGCTTGTTTCCATTTATCCGGACCATAGCAGAAACATGCTTATTGCAATAGGATTGTTCACGGTCGGGTTTGGGGTCAAAAGCGCAATGTTTCCATTGCACACTTGGCTTCCGGATGCACACACATATGCTCCGGCATCTTCAAGTGCGCTCTTGTCTGCATTGGTTCTTAAGGCTTATGTAATACTTTACATTAAAATCATACACAGGGTTTTCGGAATGTCGATTGTAGGCGATTTGCCCGTTTTGAACATAGTGCTTCTTTTGGGAGCGGTCGGAATGATTGCAGGTTCTGTGCTGGCCATCTTGCAGAAAAACATCAAAAGAATGGTTGCCTATTCAAGCGTTGCGCAAATGGGATACGTTTTCTTCGGAATAGGGCTCGGAACGACAATGGGACTTGCCGCGGCAATATTCCAGATATTCAACCATGCCTTTACAAAATCGGCTCTATTTCTTTCGGCGGGAAGCATAATTGAGAAGACGGGAAAAAAGAATATTGCCGATCTGAAAGGTGTTGGAAAGGAAATGCCTTTTACTTTGGCAATATTCACTATTGGAGGAATGTCTCTGGTCGGAATTCCTCTTTTGTCGGGATTCAACAGCAAGTGGAATTTCGCGGTTGCGGTAATCGAGGCCCACAGAGTTGAATTGCTTGCAGTGGTTCTCATAAGCAGCCTGCTGAACGCTCTTTACTATTTCCCGGTAATAGTAAATGGCTATTTTGGGGAAGAAAGTCTTGAAGGAAAAGTTTACAGGAACACAGAGCGTCCCATAAAGGAATTGGTCCCGATTTTTGCGCTTGTACTCGGAGTCATATACTTTGGAGTATCGGGCGGAGGTCTTTTGAGCCTCATAGAAGCGGGCATTCCCGCATTAAAATAGAAACTGAAGGGAGGGGCCCCGATGAATATTATGGCATTGGTCCCGATTGCATTTCCATTGGCCCTGGCTACAGGAATGCATTTTATAGAATTTAAAAAAGAAACATACAAGAGAGCCTACCTTCTTGGAGGCGTTTTTCTGAACTTTGTTTTTGCAATGATTGTCATTTCAACGGCACAGCCTGAAATGCACATATTTAAAATAAACGACTTCATGGAAATATATTTCAAGGTTGACGGAATGAGCAAGCTTTTTCTTTCAATGACGTCTTTTCTGTGGATATGCACAACGGCTTATTCCTTTGACTATATGAGCCACGAGGGAAAGGAAAACAAATTTTTCACATATTTTCTTATGACCCTCGGAGTTGTCGTAGGAATTTCTCTGGCAGGCAATATATTCACCTTCTACATTTTTTATGAGTTCCTGACTCTTTCAACATTTCCGCTTGTAATCCATACAGGCACAAAGGAAGCTCTTGCAAGCGGAAAGAAATATCTGATTTATTCATTTGGAGGAGCGACACTTGTTCTCCTTGGTAT
>DATFJE010000194.1:0-3367 GCA_035269385.1 Clostridia bacterium
GGATACACATCGCCGCTGCATCCCTTGCCGTCAATTATATTGGCGGCGCTGGCAGGAGCTACATTGGTAGGCATGTATTTCGGATACTGGATCAATATTCTCTCAGGAACCGTCTTCTATCTTATAGCTTCGTTCTGGTTCGTGAAGCACAGGTCAAAGCATATGAACATTGTAGAATTCACGGCTAAAGGAGCCTCCTATCTGCCGAGGCCAAAAGGGTACTAGGGGAGAGTGGAATCCTTGAAATTCAAAATCAATAAATGGTTTATATTGTTTTCGGCTATTATAGTGCCAGGTTCAGGGCATGTACTTTCAAACAAGCCAATTCGAGGACTCGTATACGTATTTTGGATTTTATCAATGGGATATATATCCTGGATGATAACTGACGAGTCAGTCAATTTTGTGCTCAGATCCACTGGCGGACTGCTTGTGTGGATTGCATCCGTGGCTGAAATTTCATGCAGTTAAAGAGCAGTTGTGAAAGGCGTCAATAAGCAAAGCTGATTGACGCGACGAATTTACACTAGAATGAAATTTTAATGCAAAACATATCAATATGCAAGAAATATTGTGGTATAATATGGCGTGTGGATTTGTTGGTAGGATATTGGAGTTTTGAAAAATATTTTTGGTGCGATATTTTGGTAAAAAAATACGTAGATTGAAGATGGTGATTGAATGTTTGTAGGAAGCAGGTTAAGAGACATTAGAAAAGGCAAAAGCCTAACATTGAAGCAATTGTCTGAGTTTACAGGGCTTTCTATTGGGTTCTTGAGCAATCTGGAAAGACATTCAACGAGTCCTACTCTTGAACAATTGCAGCAGATATGCCTGGCACTGGAAGTCAACATGGTGGAGCTTCTCGAATCGACACAAAAGGAAAACGCAGTAGTAAAAAAGGAAGACAGAAAGAAAATATTCAACAATGAAATGAAAGTTTGCTATGAAACTCTCACTCAGGGCAACCGGAATCTGGGAGGGGTATGCATAACCATATCAAACAACGCCAGTTATATGGAGAACGCAATGTGGCAGCATTCGTTCGATGAAATAGGGATAGTGATTTCGGGTGAAATGGTTGTAATAGTGAATGATGTAGAGCATCTTTTAAAAGAAGGCGACACCGTTTACATATCGGCCCATACACCACACAAGTACTACAATCCCAAGGATGAGAATTGTGTTTCCTATTGGGTATTCCAAAATCCGACAAATTCATTCATAGGACAGAAGAGACTATAAAAGAAGACTTGATTGCATTAAAGGATGCATACTTGTAGAGATTAAAGAAATACTCATATATTACAATTGAATAAAAACAATTGACGATAGCCAAATAAAAGATCGGAGTTTCCTTAGGGAGCTCCGATCTTTTACAATTCGTGCTATTTGTTATACCCAACTATATCTTTGAAATCCTTTAAAGTGGTCAATGCATGTTTTCTGGCTAATTTCCCGTTGCGTTCTTTAATTGCATTGTATATCGAAAGATGTGAATCGTAAATCAATTCACACAATCTCTTGTTTTCATTTTTAGTATTCATGGAGACAGCCGCTTCCATTTTATCAAAGCTCAATTGTTCCAAAATTGAATTTACTATGCATGCTATCTTGTTTTTACTGGAATCAGCCAATGCTCTATGGAATTCTTTGTCGTATTTTAAGAAAAGCAAAATATCGTCAGTTGAAATTTTCATCTTGTCAATAATGGATTTTAAAATTATCAGATCATCTTCTGTTCTGTTTTCAGCCGCCCAAACAGTATAACCTGAATCATTAAGAAGCCTGTACTGAAATAATTCGTTCATGTCGATATTCTTTGATTCAATCAATTTTTTTAGATTGTCTTCAAGATTTCGTGTTGTAAAACCTACGATAAAAGACCCCCTGTTGCCGGGAATGGTTTTTATCAGTCCATCTTGTTCAAGCATTCGAAGTGCTTCGCGTATTGTAGGACGGCTACGCTCGTATAATTCCATAAGAGTGCGTTCTGGTGGAAGTTTATCTCCCTTCTTCAATTCCCCATCAATTATTTTTTGAGATATTTGATTGTAGATAGCTTCAGATACTCTTGTAGTTTTAATTGGAGCAAAAATATTTGCTTTGCTATTCATCTTGTCACCCCCTCTGAAATATTGATCTATTTACATAATAACATTAATTAAGATAATGAGTAATGGTTAGACTATATTTTGCGAATGGTTTTTCGTAGAATAATTAAAATCTTAGTTGTTGAGCAAGTTTTATTGGTAATTAATAATTCAATTAATTGTTTAAATTAATCATTGACAAGAAGTCAGTAAATTGCTACAATTACGTTAAGTTATATGGTAAGACCATATAACCAATATAGCATAATTAACTAATATTAGCGATAGTAATTTAAAAAAATTTATTCAATAGTATTGTTATTGTGCAAATAATGAGGGGAGTGTCGAAATGGTAAATAAGGATTTGCTTGAAAAATTCTATACAACAATGTATAAAATCAGGAATTTTGAAAAACGTATTGAAGAATTCACATTAAAGGCAGAAGTGCCAGGCTTTGTTCATCTTTACATAGGGGAAGAAGCCATAGCAACAGGCGTAATGGCAAACTTGACCCATGCGGATTACATTCAAAGCACGCACAGAGGACATGGCCATACCATAGCGAAGGGTGCGCAGATCGACAGGATGATGGCAGAGATATTCGGCAAGAAGACGGGATACTGCAAAGGCAAAGGCGGATCCATGCACATCGCCGATTTCAGTGTGGGAATGCTTGGAGCGAATGGAATAGTAGGCGGAGGATACACGCTTGCTACAGGAGCCGCACTTGCAGAGAAAATAAAAGGCACTGACACGGTATCAGTAGTGTTTTTCGGAGACGGAGCATCGAACAGGGGAACATTCCACGAGGCAATGAACATGGCTGCTGTTTGGAAACTCCCGGTAGTGTTCGTATGCGAAAATAACGAGTGGGCTTCAACCACACCATACCTGACAACCACATCCGTGAAAGACATATCCGACCGTGCGGTAGGGTATGGAGTTCCAGGAGTAATATGCGACGGAAACGATGTATTTGCAGTTTACGAAACAGCCAAAGAAGCAATTGAAAGAGCAAGAAAAGGCCAAGGACCGTCCATCGTCGAGTGCAAGACATACAGAATAAAGGGCCACTTCGTAGGAGACCCCGAGAAATACAGAACCAAGGAAGAAGTTCAGAAGCGATTCACAGAGAACGACCCGATTACAAGATTTGAAGAAAAGGTACTTGCAGAGGGTATTATGACTGAAAAAGAACTGGAGGATATAAGGGAAGCTGTTTTAAAAGAGATTGATGCAGCTGTCGCTTTTGCTCATGAAAGCCCATTTCCGG
>DATFJE010000195.1:0-3853 GCA_035269385.1 Clostridia bacterium
TTTCCGGTTCCAGGCACAACAACCCTTCCCACGGTCGAAACCCCTATGGGAAAATTGTAATGCATTGTCACGCATGCATCAATGTAACCGGAATCCAGAATTTCTTCCATTTTCGAATGCATTTCATTCTCATTGTCAACAACAACGGTTTCAAGATCGGACCCGTTCTCAGGCCCTATCAAAACGATTTCCGTATCTCTCAGTCTCGAAGCGGCAAGCTTGGCGCCTTCAACCAGATTTTCCGTTCCATGCTCGCTCCCGAGAATTGTCAATCCGACTCTCATTTTTCTTCCAAAATCGCCTTTTTCAATAGAGTCGGCAATTTCCATAAAAGTATCTTTTATCATTTTTTTTACAGCAAGATTTTCAGCCATATCAACACCCCTATTCATCCGTCAGCGTTTCAGCGAATCCCCTCATGGCTTCGGCAATCAGTTTTTTGATTTCTTCTTTGGAAACCGATTCCTTCTCTTCCATGCCGGTATTCTTTTCGAGAATAACAGAAACTCCATCGAATAGATTTGTCATGCGTCCAAGAAACAGGCTGCCCTTTCCGACAATCATGGCTTTGCCAATTTTTCCATCCGCCATGTCGTCAATGGCAAACCCTACATATGGAACCCCGGAAGGAATATGGCCCTGCGTGGGAGCCCAACCCGGCAATCCGTGTTCTTCGACGAATGACATCAGGTCTTTGCGGTCAATCTCTTTTCGTTTTACGCCAAGGGCTCCAATCATTTTATAGTTTGATGTCGGAACATCGCCTGCACCTGCCGGCTTTGTAATATCGGGATTCTGCATTTCCACCGAGTATTTGTCTATATCTGTTATTTTTAGATTTCCTTTGTCCAAAGGAGCGGTAATCAAAGATGTAATTACAGCTTGAGGCGATGAGCCTGTTCCAACAGTATGTCTCCCAACAAGATCAGTTCTTATTACAGGACCTACTCCATCATTTCGGCTTATCATTATTGCGAATCCGCCAAGCACATCCTCCAAAACCGGATAGCCTTTTTTGACATGGTCTTTTCCATTCATGCCAAGCTTCGCTGTTGCACCTCCAGCCACAATGACAACATTTTCATACACGCCTGCCTGCACCAAAGCCGATGCGTTTATAAGCGCATGGGTTGGCGCTGCACAAAATCCTCTTGTGTCAGACCCGGTAGCATTGACCGCTCCAGCCATTTCCGCAATAGCCTTGGCAAAGTTTCCGCCGCCACGCTGATTTATGTCTCCACAAGCTTCCTCCGAGCACTCAATCACATACTCGATTGAAGCAGGATCCAGGTCGTTCTTTGCAATCAGGTTCTTAAGAGCCAACGCTCCTGAAGCCTTAACAACTATGTTTTCAAACATGGTATGCGCATTGAGATTGATGTCTATGTCATGCGCTCTCTTTACACAACCTACCACTTGGCCGTTCATATAAATGCCTTCGGCGTGATATTCATCAATTTGTTTTGTGATTTCTTCGATTCCAAGTCCTTCTTTGATTTTTTCAATGTCAGTTTCATCAAAACGAGGATGCTTTTGCAACTTCTGTTTTACTTCCGCAGCAAATTTCTTTTCCAGTTTGACAAGGTCAAAGGCATCAGCCATTTTCATGAGACCGATAAACTCGTCCTGGGGCATGATTTCTCCGTACTTACCAAACCTTTCTTTTATCGGGGATTCCTTGTCAAACCAAGGCATATCATATTCTTTCAATTTTTCAGGATGCAAATTCCCAATGTAAACCTGATTAGGCAAATACGCCACAACCTCATCGAAAGACCTGATATGTTCATTCAATCCTTTAAGATAATCAGAATCCGGATTAGTCAACCTTTCAGTTGTCTGTGTCGATCCGTTATGGACCACCATGTCCGGAGTATTGACCAAAACGTAACCGGCCCCTTTGACTATAGGAAATTTCATGTTCTCACCTCCAAAGTTGATATAAGTTCAAAACATTTTTAAATAAGGGCGGTCTCAATCATAAGACCGCCCACGATATTTTAGTCTTCGAATACTTTCTGATCGTCCACTTCAACCGTTAAAGCATTAAGTGCTTTTTCAACCAATTTTCTTCTCAGGCCCTTTTCTTCCTCGGGGTTAAGACTGGGATCTCCAAGAGGATGAGGTATTGCTATTGCCGGCACGATTCTGTTTGCTCCGACCGTTAACGAAATCGGTACTACAGTACATATATGGACTATAGGCAAACCGACTCTTTCAATTTCTTTCAGCATAGATGCACCGCATCTTGTACAGGTGCCTCAGGTGGAAGTCATGATTACGCCGTCGACTCCGTCAGCTAAAAGCTCTTGCGCATATTCCTTTGAAAATTTTACTGAATTTCCAACGGATGTGCCATTTCCTACTGTAGTATAGAAATATTTGTGAAGTTCTCCGATTACGCCTTCTTTTTCAAGGTCTCTCAAAACGTCAACCGGAAGAACCCTGTTGGGGTTGCTGTTTGCGTAGCATGGGTCATACCCGCCGTGAGCAGTTTCATGGGTTTCGTCTGTCAGATAGTCAAATCCGGTCAAATCATATTTGCCGTATTTTGAAGCACTCGATGATTCGATATGGTCGGGATTGCCCTTTGGAACGATGCCGCCTGAAGTCACAACCGCTATCTTTGCATTCTTAAGATCTTTAAGTGCAGCCGCAGGCGCAACATGGTCGAAAACAGGCATTGGATATTCCGTAACAAAAGGTTTGTCGTTGACTTTTGCAAGCAACATCTCGACGGCTCTCTCGGCGCCTCTCTTTTCTCTGAATATGTTTCTCCTTACTCCTCTTTCGATATAATTGTCTTCGGCAGGACTTCCGAGCTCCTCGCCTTTAGCCATTTTAATTGCCATTTTGGCCATTTTGGGTATGGCTTTTCTCATATCGGCAGCCGAATTTTTGGTTTCAACTATGAACAGATCTTTCTTGAATATATCGGCTCCCGGGTTTTCTACATACATACCTGTCAAAACTGGGATTCCCAGATTCTCTTTTACAGCTTTGCATATTGCTCCACAAGCTGTTCCATACCTTCCGGCGTTAAAAGCCGGTCCTGCTATGAACATATCCGGGGATTTGGATTTAACCATTTCCAAAATCGTCGTTTCGGCATTCTCCATGTTTTCCGCATAATAGGAATCTCCACAAATAATAGTTGCAACAATTTCCATGTCATCCTCGAAAGCTGCGGCGAGTGCCATTCCCGGCCCTACTACTCCATCTCTCATTTCCGGTGGGATGTTCGCTTTTTCTTCTCCACCGATGCCGGCGAAAAACTGATTTATATAATGAACAACTTTATACTTACTCATTTTGTTTCCCCCCTTTCACGTTTTCTGTTATCAGTACTTTGAAAAATCATTCCTTATGGACGTCATTTCTTCAATTATTTCGTCAACATCCAAAACCATTTCCATCATGCTTACCTGTTCGTCGTATACATCTGAATCGACAGCTTCTTTGAATTCAGGCTCAACTGCGTGGTAAACTGCGAGTCCCAACTGGACTCCTGCTAAAGGACCTGCAAAGGTAGGATCTCCGTTTGTGACGGTTTCAGCTGACAATCCAGCTGATTCAGCTTCCGCTGCGCCGAATACAACAACTACATTTTCGGCACCGTATTTTTCGGCGAGATCTTTAACTCTGTTTTGATTTTCCAGGTCCATTGCTCCTGCGGCCGTTCAGACAAAGCATTCTGTAGCGGAGAAGACAACTTCAGTTCCGGAAACAGTCTTGATGCATTCTTCAATTGCCGGTCCCGATACGCCATCCCTATCTCCGATGATTATGATTTTCTTGTTTCAAAAGCGCTCATTAATCATCATCCTTTCATTCAGTTTTTTAGTAGGTTGTT
>DATFJE010000196.1:0-10973 GCA_035269385.1 Clostridia bacterium
CGTACTTCTTGGCTATGCACGGCATTACCGAAACCACCACTATGTCCTTGGGATGAATGCCTGTTTTTTCAGCGTAGTATGTCTTTGCTATCGCCCCGAACATTATCTGCGGAGACTTGCAGGTTGAAGGTATGTCGAGCATCTTTGGAAACTGGTGCTCTATGAAATTGACCCAGGCAGGGCAGCAGCTTGTCAGAATCGGCAATGTTCCGTCGTGCTCCAGTCTGTGAACGAGCTCCGAGGCCTCCTCCATTATTGTGAGGTCGGCGGCAAAGTCCGTGTCGAATACTTTGTCGAATCCCATCTTCTTGAGAGCCGTGACCAATTTGCCTGTTACTATTGTCCCCGGCTCCTGTCCGAACATCTCGCCTATGGCGACACGTATGGCAGGTGCTGTCTGAACTATAACATGCTTTTCAGGATTGTGTATTGCCTCCCAGACATTGTTTGTATAGTTGACTTCCGTAAGGGCCGCGGTGGGGCATACCGCCACGCACTGCCCGCAGAAAGTGCACGAAGTCTCGCTCATGGGAAGGTTGAAGGCCGGTCCCACGAATGATGAAAATCCCCTGTTGACGGCCGAAAGTATTCCGCACGTCTGAACTTCGTTGCACATTGTCTCGCACCGCCTGCACATTATGCACTTGGACGGGTCCTTTATTATGGCATTTGAAGAAACGTCCTTGGCATAGCCCCTCTTCTCTCCCTCCCATTTGATTTCACGGATTCCCATGTCGGCGGCAAGTTTCTGAAGGTCGCATTCGAGGTTCTTAGGGCAGGTGAAGCACTCGTTGGGATGATCTGAAAGCAGCAGCTCTACGGCCATCCTCCTGCCCCTTATGGCTCTTTTGGAGTCGGTATGAACTACCATTCCTGTAACGGCCTCTGTAACGCATGAAGGCATGAGGCTCCTTCTGCCCTCGACTTCCACTACACAGACCCGGCATGAGGCTACCTGATTGACCAGCCCGACATCCCTAAGATCCAAATGGCAAAGGGTGGGTATGTTTACGCCGATTGTTCTTGCCGCTTCGAGTATTGTAGTGCCCGCCTCGACCTTGATCTTTTGCCCGTTTATTGTCAGTTCTACCATTCTATTTTCACTCATTTCATCACCTCGCTATGGTTTGATTACAGCATCGAATTTGCAGGCTTCGTAGCACGCCCCGCACTTGATGCATTTTTCCTGGTCGATAACGTGCACTTTCTTCACTTTTCCCAATATGCAGTCCACCGGACATGCCCTGGCGCATGCTGTGCAACCGATGCATTTCACCGGATCTATGCTGTACCTTGCAAGATCCTTGCATGAACCGGTCTTGCAGTACTTGTCCCGGACGTGGGCCTCATATTCGTCATAAAAGTATTTCATTGTTGAAAGAACCGGATTCGGAGCCGTTTGACCGAGTCCGCAAAGCGAACAGTCCTTAACCATTTCGCAAAGCTCTTTGAGGTTGGTCAAGTCCTCCATTTCGCCCTTTCCTTCTGTTATTCGCTCCAGTATTTCATGTATTCTCTTAGTTCCGACTCTGCAGGGTGTGCATCTGCCGCATGACTCGTCCTGAGTGAAATCAAGATAGAATTTGGCGATATTGACCATGCAATTGTCCTCGTCCATTACAATCATCCCACCGGAACCCATCATCGACCCTATCTCCTGGAGGCTGTCGTAGTCTATCGGCGTATCGAGGTTTTCGGCCGTTATGACTCCGCCCGATGGACCTCCCGTCTGTACCGCCTTGAAGGCTTTGCCGTCCTTTATTCCTCCGCCTATGTCGAATATTATCTCACGGAATGTGGTCCCCATGGGAACTTCCACCAAGCCTACGTTGTTGACCTTTCCGGCCAATGCAAAAACCTTGGTTCCCTTGGACTTCTCGGTTCCTATGGATGCGAACCATTCCGGCCCCTTAAGTATGATTGGGGGAATGTTGGCGAAAGTCTCGACATTGTTTACGCACGAGGGCTTGCCCCAGTATCCCTTTTGGGACGGGAAGGGAGGCTTGTTTCTGGGTTCTCCCCTTCCTCCCTCGACCGAATGGATGAGAGCGGTCTCCTCGCCGCATACGAAAGCTCCAGCTCCATACTTTATTTCAATGTCAAAGCTGAAATCGCTTCCGAATATGTTGTCTCCCAGGAACCCGAATTCACGGGCCTGCCCTATTGCTATGTTAAGTCTTTCAATGGCCAGCGGATATTCGGCCCTGATGTATATTATCCCCTTTCCTGCTCCTATGGCGTATCCTCCTATCGCCATCGCCTCAAGCACGCTGTGCGGGTCGCCCTCGAGTATGCTCCTGTCCATGAATGCTCCAGGATCCCCCTCGTCGGCGTTGCACAATATATATTTCTCGTCGCCCTTCACAGCCCTTGTGAGTTCCCATTTCAAGCCTGTCGGAAAACCGCCTCCTCCGCGGCCCCTCAGACCTGACATCTTTATGGCGGATATCAATTCGTCCCGGGTCATTTCGGTCAAAACCCTGCCCAGCGCCATGTACCCGTCGTTTGCAATGTACTCCTCTATTTGCTCGGGGTCGATAAGCCCGCAGTTCCTCAAGGCTATTCGAAGTTGTTTCTTGTAGAAACCCATCTTTCTGCTTTCTTCTATCTGCGTCTTGTCCATTGGGTCTATGAACAGAAGCCTCTTAACCCTGCGGCCTTTTATTATATGCTCCTCAACTATCTCTCGGACGTCGCCCGGAGTTACCCGCACATAAAAGACATTGTCGGGATGAATCTTTACAATGGGTCCCTGCTCGCAGAAGCCGAAGCATCCAGTTTGAACCACCTGAACCTCTTCGTCGTAGTTGTACTCGGCAATAACCTCTTTGAATCTCTCAATTATCACATCGCTTTCAGAAGCTCTGCAGCCAGTCCCTCCGCATACAAGGATGTGCATTCTGTACTTTGTCATTTTTTCCCTCCTTACGCGCGCTCAAAAGTTTCATTGACTATCGAGTCCTGCAGCAGCTGGTTTTCCTTCAAATGCTTCTTAACAATCATTCGTCCCTTTTTCTCGTCAACATGGCCGTAGAGTATTGATTCCTCATCGGGCATGACCACTTCGACAATCGGTTCGGAATGGCAGTAACCGTTGCATCCAACCTGTATCACATCCACATTTTTCATTCCCTGGGCGTCTATCTCGTCAATGATTGCATGGAGCGTTTCCCTTGCGCCCGCAGCTATGCCGCATGTTCCCATACCGACCTTGACAATTATCCTGTTCTCTCCTTCGCCTTTCCTTATTCCAAGACTCTTTCCATGCGTTTCACGGATTCGCTTCAGCTCCTCCATCGATTTCACTTTCATATGAACTCCTCCTTAACGGTAATTGTCCAAAATTCCCTTGACATCTTCCCGAGTTATCCTTCCGTAAACCTTCCCGTCGACAATCACAATCGGGGCAAGACCGCATGCTCCAACGCAACGTATATCCTTGAGCGTGAACATTCCGTCCTCTGTAGTCTCGCCGGTCTTTATGCCCAGTTCATCCTCAATGTCGCGGAGTATTTCCTCAGCCCCTTTTACAAAACAGGCTGTCCCCATGCAGACGCTGACAACATGCTCGCCCTGCGGAACCATGCTGAAATAGGAATAAAAACTCGCAACTCCGAAAACCTCCGCAGCAGGCATGTCGAGCTTTCGCGCCACAAAGGTCTGGACCTCCATTGGAAGGTATCCGAAAATACCCTGTGCTTTGTGAAGAACTGAAATCAAAGATCCCTTTTTCTCCTCTATGCCTTCGATGTAGTTTCCCAATTGAGCATATTTCTCTTTTGGAAGATTTTTTGCACTATAGGTCAATGCCTGCGCTTCCTTCTTTTTCATTCATTCTCACCCTCTTTTCAAATTTTCGGCTCCAGTCTATGTTGTTGAAATAAAGCATCCACAAAAAATCGCCGGATTTTTGTGTTCGCTTTATTTATTCCCGTCCGGAAGACTTCATAATCAAAATACGGCAACCTTCAAATTTAAAAAAATCATTGCTCTATTCGAATGCCTACAAATTTTGTTGCCAAATGTTTACAATAATTATTGACATTATTTTATCAATCGTGTAATATTGAGGTGTCCAAGGAATATCAGGCCTTTACTCCCTGGTTTTGGCCTTTAATTCCCGACTTTATTGTATTTTTTGTCGCATTGTCTTTTCGGAGACAAAAAAAAGAGCCGGCCCTTTTTGACAAGGGTCGGCTCTTTTTTTTATTAATTGTTTTTCATCTGTTTCTATTTGATTGCTTCCTTTACTTTAGAGGCTATGTTTTCAGGAGTGAATCCGAATTTTTCCATGAGTACCGGTGCCGGAGCGGACGCCCCGAAACCTTCCATGGCCACCACCTTGCCGCTCTTGCCTGTATACTTGTGCCATCCTATCGGACTTCCTGCCTCTACAGCCACTACGGGAACACCTTCGGGCAAAACGCTTTCCCTGTAGGCCTTTGTCTGTTCATCAAATATTTCCCAGGAAATAAAGCTTACCACCCTTGCGTCTATTCCATCCTTCTCCAAAAGTTTCGCAGCTTCGAGAATCAATGAAACTTCAGAACCGCTGGCGGCCAATACGGCGTCAGGTGTCTCTTTCGATTCCTTCCTAAGCACATGTGCTCCCATGTAGGCTGCTTTCGACACTCCCTCGAGAAGCGGAAGATTCTGCCTCGAAAGGACTATTGCAGAAGGTCCTTCTGTGTATTCCATCGCCTGCAGCCAGGATATCACGGTTTCCTTGGCATCGGCAGGCCTGAATACCTTGAGGCCTGGAATCGACCTCATCGAAACGAGGTGCTCTATTGGCTGATGGGTCGGCCCGTCTTCGCCGACTCCTATGCTGTCATGCGTATAGACATAAATCACTTGCTGCTTCATGAGCGCCGAAAGCCTTACTGCCGGCTTCATGTAGTCGAAGAAAACAAGGAATGTGGACCCGAAGACCCTGCATCCCCCGTGAAGGGAAATGCCGTTTAAGATTCCTCCCATTGCGTGTTCTCTTATTCCGAAATTGATGTTTGCACCTTCCGGAGAATCCTTTTGGAAGTCCCCTTTTCCTGCAAGGCGCGTTTTTGTAGATGCGTTTAGGTCTGCCGAGCCTCCCATGAAGTTTTCTATATGCTCGGATAGAAGGTTGAGGACCCTGCCGCCGCTTGCGCGTGTCGCTTCGGATTTTTTTTCAAATGTCCAGAGCCTCTTGTCCGACGCTGCACCTTCGGGAAGGCTTTTTTCGTGCCATGCCTTCCATTTCTTAGCCTTTTCGGGATACTTTTCTGCATATTTTTCAAACAGGGCGTACCACTGGTCTCTTTCCTTTTCCTTTTCGTCCCTTATTCTTCGCATGTTCTCTTCAACGTCTTTTGGAACCGTGAACGCGGGATAGTCCCATCCTTCCGACTTCCTCATTGCCGATATTTCGTCTTCTCCAAGCGGAGAACCGTGGACCCCGGAGGTCCCCGCCTTGCCCGGGCTTCCGTATCCTATAACAGTTTTCACCATTAACATTGAAGGCTTGTCCGTCTCTTTTCTGGCAGACTCTATTGCACCGGCTATGGCATCGGGATCGTTTCCGCCTTCAACCCTTATCACCTGCCATCCGTAGGCTTCAAACCGCTTGCCTGTGTCTTCGGTGAATGCGATGTCGGTCTTTCCGTCGATTGTAATTCCGTTGTCGTCGTAGATTGCTATGAGCTTGCCAAGTCCCAGATGGCCGGCAAGAGATGCCGCTTCTGCCGAAATGCCTTCCATCATGTCTCCGTCTCCCGCCAGCACGTAGGTGAAGTGGTCGACAGGCTTGATGTCGTCCGTGTTGAATTCAGCGGCAAGCCTTTTCTCGGCTGCGGCCATTCCAACGGCGTTTGTAAAGCCTTGCCCCAAAGGACCCGTGGTGGTTTCGACTCCCGGAGTGTGTCCGTATTCGGGATGCCCCGGAGTCTTGCTGCCCCATTGCCTGAAATTTTTCAGGTCGTCCATTGACAGGTCGTACCCGAACAGGTGCAAAAGCGTGTAAAGAAGCATGGAGCCGTGCCCCGCCGACAATACGAATCGGTCCCTGTCCGGCCATGCCGGGTCTTTACCGCATCCCTTAAGGAAACGTCCCCACAATGTATAAGCAGCAGCAGCAGCCCCCATTGGCAGACCGGGATGTCCCGAGTTGGCCTTCTGTACTCCTTCAGCCGATATGAATCTGATTGTTTTAATCGTTCTCTCTTCCAAATTGTTCATTTATTCCCTCCGAATCTGTTGCGGTTTTCAATTTTGTCTTACTACATTATAACAGAAAATTTTTCCCTGACGAGCCGATTTCAGCCCCCTTTATGAATTAAGGAGTTTTTTTTCGCCTGCAAACCGGTCAAAACGTAAAAATTACAATTGTGTATAATTTGAACGCCAGGTTAATATTTATGGTACACTCTTATTGTATGATATACATAGATTTTTCGTCAAAAACCAGGGAGGAAACATGTCATGAAAAGCCCCGTCGTTTTAATGATACTTGACGGTTACGGATCAAGCAGCAAACCAAACGGAAATGCTGTCCTCGCGGCCAAAACGCCAAACATGGACAAGCTTTCAAGCGTCTGGCCCACGTCCAGCCTTCACGCCAGCGGATCCTACGTGGGACTTCCGGAAGGGCAGATGGGCAATTCCGAAGTTGGGCATCTTAACATAGGAGCCGGAAGAATTGTTTACCAGGAACTAACGCGCATAACAAACGAAATTGAAAACGGAAAATTCTACAGCAATTTCGCATTCATGCAGTCCGTTTCAAATGCAATGAAAAACGACAGCTCCCTTCATTTATGGGGACTGCTTTCAGACGGCGGAGTACACAGCCACATAAATCACCTTTTTGCGCTACTCAAGCTTGCGCGCAACGCTGGCCTTAAAAAAGTCTATGTCCACGCATTTTTGGACGGGCGCGACACTGCGCCTAAGGCGGCAAAGGGCTTCATAAAATCGCTCGAGGACCGTATGGACCGCCTCGGAACAGGAAAAATAGCAAGCGTTTCGGGTCGCTACTATGCCATGGACCGGGACAACAGGTGGGAAAGGATACAATTGGCATATGAAGCAATGGCATACGGAAAGGGCGGTCAGTATGAAAGCGCCTCAAAGGCTCTCGAAGAGGCATACAGGAGAGGCGAAACAGACGAATTCGTAAAGCCCTCTGTGATTCTCGAAGGCGGCGAACCCGTAGCGACAGTTAAAGAAAATGACTCTGTCATCATGTTCAATTTCAGGCCCGACAGAGCGAGACAGATAACACGGGCGTTCACAGACGAAAATTTAAACGGATTCGTACGCAAGAAGGGAGTTTTCCCGCTGAATTATGTGTGCCTGACCCAGTACGACAAGACAATTCCAGGCGTTCGAGTGGCATACGAGCCACAGTCCCTGAAGAACACCCTTGGGGAATATATTTCTGCAAACGAACTAAAGCAGCTCCGCATAGCGGAGACCGAAAAATACGCACACGTAACTTTTTTCTTCAATGGAGGGAGAGAAGAGCCTTTCCCGGGCGAAAGGAGGATTCTTGTGCCTTCGCCAAAGGTTGCCACTTACGATCTCAAGCCCGAAATGAGCGCAAGGGATGTATGCAAGAACCTTGTGCGTGAAATAAAATCCGGGACGCACGATTTCATACTTGTCAATTTCGCAAATCCCGACATGGTCGGCCATACCGGAGTTTTCGATGCGGCGGTCAAGGCCGTGGAAACGGTTGACGAATGCGTCGGAAAGGTTTCGGACGCTGTTCTCGGAGAGGGCGGAATACTGTTTATAACGGCGGACCACGGAAATGCGGACGAGATGCTCGACGGCAATGGAAATGTAATGACAGCGCACTCTCTAAATCCCGTTCCCGTAGTTTTGGCAGGGGCAGTAGAAGGCCTTGAACTGCGCGAAGGAAAGCTGGCCGACATAGCCCCGACTCTGCTTGAGCTGATGGGTCTTGAAAAGCCGGTGGAAATGGGCGGAAATTCACTTATCAAAAAATAGTAAAACAGAATCGGAATTCCGATTCTGTTTTTTTATTTTTCGGCTTGTTATACTCGCAATTAAGCCTAATTGCCTATGAAGGGCACATACTCCTGGTCCTTTACTGAGATATGGTCTATTATCCAGTCAATCAGAAAATTCATTATCTCCATGGCCAGGAATATGTCGTCGGTCCGCTCGTTTATTCGGGCTTGGTAGGCCCGAGCCTTTTTCTGAAACGCGCGGTGGACTATTTTATGGTCAGCATATCCCTCGAAGCCAGCCTTGTCCATCATGCGCTCTTCCGTATCGAAATGGATTTCAGCATAATCCAGAAGCTCCTCAGTCGTTGCCGCTATGCCTATATTGAGCCTTTCGGGATCGCCGTTTTTAGCTTCATAGAGTTTTTCGGCTATTTCAAAAAGTCTTTTGTGCTGTCTGTCTATTTCATCTATACCCGTTTCCATTTTGCTGTTCCACGAAACCAACATTTTGCTCACCCCCGCCTGTCGAGTCTATATTCCAAATGAATTTTCATCGCTTTCCCTGTAGTGCGAAACGTCCCCGAACTTGAGTATCTCATGTCCAAAATCGTTGAACCTTATGTGGCTGACGCTGGTCGGCCGTATTACCGGCTCCTCCCATACCTGATTGATTCCAAGGTCCATGTAATATCCCATGAGCAGCTTCAGAATGGCGCCGTGTATAACCAATGCGACCTTCCTGCCCCTGTTCTTCTCGAGTATTTTTTCGGCCGCGCCGACAACGCGCGCCTTGGCCTCGGTGAATGTTTCGCCTCCTTCGGCCCGGAATGTCTCCGGTGTGAACCTGAAAGCGTCGAAGGCCTCGGGATTCTTTTCCTTAAGCTGCATGAACTCAAGGCCCTCCCACTCTCCGAAATGGATCTCCTTGAGTTCGTCGAGCCTTATTATTTCTATGTCTCTGTCCCCCCTGAGTATCTTGGCTGTCTCAAAGGCCCTGTCCAGTGTGCTCGTGTAAATGACATCGATTTGTCGGTCCCTGTATGCCTCTGAAAGCCATCTGGCCTGCTTTTGTCCCAACTCGGTCAAAGGCGAATCCATGTTGCCCTGGATCCTCTTCTCAAGATTCCATTTTGTTTGTCCGTGCCTTATAAGATATAAATCCGTCATTTGAATCCTTCCCTTTCCCTTAGACGCCGCAGGGCGCCGGTCATTCTTCCATTCTTTTCTTCAAGTGCCTTGCCACTCCGAGATTTGCCGTTCGCGCTATTGCCTCTGTCATCTTGATCCAGTTTCCTGTTTCAATATTTCCTGTTTCGCGACCTTCTACCCGGTGCACAAGGGTAGTCTCCAACCGGCATGCCCCCTTCTCGGCTACAAGGTTTCCGCCCAGCATGGCTTCAATCTCAGAAGCTGCAATCATTTCATCAAACCCGTCCCGACTTGCTTCGTGCAGTATTTGGCCCGATTGATCCGCAAGAACTGTTCCCTCTCCGTAGTTGGCAAAAATACGGTTATGTTTTTTGGGCACAGAATCCGAAAGTATCCAATTCAATACGGGATCCGTGTTCTCTATTGCAAGAGGAGCAAGGTCCCGGTCGCAGAGGTCCTGCCATCTTATCCCGGTAAGCGCATAGTGCTGCTTCATCTCCTCTTCGGGTTCCTCTCCCAAAACTGCCGTTCCTTCCTCCGGAACGGCAACGAATGTGACGGCCCTCCTGTATACCGGGCTGTCCACAAAATCTCTTTCGAATTGCTTGGGCATGAGCCTTATCCTGAGCCCTGTTTCCTCGAAAGCCTCCCTGAGAGCTGTTTCCTCGGGAGTTTCGCCATTCTCGATTCCGCCTCCGGGAAGGCCCCATACAAACAGGCCCTTTTGTTTTATATGGTGCTCAAGCATGACATAGCGTCCGTTTTCCATTATGAACAATTGAACTCTCGTGTCCCTTTTAGGCAGCATTTCAATCTACCCTCTACCCGACCTGCTTACATTTATGAAGGCCAGAAGTGCAAATGCCAATGCGAACCCGGACCCCAGGTATCCGACATATGGGTGTATGGCGCTTCCGAAACGACCCAAAATGCTGGACGCCACCGCAAGCACAATCAGCCCGATTATGTTCTGTTTCTGTTTTTTATTCATTATATCTCCTCCCGTACCCAAACTCTTTGCTTATATTATACACTATTAAGCACCAAATGATTCCCAAAACTGTCATGTGAAGCGTAGAGATGGGTATATGAATAAAGAATCGTCAAAAGAAAAGGAGGCTTCAATGAAAACATTCACTATGATAATAGGAGGAATCCAGGGAGAGGGAATAGTCAGCGCCGGATCTATACTTTCAAAGGCTTTTTCCCGAAGCGGATACTACACCTACACTCACCGCACTTTCGCTTCCCGCATAAAGGGCGGCCACACCCGGTCGAGAATCGAGATAACACCATTCAGAAACGCCGCGGCGGGGACCTCCGCAAATTTGATTGTGGCATTTGACAAAGAGACAAGAGAAACGACTTTTGATTTTTCTCCACAAGGCTGCCTCATGGTCTCCGACGAAAGACTCGGCTCAGTGTCCAAGCGGCCTGGCGGGAACCCCGAAAATATCTCCCTGCCGTTTTCCGAGGCATCGGCAAAAGCCGGAAACAAACTGGCCAAGACAACGGTTGCCTTGGGTTTTTTATGCCGTTTGTTAAAGCTAAACGAAGACCTTTTCGCGGAGCTGTTGGCAGAAAAATACAAAAAGAAAGGTGTTTCAGTGCTGCAGGCCAACCTCGATGCCTTCGAGTCAGGACTTGAAATGGCAGAAATGCCTTGCTTCAAAAAATATAAAAACTTCAAGCTCGATGATGTCCCTTCCGTCAAAAGGCCTGTAATGACAGGCAACTACGCACTTGCGCTCGGAGCCTTGACCGGAGGATGCAGATTCATTTCCGCCTACCCCATAACGCCCGCTTCAGAGATAATGGAATACATGTCGGCAAAACTTCCCGCAATGGGAGGACTGATGTTGCAGACTGAAG
>DATFJE010000197.1:0-5089 GCA_035269385.1 Clostridia bacterium
CTTTGTCTGGATAGGCGGCCTTGACGACCTTGAGCACTTCATCAACTTGCGCAGGATTTGCAACCCCGATTGTGTCGCAGAGACAAACGCCGTCTATTCCCATTCCGTAGGCGCGATCCATCATTGCAATCACATTTTCAACAGGAACTTTCCCATCAAAGGGACATCCGAATGCCGTTGCTATATCCAATTTTATTTTTAGCGTCTTGAATTCAGCCCTTATTTTTTCAAGCTCCTGCAAAGACTCTTCCACCGTGCGCCTTATGTTCGCCTTGTTGTGTGCCTCGCTGACTGAGATAACACAGCTGACCTCGCCAATTCCGGCTTCATATGCCGCCTTGGCGCCATGGAAGTTGGGAACCAGCGCGACAAACTCTACATCCTTGTATTTTTCCACGGCTGTCCTTGCCACTTCTTTTGCATCCTTCATCTGGGGAATAGCCTTCGGGTGCACAAATGACGTCACCTGTATTTTCTTTAATCCGGCCGACACCATTTTGTCCACAGCTTCGAGCTTGACATCGGTGGGAATGAATTCCTCAAGATTCTGAAACCCGTCCCTGGGTCCGACTTCAATGATTTTAGCTTTTTCAGGTAAAAGCATCTGATCTCCCCCTATATGATATTTTCGTTTTCGAGTATCAGTATTTCTTCCTCGGTCAAATTGAAGACATCGCCGAAGACTTCATAATTATGCTGCCCCAAGAGAGGCGCCGGAGTCTTGATTTCAGCCTTTGTTTCGCTAAGCTTTATGTGCTGGCCTGTTACTTTCATGTCTCCTGCAATCGGATGTTTCAAATCAACAAACATCTCTCTGTCGCCCGAAATGTGCGGATCCTTTACAACCCTTTCTATTGTGTTGATTGGAGCCGCCGGAATTCCGTTGTCCAGAAGAAGCTCGACAATTTCATCCACATTAAGCGTTTGTGTCCATTTTTCAACGATGAATTTGACATCGGCATTGTTTTTGACTCTTTTGAAGTTTTTGTCGTACCTATCATCCTCGATAAGTTCGGGCATTTTCATTGTGTTGCAAAGTTTGCCCCATAGCTTGTCGTTTCCACAGCCTATTACCATGCTGCCGTCTTTGCATTTGAATGAGTCATACGGATAAACCGACTCGTATCTGTTTCCGATTCTCTTTGGGTTTCTTCCTTCGACAAGATAAATCTGATTAATGATTTCCAGGCTCGAAACAACCGAATCCACAAGCGCCACGTCAACCTTCTGTCCGGTTCCTGTGTTTCTCTTGCTGTTTATGGCGGCAAGCACCCCTATTGTAAGAGAAAGTCCCGCCAGAACGTCGCCCATTGCAGTTCCCGTTCTTGTAGGCTCTCCGTCGGGCCATCCTGTCGTGCTCATGAGTCCTCCCATAGCCTGTGCGATTATATCGTAGCCAGCTCTTTCGGTGTACCTTCCATAATGTCCGAATCCTGATATGCATCCGTATACAATCCCGGGATTGATCTCTTTAAGGTCTTCATATCCCAAACCGAGCTTTTCCATCGTTCCCGGTCTGAAATTCTCGATTACAACGTCCGATTCTTTTACCATCTTTCTGAAAAGCTCTTTTCCCTTTTCAGACTTCAGATTAAGGGTTATTCCCTTCTTGTTTCTATTGAGGTTCATGAAATACGAACTTTCCTTGCCGATAAAAGGACCGAATTGTCTGGTATCGTCGCCTTTCCCCGGTATTTCCAACTTTATGACTTCCGCTCCCAAATCCGCCATTATCATCGTCGAATAGGGACCGGCTAAAACTCTAGTCAAATCTAATACACGTACCCCTTTTAAAGCTCCTTTGTTTAACATAATTTTCTCCTTCTCATTCGTTTATTAAACTGCCAAGCGCTAACTTTATGCAATTGAATAAAATGATTTGAAGTCAACCAAACTGTATTTTGTTAAAAAACCGCATGCCTTGGAATGTAAAGTATCACATCCGGTATGAGGTTGAGAACAACCAGCAATACGATAAGCGCCACAAGGAACGGAATAACCGCCTTGGACAATTTCTCAATTGAAACCTTCGATATGTTGCACGCCACGAACAGGCACAGCCCGACAGGCGGAGTAACCTGGCCTATTGCAAGAGCAAACACCATCAGGACTCCGAAAAATATAGGGTCGATTCCAACCTGAACCGTTATCGGATAAAATATCGGCGTAAGAAGAACTATGGCAACCGCATTATCCAAGAACGTTCCTGCAAACAGAAGCGCAACCATAATCATGAACTGAATCATTAGCGGATTGCTCGAAACGCTCAGCATCAATTGTGCCAGTTGCTGCGGAATCTGCTCGCTGGCAAGTATATAGCTGAATATGTGTGCCGTAGCAACAAGATAAAGAATTACCGCCGTGCTTTTACCCGAATTTTGTAGAATTTCGAGTATTTTCTTGAAATCAAGCTCTTTGTATGCAAAAAGTCCTATGATAACTCCGTAGACAACTGCAACAACCGCCGCCTCGGTCGGTGTGAAGATTCCCCCGTAGATTCCTCCGAGTATTATAAGCGGCATGAGCAGAGCCAGTATGCTGCTTTTGAATGACGAAAAGATTTCCTTGAAGCTTGCCGGAGCGTCTCCTCCGTATCCTCTTTTCCTGGAAATAAAGTATTCTACGCCCATAAGTGTAATGCACATCAACAGTCCAGGAATGATTCCCGCAAGAAACAGCTTTCCAATTGATGCCCCGGCTATTACGCCATAGAGCACCATTGTTATGCTCGGCGGAATCAAAAGGCCTATTGTGCCCGACGCCGCAACCGTTGCCGCCGCAAACTCCTTGCTGTAGCCTTTCTTCTCCATCGGCTCAACCATGACGGCTCCTATCGCCGCAGTTGTTGCAGGCGCTGAACCTGAAATTGCTCCGAAGAATGTGCATGCTACGGTTGAAACCAATGCCAGTCCGCCTGTAAGGCGTCCAATAAGGGTTCCAGCGAAATTAACCAAACGGGTGGAGACCCCTCCTGCCGCCATCATATTTCCGGCCAGTATGAAAAACGGTATGGCCATGAGTGTGAATGAATTTACACCTCCGAATATCTTTTGGACCAGAACCATCAAAGACAAGTCTGTATGCAATAACACCGCTATCATGGAAGACAGGCCCAGTGCAATGGAAATAGGAACACTCAATACAATAAGTACAATAAATGCTATAAACAGTGTGACTCCCATCAGTGTAGACCCCCTTCCTCATTTTCATCTTTAATTACAGCCATATTGATCTCAATCAAATTCAAGAACATGATCAAGCTTCCTATTGGAACTGCAAAATATACAAAACCTATTTTCAAGAACGGCATGGAAGCCGAAACCTGATTGAATTTGAGTACTTGCGATGCAATATTAAATCCGTAGTAAACCAGTACTCCAAGAAAAAACATACTGAGAACATTAGCCAATACTATGAATATTTTTTTTATTTTTGGCGATTTCAATCCATTTACAAACACAGCTACATTGATATGGGTTTTTTCTCTCGTGGCAACGCTGGCTCCAATGAAGGTGAGCCAAATGAACATGTATCTGGCCAATTCCTCGGACCAGGACAATGATTCCCTAAATACATATCTGAATATCACTTGTGCGAATATAAGCAGCGTCATAGTTCCGAAAGAGAGAGACACAATAAACTTTGCGAATTTGTCTGCAATTTTATTTATTCTCTTTAATATTGTATACATCCGTTTCCTCCAATACTCTTTATTGCATATGCGAAGGATTTTCCTCCTTCGCATATGCATTTATTTCAGATTATTCCCCTGCGTTTCTAAGCATATCCAAGAAATCTTTCCCAAATTGCTCTTCATACTTGTCATAAACAACTTTTGTGGCTTCTCTGAAAGCTTCTACATCCGGCACTGTGACATTCATGCCTGTTGCTTTGATTTCTTCAATTTCAGCAGCCTCGGATTCTTTAGTTGTCTGATAAGACCATTTTGAAACTTCTTCTCCTGCGTCAAGCAATATTGTCTGGTATTCAGCCGGAAGACTGTCGTAAACTGCTCTGCTCATCATCAAAGGCTCAGCAACGTGGATATGGTATGTGAGCGAAAGATAATCCTGAACTTCATAGAATTTTTGAGTCAAAACGTGTGTAGTCGGATTCTCTTGACCGTCGACAGTTCCCAATTGAAGTGCCGAGTACAATTCGCCGAATGACATCGGTGTCGCGCTTGCTCCCATCATGTTGAAAGTATCTACGAACACAGTTCCGCTCGGTGTTCTGATTTTGAGGCCTTCAAGGTCTTCAGGCTTCTCGATGGGTCTCTTTGAGTTCGAAATGTGTCTAAAACCATTTTCCCACCATCCGACAACCTTAAGGTTCTTTTCATATAAAGCGTCTGAGAGTGCATCTCCGGCTTCTCCGTTGAGTGCACTTACAACATGGTCATAATCTTCGAAAAGGAAGGGAAGGTTAAGTGCGCCCATCTTGGGCTCGAATCCAGATAAAAGAACGTCTGATGTAAGAACCATATCTACAGTTCCCAATTGAGCTCCCTCGACGAGTTCCTTTTGTTTTCCGAGTCCGTCAGTCGAGAAAATTTTTACTTCAATCATTCCGTCCGTTTTTTCGGCAACTACTCCGGCAAACATTTCAGCTGCATTCTGGTAAGGATGATCAGGTGCGCCTGTGTGGCCCAATTTCAACACAATCTTTTCCTGGGGAGTTTCGCCTTCCGCAGCCGGCTCTGAATCAGATCCTCCGCAACCGACCAACATAGTTCCCAAGAGTGCAAAAACCAGCACTAAAACTAAAAGCTTTTTGATTTTCATAAGTTCCTCCTCTAATTTGTTTGTAATCGTCCTGCATAATTCTTAGCGCTCGCCTTTATATACAAGCAAGTGTCATGCCAAAACGAAACCATTGAAAATCAATGGTTTCGTTTTGGCTTAATGTTTCATTCGGTTTTTTGCCCCTCGTTTTGAAACGTTTTCAGTATCCTCCACAATGTCGTCCGTCCTATGCCTAAAATTTCGGCCACCTTGTTCTTTCTTTCCGAAAAAACTCCAAGCATGTCTTTTATAAGCTCATCATTGTAATCCTGCGTCTTGCTTCCCGGCTTAAAGTCAAGTCCGTG
>DATFJE010000198.1:0-8027 GCA_035269385.1 Clostridia bacterium
ATAGGTGCCTGCAGGGTTTGCGTAGTGGAAGTTGAAAGGGCAAGAGCTCTATTGACTGCATGTACTACTCCGGTTTCAGAAGGAATGGTTGTAAAAACAAATACAAAGCGTGTCAGAGACGCAAGGAAAATGGTTGTTGAGCTGATTCTTGCAAACCACAACAGAGAATGCCTGGTTTGCGATAGAAATGGATCCTGCGAGCTGCAGAAATTGACAGAGGATCTTGGAATCAATGAAGTTTCATATGAAGGAGTCAAAAGAACTCCTACAATTGACAATTTCTCTCCTTCAATCGTAAGGGATACAAGCAAATGCATACTTTGCGGAAGATGTATTGCCACCTGTAAGAACGTACAGGAAATTGGAATTCTCGAATTCACTAACAGAGGCTTCAATACAGAGGTAAGCCCCGCATTTAATTCGAGCATGACTGAAATGCCTTGCATATATTGTGGTCAGTGTGTAAATGCATGTCCAGTTGCGGCACTCAGAGAAAAATCCAACATAGACGATGTTTGGGAAGCTATTGACGATCCCGAGCTTCATGTAATAGTACAATCGGCGCCGGCTGTAAGAGCCGCATTGGGCGAGTGCTTCGACAATCCGATTGGTACAAATGTCACAGGCAAAATGGCAACAGCGCTTCATATGATGGGCTTTGACAAGGTATTTGACACAAACTTTGCAGCCGATCTTACAATACTTGAGGAAGGCACGGAGCTCATAGGAAGAATAACAAATGGTGGAGTTTTGCCAATGATCACTTCATGTTCTCCCGGTTGGATAAACTTTGCTGAACTCAACTATCCTGAACTATTGCCGCATCTTTCAAGTTGCAAGTCGCCGCATCAGATGTTCGGGGCTGTAATGAAGACGCATTATGCGAAAATGAACAACATAGACCCGAAAAAAATATTTGTTGTTTCTGTAATGCCCTGCACTGCAAAAAAATACGAGTGCAAACGTGAAGAAATGGGACGCGACGGATATCTTGATGTTGACACCGTAATAACAACAAGAGAGCTTGGAAAGATGATCAAGCAGGCATCGATAGACTTCAACGGACTTCCGGAAGGGAAATTTGACGAGTATTTCGGTGACTATTCCGGTGCAGCTGTAATATTCGGTGCAACCGGTGGTGTAATGGAAGCGGCATTGAGAACTGTTGCAGATGTTTTGACTGGCGAAGACCTTGAAGCAATTGAATACAAAGCTGTTCGCGGAGAAGAAAGAATCCGTGAAGCAGAAGTTCAAATAGGAGACTTGACTGTCAAGGCAGCTATAACACACAGTGCGGCTGGAGCTAGAAAACTCATGGAAATGATAAAAGCAGGCGAGGCGGATTACCACTTCATAGAAATCATGGGTTGCGACGGCGGTTGTGTAAACGGCGGCGGGCAGCCTCATGTTTCGGCTACAGACAGAGTGGGAATCGACATACGTCTTGAAAGAGCCAATGCCCTGTACAGAGAAGACGAATCCCTGGCTATAAGAAAGTCTCATAAGAATCCTTCGATCACAAGGCTGTATGAAGAATTCCTGGGAGAACCAAATAGCCATACAGCGCATGAAATTCTTCACACACATTATGCAGGCAGAAATAAGTACAATCTCAAGAAATAAGCCATAAAAATGAAGCGGATTCTTCGGAATCCGCTTTCTTTTACGTTTTGTATTTGATTTTAAAAAATGTATAATGAAAATATAATAAAAGGGGGGAATGAGAATGAAGAAAATTTTTTGGGTTCTGATTGTTGTTTTGCTCCTTCTTCAAGGATGTTCGTCAGAAAAACCGATAGAACCCGCGGTAGAGGCTCCCGTTGAAGAGAATGTCGAGCCGATGACCTTAAAGGTTGGAAGCATCAAGGGCCCAAGCGGTGTGGGAATGGTTAAAATAATGGAAGACAACCCCGTTTTGGGGGAAAGCGTTACAAGCGAATATGAGATAGTCGGAAGTCCTGACATACTCGTATCAAAGGTTTTGAAGGATGAAACAGACATTGCGGTTCTGCCTACCAATGTTGCTTCAATGCTCTATAACAAGGGGGTCGACTATCAGCTTATCGGCATAAACACATGGGGAGTCTTGTATCTTGTTGAAAACGGAGAAACTGTATCGTCTTGGGATGATATTAAAGGCAAGACGGTGACTCTCTTCTCCAAAGGATCTTCGCCGGATGTGGTTTTTAGATACCTCATGGCTGAAAACGGACTTACTGAGGAAGATGTGACCATTGAATATATGGCAAGTCATATCGAATTGTCGCAAATGATGATAGCAGGGAAAAAAACTATTGGTCTTTTGCCGGAGCCCATGGTTACAATGGTTCAAATGAAGAACCCGGACCTTGGAGTAGCAATGAACCTTCAAGAATCATGGGAAGAGGCTGCTGGAATGGAATTTCCACAAGGATGTTTGGTTGCAAGAAAAGGCCTTATAGAAGAAAGACCTGAAGTTGTTGAGGCCTTTTTAAACTATTACGATGAATCATGTGATTGGGTTAACAAAAATCTTGAAGAAGCCGGTGTTCTGGTTGAAAAGTATGAAATAGGAATGACTTCTCCAATGGCTCAAAAGGCAATACCAAAGAGCAATATACGCCTAGGAAAATCATACGATGTTAAAGAAACTGTAGAAAAGTACTTGGGAATTCTTTACGAGTTTTCACCACAAGAAATTGGAGGCAAGGTGCCTGATGAGGGATTCTATTACATCAAAAAATAGAAAAATCATATGGTTTTCGATTGCCTGTTTATTAGGAATATGGCAGATGATTTCCGGACTGATAAGTTCGGAAATCATTTTTCCATCTCCTTTTAGCGTGTTCAAGGGCATTGGATTCATCGTCCGGGAGGACTACTTCTGGATATCGGTTTTGAGCACGGTAAAAAGAGGCCTTTTAGGTATATTGATTTCTGTGATTGCAGGGTGCGCCCTGGGTGTTTTTGCAGGACTTAAAAAAAGAGTCAGGGTTTTTCTGCGTCCGTATGTGTCGCTAATCAGAACAACCCCGGTGGTTGTACTTATACTGATTGCGCTGATTTGGATGTCATCTGACTTTGTTCCTGTCTTCATAAGCTTCTTGATTGCATTTCCTATAATATACACCAACACGGTTCAGGGAATCATTCACGTTGACAAAAGCCTTGTCGATATGGCGAAAGTGTATGGGGTAGGAAATAGCAGGATACTCAGGGAAATATACTTGCCATCAATAAGTTCTTATCTTACGGCTGGAGTTTCAACTGCTATGGGAATAGGATGGAAAGCTGTAATTGCGGCCGAAATACTTAGCCAGCCCAAATATTCCATAGGGACAAGATTGATTGAAGCGAAGATATATCTTGAAATAGACCGTGTATTTGCTTGGGCATTGGTGGCTGTGGCCTTAAGTTTCATCTTTGACAACCTCGTGAGAATAGTGGAGAAAAGGACAATGAAATGGAAAACAATGGATTGACATACAAAATAGAAGGACTTGGACTTAGATACGACAGCCTGATTCTATATAAGGATTTCGAAATAAAAATAAAAAAAGGAAGCATCGTTTCAATGCTTGGGCCATCGGGCTGCGGAAAGACAACTCTCCTGAATGTAATGGGAAATCTAGCTAAGCCCGATGAAATCAAAGTGAACGATTTTAAAACTCTTTCCAAATCTTTTATTTTTCAAGAGCACAGATTGCTTCCATGGAAAACCGTATATGACAACGTTGCATTCGTGATAAAGAAAAGAATTGATGAAAAGCAAATGCAAGAGCTTGTGAATGAATATTTGAGACAGGTTGAGCTGCTTGAATTCAAAGACTACTATCCTGGAGAGCTCAGCGGAGGGATGAAGCAAAGGGTTGCAATTGCGCGTGCTTTTGTATATCCTTCAGATGTGCTTGTAATGGATGAGCCCTTCAAGGGGCTTGACGTAAGAACAAAACGTGTTGTCATGGAAACGTTTATCAAAGCTTGGGAAAAAGACAAGCGAACCGTGGTTTTCGTAACCCACGATGTGGAAGAGGCTTTGCGCCTAGGAGATGAAATACACATACTCGACGGACCTCCGGTTAAAGTGGTTGAAAAGGTTTGCACAAAAGGGGTTTTCAGAGATATGAGGACCGAAACTTTGGAATTCAGAAATTTGCGCAACAGATTGAAATGCTTGTTGGACGGTGTATGCGAAGTATTAGATGGAACAGGAGAGAATGATGAGGAATAGTCATATTTATGATGAGATAGAAAAAATCGTATCAGCCGATAGAATTCTTGTAGGCGAACCCATGAAAAAACATACGGCATTTAAAATAGGAGGACCTGCGGATTTGATGGTCTTGCCTGAAAGCATTGACGAAATAGAAAAAATAATAACGTTGATGCACAGACTCGATGTCGAGTGCTTCATAATGGGCAACGGAAGCAATCTTCTTGTTTCGGATAAAGGCATAAGGGGAGTTGTAGTTAAAATTGGAGACCAGTTCAGCAAGGTCGAGGTTGAAAGGCGACAGATTCGAGCCCAGGCTGGAGTTTTGCTGTCGACACTGGCCAAATTTGCGGCAAAAAATTCGCTTGCGGGAATCGAGTTTGCAGGTGGAATTCCGGGAACATTGGGTGGGGCTGTAGCGATGAACGCTGGCGCTTACGGGGGCGAAATTAAAGACGTAGTTGAAGAAGTGACACTCATAGATGGAAATGGCAAAATCATAATTATGGATAAAGATTCAATGGAATTTGGATACAGACACAGTATAGTTCAGAGCCGGAATCTTATCGTTCTTGAAGCTCTAATGGTTCTCGAGAAGGGGGAACCATTAGAGATAATGGAAAAGATGAACGGATTGAACCAACGCAGGAGTGATAAGCAGCCGCTGACCATACCGAGCGCTGGAAGCACCTTCAGACGACCTGAAGGTTATTATGCAGGCAAACTCATACAGGATGCCGGACTCAAGGGTTTAAGGCACGGAGATGCAATGGTTTCGGACAAGCATTCGGGTTTCATAGTAAATACAGGGAATGCAACGGCGGAAGATGTTCTTGCATTGATAAAAACCGTAAGAAAGGTCGTATTGGACAAATTCGGGGTTGTGCTTGAAACGGAGGTCAAATTCATTGGAGAGCAATAGGTTTTGGAGAGTTGATGCCGATTACCACACACATACTCTATACAGCCATGGAAAAGGAACGATTGATGACAACATAAATGCCGCAAGAGACAAAGGGATAAAAATCCTTGGCATTTCCGATCATGGCCCGGGACACAAGGGTTTCGGAATAAAAAGGAATGATATCTTCAAAATGCGCCAAGAGGTCGATATGTTAAACAAGGCTTATAAGGACATTGAGGTGAAACTGGGTCTTGAAGCAAATATTTCGATGACCGACGGGTCCTTGGATGTTGATTCTGAAGTCGTCCAGTCGCTCGATTATCTCATGGCAGGCTACCATTTTGGAACAGTGGACAGGCCGATTCTGACTTCGGCCAAAATACATTTTTACAATTACTTAAGCGAACACAGCAATTCTATAGAGCGCAGAGTCAGGTTAATAAACACAAAAGCATTCATAAGAGCCATGGAACATTACGATCTGCTTGCGGTTACACATCCGGGAGCAAAGGGACCCCTTTTCATGGATGAGGTCATCAAGGCTGCCATAGACAGCGATGTGCTTCTTGAAATAAACAACAAACACGGACACCTGAGTACTGACGAGATAATCCTTGCTGGAAATATGGGGGCGAATTTCATAGTTGGGAGCGATGCGCACAGACCTGAAGATGTTGGAATGGTTTCAAGTGCAATAGACAGAATAGAGGAATCAGGCATAGAGAAAGAACGCATATACAACATGACTTATTTTGGCAAGGAGGATTTGTAAAATGAAGCTGGTCATAATAACAGGAATGTCAGGAGCGGGCAAGAGCAATGCAGCAAACTTTCTTGAGGACATAGGGTTTTACTGTGTTGACAACATGCCTCCGGTTCTAATGAATAAATTCATAGATGTGCTTGTAGAGAACAAAGAAGTAAGCAAGGCTGCAATAATAACCGACATAAGGGGTGGAAGCTTTTTTGATGACCTTTTCGAGAACATGGAAGAATTGAAGAGGAGAGGCATAAACTACGAAATAGTTTTTCTTGAAGCGTCAAACGAGGAACTGATAAGGCGTTTCAAACAGACCAGACGAATGCATCCCCTAAGTCAGGACGGAAGTCTTGAAGAAGGAATAGAAAAAGAAAAGGCAAGGCTCGGAAAGCTGAGGGAAAAAGCGAATCACATAATTGACACGACAGACATGATCCCTTCGCAGTTCAAGGAGATACTTCAGTCTCTTTACATAAAAGGTGAAAAAAGCAGCAATATTACAGTCAATATAATATCTTTCGGATATAAAAACGGAATACCTCTAGACTCGGATCTGGTTTTTGATGTGAGGTTTCTTCCCAATCCCCATTACATAGAGGACCTTAGGGAATATACCGGAAACGATGAAAGCGTAAGAAATTATGTGATGCAGTGGACTGAAAGCAAGGAATTCATGGAGAGGCTAAAGTCCATGATAGATTTCCTGATGCCGTATTATATACGCGAGGGCAAGTATCGCCTTATAGTTGCCGTAGGCTGCACAGGCGGGAAACACAGGTCGGTTACGGTTGCAAACGAGTTGTACGAATATATGAAGGGGAAAGGTGATAAGGTAGTTGTGAAACATCGGGATATTTCCCGCTGAATAATCAAAACAACCATCAAACTTCGAAATTGACAGTTTGTAACGAAGCTGCCGGAATACCGGCGGCTTCAACATTTTTTTTGCAAAATGCAATATCCGAAAACCGCCATCAAAAAATTTGCTTTATAATATATAATGTTAACAAATGACTGAAAGTGGATACTGAATTTACTGACGGAATCGATTGTTTTTTCGAATCAAAAGGAATTGGCGGCCATAACGCTCGTATGCAATCTTGTGCATGTGGAATATGGAAACCTCAAAGGAGGAGCAATGTATTATACAATATTTAAAACATGGCTTTGCGATATGATTTTTGTCGGCGACAAGCAGGGCATAAGCAAGCTGCATTTGCTAAATGGGAAAGGAAATGAGAATTTTAGGATATCCGAAGACTGGATCGAAAACAGGAGTTGTTTCGAGGATCAAATCAGACAGGTTGAAGAGTATCTCAAAGGAAACAGGAAAACGTTCAATATGAAACTGAATCCGGAAGGTAGCGAGTTTCAAAAAAAGGTTTGGAGAGAGCTTTGCAAAATTCCTTACGGTGAAACCGCAAAATACAAGGAAATAGCAGCTTTGATCGGCAACAGCAATGCCTCGAGGGCTGTGGGGGCCGCAAACGGGAAAAACCCGATTCCAATAATAATTCCTTGCCACAGAGTTGTAGGATCTGATGGAAAATTGACCGGCTATGCTTTTGGACTTGGCATTAAACAAAAGCTTATTTCTCTTGAAAAGGGAGATTTTGAAAGAGTGGATACTATATGAAGAGTTTCAACAAAAGCCATTTAATTATTCCTTCATTTGAATCTATTGGAATTCCATAAAGCAAGCGATATATATGTTCAAGTTTTACGGTCATTGCATTGCTGTTTTCACGTTTGTTTTCCATTTGCCAAAGAAGGATTTTAGCCATAAATATTGAAATAAACATATAGAGAAAAATTCGGGGAAGTGGAGCAATGAAAAAGATAGTAAGCGCAGGAGGAATCGTCAGTTTTCAC
Source organism: Clostridia bacterium (assembly GCA_035269385.1). GTDB lineage: Bacteria > Bacillota > Clostridia > Peptostreptococcales > BM714 > BM714. The sequence continues at coordinate 7,729 of DATFJE010000198.1, forward strand.
AACACAATACTTATGCTCAAAAAATTCAACGGCGATTGGGTTCTCCCCAAAGGAAAAGCCGAAGAGGGGGAAACCCTTGAGCAGACAGCGCTGAGAGAAGTTTTCGAGGAGACCGGCGTTAGAGCGGAAATAAAGAATTATCTGGGGAAAATAGAATACAAATACAAAAACTCTTGGAATGAGAGTCTTTTTGCGCAAAAGACCGTACACTGGTTTTTAATGGCGACAAAAAGCATGGCATGCACGCCACTCAGGAACGAGGGATTCATAGAAGCCCGTTTCGTACATGTTGACAGGGT
>DATFJE010000199.1:0-3179 GCA_035269385.1 Clostridia bacterium
ATATACTTTTTGCCAAAGCTTTGGGCTTCGACGGGAAAGCCTCAGTATCGCCTCGCCACTGTGGATTGATACGTGAAATTTTTTATCCGGGAGATGAGGAAATCCGTTATGCAATCCGTGTTATTGATACCGTAAAGGAAGCGGAGAAGACAGGAAAGGGAGTAGCTTCCATGGATGGGAGAATGATAGATAAGCCTATAGTCTTAAGAGCGCTCAAGGTTTTGCGGGCGGCCGGCATAAAGGAGGATTTTCGTTATGAATAAAATAAGAAAGTCTCTAAGAACAGCCATAATAGATTCAGGCATAAAAAATGGAATGACTGTTTCATTCCATCATCATCTTAGAAACGGAGATTTTGTTATGAATATGGTGATGGATGAAATAGCCAATTTAGGAATTTCAAATATCCGCATAGCGGCGAGTTCCTTTTTCCCTGTTCATGGCAAGCTGGTCCGCCATATTAAGACAGGTACAATTACTTCTCTCGACTGCAATTACATGACCGGACCGTTGGCTGAAGCGGTAACAAACGGAATGATAGATAAGCCTGTAATGTTCAGAACGCATGGGGGAAGGCCGAGAGCAATTTTGGAGGGAAGCCTAAAAATAGACGTGGCATTTATCGCGGCTCCGTCAAGTGATGAAATGGGAAACCTGAATGGAGTAAGGGGTTCTTCGTCTTGCGGTTCGATTGGATATACAATGGCCGATGCCCAAATGGCAGGAAAGGTCATTGCGGTAACAGACAATCTGGTTGCCTATCCCAATGGACCTGTAAGCATAGACGAGACAAATGTGGACTATGTTGTTGTTGTAGATTCCATCGGCGACCCGGCAGGAATAGTGTCTGGAACCACCAAGGTTACGCGTGATCCTGTGGGGCATGTCATAGCTCGCCATGCCGCAGATGTAATCGAGGCTTCTGGACTACTAAAGGACGGAATTTCGTTTCAAACCGGTGCAGGAGGCGCTTCTCTTGCAACAGCGCATTACTTGCGCGAGAAGATGGTTTCGGGAGGTATAAAGGGAAGTTTCGGAATGGGCGGAATAACGGGTTTTTTTGTAGACATGCTCGAAGACGGACTGTTCGAAAAATTGATTGACGTACAATGCTTCGATCTTGAAGCCGTGAGGTCTATAAGGGAAAATCCAAACCATCTTGAAGTTTCGGCATCTCATTATGCAAATCCATCGGCGAAAAGCTGTGCAGTAGATAGTCTCGATGTAGTTGTTCTGGGCGCCACAGAAATAGATACGGATTTTAATGTGAATGTGCTTACCGATTCAAGCGGCAATATAATGGGCGGATCAGGGGGCCACAGTGATACTGCACGGGGCGCCAAACTGACTATAATTGTTGCCAACTTGCTAAGGGCTCGTTTGCCCATCGTCGTTGACAGAGTTACAACGAAGGTGACCCCGGGAGAAACGGTTGATGTTCTTGTTACTGAGAGGGGAATAGCCGTTAATCCTGCAAGAGTTGAATTGATGAAGTCTTTAAAGGAAAAAGGATTGCCCGTAAAGAATATTGTCGAGCTCAAAGAAATGGCTGAAAAAATGGCAGGAAAGCCGCGCAAGGTTGCATTCACAGACAGAGTGATCGGAATTGTCGAGTATAGAAATGGAGAAATCATAGACAAGGTTTACCAAGCGGTCAAGGAGTGATATCAATGAAAGCAGCCGCCATACTAAAGGCTCGCGAAGAGAGAGGCCTTGAAATCGTAAAACTGGAAAAAGCGTATTCAATGACTGTGATTTCCGTAACGGTCAACATACCGGGCGGAAACAAGGCGCATGAGGACTATTCATGGATAGGAGTTTTGGCATTTAATGAAATCAGAAAGCGATTGGCGCAAAATTCAATAATCCACGAATCATTCAGGTATAGCGCTGACGGGCCCGAGGGCTTTATTGTATCCGAAGGAAAACCTGAGGAATTAAAAAAAATCGCTGTTAATATTGAGGAAAGCCATCCACTCGGACGTTTGTTTGACATAGACATATCCGGGCATAGCCGCATGAACAATGGAGAAAAACGTGCTTGTTTTTTGTGCGGAGGCGATGCAAACAGGTGTAGAAGGATTAAAAATCACAGCATTTCAGACCTGATGTCAGAGATTGATTCTTTGATTGAAGATTGGGATGAAACTATTATAGAAAATGCCGTCCAATCCGTTGTAGTGGCAATGAGGAAAGAAGTTGATGCCACACCAAAGCCCGGGCTTGTGGACCAGATGAACAATGGATCCCATAGCGATATGGAATATGGAACCTTTATAAAAAGCATACAGGCATTGAAACCGTATTTCAAGGAAATGGCGGTTTCAGCCACATGCTGGAACAAAAGTGCTGAGACGCTTTTTTCGGCTTTAAGACCTATAGGGAAAAAGGCGGAGGAAGCCATGCTAAAGGCAACTGGCGGAGTCAATACGCATAGGGGCCAAATCTTTTCATTGGGACTGGCTGTTGGGGCGGGGTGCTACCTGAAAAGAAGAGGTGAGGCTACGACTGACGCCATTTCGGCTTTCATATCAGAAATGGTAAGAGGTATTTCATACGCGGAATTGAAAATCAAGACCGAGCCAAGCACCCATGGTGAAAAAATGTATGACGCATATGGAGTTACGGGTATAAGGGGCGAGGCAGAGAAAGGATTTAAGGCTGCATTTAATGTTGGTTTGCCTGCATACGAAGAAGCACTGTCTTCGGGGCTTGATGAGAATAGTGCAGCGGTAAAGAGTCTTGTTTTCATCATGGCAGTATTGGAAGACAGCAATGTATATCGAAGGGGAGGACCAAATTCGGCAGCATGGGTAAAAAAGACGGCTTCCTGCTTGATGGAGAATGGTATGAGTTTTAAAGAATTTCCGTTATCTCAAATAAGGGAATTCGATGCAGAAATGATAAGAAGAAATATAAGTCCCGGAGGTGCCGCGGATATGCTGGCTCTTGCAATATTTGTGAATAAATTCATGGCATCATGATGAACTTGGGAAGAATCGAATAAGTATAATTTTTGCTCGATGAAACAATCGTGAAATTTTTATAAAAAAAGGATGATACGAAATAAATTTGACAACATGAAATGTGATTGTATGATATTATAAGCGTAGCTAACCAAAATTAATTATTTGTTAAATTTAGAAGAATTGAAAAATATCAAGTAAGAATAAAGGGGT
>DATFJE010000200.1:0-7005 GCA_035269385.1 Clostridia bacterium
ATGGCTGGCGTTCAGTATTACGGGACAGGAAGAAGGAAAAAGTCCATTGCCAGGGTTAGATTAGTTCCCGGAAATGGTAAAATTATTATAAATGGTAGAGATATTGATGAATATTTCAACTATGAGACACTAAGGATGGAAGTCAAAAGACCTCTTTTGCTGACTGAAACAGAAGGCAAATTCGATGTTTTGGCAAAAGTCAATGGTGGTGGAACCACAGGTCAAGCCGGAGCTTTGAGACATGGAGTTTCAAGAGCTCTTTTAAAAGCTGACGGAGAGTTCAGGGGAACATTGAAAAAAGCAGGATTTCTTACCAGAGACGCAAGAATGGTTGAAAGAAAGAAATACGGCTTCAAAAAAGCGAGAAAAGCATCCCAGTTCTCAAAGAGATAGGTATAGCCATTCAAAGCACCATGCATATGCATGGTGCTTTTATTTTGACGACAAACAGTAAAGACAGCTATCAGTGAGCAGTGAGCAGTTTGCAGTAAGAGATTAAATGCAAAGGAAAAAACAATAAGATAAAGACAAAGAAAAATCACAAAATCATTTGAGTTTTTAGGTTTTTAACGTTTTTGTATTTACTGACCACTTACTACTGACCACTGACTACTGCTTTAATCTGATGCTTAATGCGTATGCATTATATTTTTTTTTTGGTTTTGCGGTGCTGCAATGAGGGTAATAGATTTTTAAAGGAGGCTTTGCTAATGGGAAAAATATTGTCGGCATATCTTATGCCTCATCCGCCTATAATAATCAAGGAAATTGGAAAGGGTGAAGAAAGAAAAATTAACGAGACAATCAAGTCGATGGAATACATAGCGGAGGATGTCAGGCAAAAGAGACCTGACACCATAATTGTAATAACACCCCATGGACCTGTTTTCAGGGATGCTGTGGCTGTGTCCTATGAAGCATATTTGAGCGGCACATTAAAAAAGTTCAATGCTGAGGATGTATTTATAGGCAAAAACAACAACAAGGTACTCGTCGATGAAATCGTAAGGAGAGCGGGCCAGCGTTCAATTGTTTCGGTCAAGATTGACGATTTGACAGTGAGACAGTATGATCTTGAGAAAGATTTGGACCATGGAGCAATTGTGCCTCTTTATTTTATAGAAAAGAAATACAAAGATTACGAACTGATACACATAACCTATGGAATGTTGTCTTGCGAGGATTTGTACAGCTTCGGGAAGGCAATACAGGAAGCTGTGGCCGGTGGGGATTACAATGTGTCCATAATCGCCAGCGGCGATTTGTCACACAGGCTCAGCGATGACGGACCTTATGGATATCATCCTTCAGGGCCGGAATTTGATGCAAAGTTGCTTGACCTTATAAGAAAGAAGAATTACAGGGACATTGTGCGCTTCGACAGCAAAGAAAGCGAATCTGCAGGAGAATGCGGCCTGAGGTCAATTGACATACTTCCTGGGACATTGGATGGCATTGAAAATCAACCTGAGGTTCTTTCATATCAAAAGCCATTTGGAATTGGATATGGAGTTGCGGTTTTCAATATTGCCTGCAATCAGGAACAAGAAAATGAAAGTATTGTAGAAAGCTTGTACGATGAGAGAAGAAAATACCTGGATAAAAAAAGGGACAAGGAGGATGCATATGTAAGACTTGCAAGAATGTCTCTTGAAAATGATGTCCTTGGAAAGAATCAGCTTCCTTGCCCTAAAGAATACCCTGAAGAATTAATTGAAAGAAAAGCCGGAGTTTTTGTAAGCCTCAAGATAAACGGGCAACTCAGAGGCTGCATAGGAACCATTTCTCCGACAAAGGGAACCCTGTTTGATGAAATAATGGACAATGCATTGAAGGCTGGATTGAATGATCCAAGATTTTTGCCGGTGGACAAGGATGAACTTAATGAGATAGAGTATTCAGTTGATATTTTGGAAAAACCGGAAAAGGTCGACTCGAAAGAATCGTTGAACCCTGTGGAATACGGTGTGATTGTTGAAAAAGGAATAAGAAGAGGTTTACTGTTGCCGAATCTTGACGGAATAGACAGTCCGGAGAAGCAGATTGGCATTGCACTGAAAAAGGCGAATATAAATCCGGAAGAGGATTATGAAATTTCGCGATTTCGTGTTACGAGACATTATTGACGCGATACTATATATTGTGTGGATAAAAATGTGGAGAGTGTGGATAGTTTTCGGATAAAGCCGTGCACATTTGCAAAATGGAAGAAAACAATCCACAGACTTATCAAGAAACTTATGGATAATCAACATATTGGGGATGCAATGGTTTGGTATTGCTTTCTGCATAGTTTGGATATTTATTTGCAAAGGGTGTTTTATATGTTTAAAGAAGCGAGATTTTATGAAAAACTTGATAATTCACAGGTTAGGTGCACTTTGTGTCCGCATTTATGCAAGCTGTCGGTGGGAGAAACCGGAATTTGCGGGTCAAGAAAAAACAGGGGCGGGATATTGTATGCGATGGGATACGGCGAAATAACATCTTACGGAATCGATCCAATAGAAAAAAAACCGCTTTTTCATTATTACCCGGGTAAAAAAATTTTTTCTGTTGGAAGCTTCGGATGCAACTTGAAATGCGATTTTTGTCAAAACTATAGAATTGCCCATGAAAGGCCGGCAACCGTGCATATGGAACCTGAAAGGCTTCTTGAAATGGCTTTAAGCTCTAAAAGTGTTTCCATAGGAGTGGCATTCACATACAATGAACCGGTGATAAATCCAGAATACATAATCAAGTGTGCAAAGCTTATTCACAATCATGGCATGAAGGTGGTTCTTGTAAGCAACGGATTCATAAACCAGGATCCTTTGGAGGCTCTTATGGAGCAGGTAGATGCAATGAACATAGATCTTAAGGCTTTCAACGATTCTTTTTACAGCGATATTTGCAAGGGTTCGGCAAATCCTGTAAAGAAGACAATAGAACGTGCATGCAGAAGTGTTCATGTAGAGGTCACAACTCTTTTGATTGAAGGGCTCAATACGGATGAAAAGGAAATGGATGAGATGAGCCGTTATTTGGGCGAATTGAAAAAAGATATGCCTTTGCACCTTTCAAGGTATTATCCTGCGTGGAAGAGAAACGATCCTCCGACGCCGGTTGAAACAATAAAACATCTGTCGGAAACAGCAAAGAGACATTTGAACAATGTTTATATAGGAAATGTTCCGGGAATAGACAACAACACATACTGTCCTGCATGCGGGACAGTAATTGTAGATAGAAGTGAATATACAGGTGAAGTTCGAAATTTGAAAAACGGAATTTGCAGCGTGTGTGGGCGAAAGATATTGATCAGAAATGATTGAAGGGGGTGTTTATAGTGAAATCGATTTATACAAGGAGAAGCATAAGAAAATACAAGGATGAAAAAATTGAAGACAAGAAAATAATGGAGCTGTTGAAGGCCGGAATGTGTGCGCCTTCTGCCGGGAATGAACAGCCCTGGCATTTTGTAATAATTGAAGACAATAACATAAAGGAGCAAATTCCCCAATTCCATCCCTATGCCGCGATGGTAAAGAACGCATCGCATGTAATATGTGTTTGCGCAGACCTCAATCTTCAGCTTTATGAAGGATATTGGATACAGGATTGCTCGGCTTCAACGCAGAATATCCTTCTCATGGCTGATGAGCTTGGAATCGGTTCTGTATGGCTTGGGGTCTATCCCAGGGATGAGAGAATGGAAGGGTTGAGAAAACTGCTCAAATTGCCCGAAAATATAGTTCCTTTCTCATTGATATCTCTTGGGTATCCGGATGAGAAAAAGCCTGCCAATGACACTTATTTCAGTGAACGTGTCCATAGAAACATATGGTAGAAAAAATGAAAATTATGATTGTGAATAATCCGAATGCCGGAAGAAAGACCTTGCAAAGGCAGCTTTATGCGCTTGTAGGACGTCTTGTTATGGAAGGAATTGTTTCATGCGTTGAAAAAATAGATGGAAGAGGCGGAAGGGAAAAAGCTTTTGTAGAAGCCGCCGCAGAAAAAGACATTGATATGGTGATGGTATTGGGTGGTGATGGGACTATTCATGAAGTTGTAAATATAATGATGAACAATGGAATAAGAATACCGATTCTTTTGATTCCGGCAGGCACCGTAAATGATTTCGCTAATTATCTTTATTTGCCAAGGGATATGGATGCAGTTTTCAATATTGTGAAAAGATTCAAGCTTCAAACCGTTGACGTGGGGAAAGTCAACGATCGCTTCTTTATAAATGTAGCATTTGCAGGAATGATGGCTAAAGTTGGATATGAAACACCGGTTGAAAGCAAAACGGCATTTGGTAGATTGGCCTATTATGCGGCGGGTCTTCGAGAGGTCAGTGATGGAATAAAGAAGCCTTATACATTCAAATTCCAATACGATGGAGATGTTTTAGAAATCAAGTCGTATCTCTTCGCGGTTTTGAATTCGTCATCTACTGGCGGATTTATGAATTTTGCGCCGTATGCTGAAGTGAATGACGGTTTGCTTGATGTCATAGCAATCAAAAAATCAGACATAATAGACATGGCGGCTGTTTTCCTTAAATTGATATCTGGACAGCATATCAAAGATTCCAATGTGCTTTATTTCAAAACCGACAAATTGAAAGTTTGGACCGACAGCACGGATCTTTTCGTTGACACTGACGGAGAAAAGAGCGTTGAATTTCCTCTTGAATTCTCAGTTGTTCCCGGGGCGCTTGATTTTATTGTACCTTGATTGAGATGAATTGAATGGCGCAATATAAGGAACCCGGCCTTAAAGGCCGGGTCTGGGTTTTATGACAAGCTTTGGACATCTATTTGTTGATGAAGCGAACAGCCGTCCCGTAGACTATGACTTCTGCCGCGCCCTGCATGATTGCGCTTGTAGCATACCGTATGTTTACTACAGCGTCAGCCCCAAGCCCTTCTGCCTCTTTGACCATCCTTTCCGTAGCTATCGCTCTTGCCTCGCTCATCATTTCCATATAGGCTTCAATTTCTCCGCCGACAAGGGTTTTGAGACCGCTCATTATGTCTTTTCCAACATGCTTTGCCCTTACAGTGGCTCCCTTGACGATTGAAATGGTTTCAAGCTTTCGGTTGTCTATGTAGTCAGTATTTACTAAAATCATCATTGTCCTCCTTTTCGATTTCATTCATCCTTTTATAGCCTGTGTAAATCATTGCAAATACAAGACCTGTAAATACAAACAAAGCTGCGATTTTATATGCACCCGTAAAACCTCCTTGGAAAAACAAACTGCCGTAAAGAATGAAGACTGTTATTGCGAGCAGTGTAATGATTACAGTGATCATTTTGTTAGCAGTTTTCATGCGAATCCCTCCGATTGAAAGAACATTCTGTCATTAATGCATTTTAACATATTTCGGTTATTTAATCCATATTGTTAGAATGGGTCTAATCTGATAAGATTGTTTTAATAGCTTAAGGAGGATTTTATGGGTAAAATAAAAATTGTTACAGACAGTACTGCTTATATAAAAAAAGAATATGCAGAACGCAGAGGAATAGAAATTGTGCCACTAACGATACATTTTGAAGGGAATGTGGAAAAAGAGGGGTATCCTGGAGAATTTGAGCATTTTTTTACAAAATTAAAAAATTCACAGTCTTTTCCAACGACTTCCCAACCATCCGCAGGATCATTTGCGGAAGTTTTCAGGGAACTTGTTGAAAACGGAAACGAGGTAATAGCGATTACAATATCGGGCAAGCTAAGCGGCACATTTGGCAGCGCATCAATGGCGGCCCAAATGATTGCACCGGATAAAATAAGTGTCATAGATTCCAGGACCACAGCCGCAAACCTGAAAGTATTGGTTGAAAAGCTCCTTGAAATGTGTGAAGAGACAGGTGACAGGATGGCTGTTGTTGAAGCCATAGAAAAAGAAAAGAAAAAAACAGGTATAAGCCTTACGGTTGAAACACTCGATTATCTGCAAAGGGGAGGGAGACTTACACCATCCCAAGCTTTCCTGGGGAATCTGCTCAAGGTAAAGCCCATAATAGCGCTCGTTGACGGAGCGCTGGAGCCTGTAGACAAAGTGAGAGGCAAGAAAAAAGCCGTAAGCAGAATGATTGAATGCATACCTGGAAATGCCGAGATATTGTCGATTTGCCATATTCTAAGCGAGGACGAAGCCAAAGAATACATGCAAGTTCTAAGAAAGGCTTTTCCGGATGCACGGATAACAATAGAAGAATTGGGACCTGTAATAGGTGCGCATCTGGGACCAAAAGCCATAGGAATATGCTATTGCACCAATTGATTCGGACAATTGCATTGCATGGGGACAATTTAAAAATGCGGTCTTGTTTTTACGAATATAAAAGAACAAAATGTTTTTTTATAAAGACAAAAGAAAAATAAAAAAACACTTGCATAAATATGCAAGTGTGCGTATAATTAACAAAGAATACAAATAAGGGAGGATTATTTATGAATACAAAAAAATTATTGGCATTGCTTATGGTTGGAATTATGATCTTTGCCGTTGTCGGTTGTTCGAAACCTGCAGAGGAGCCGGAAGCTGAAGCACCCGAAGTCGAAGAAGAGGCTGAAGCGCCCGCAGAAGCAACAAAATTGGATGAAATCAAGGATGCCGGCAAATTGGTTATAGGTACAAGCGCCGACTATCCGCCATACGAATTCCACGTTGTAAAAGACGGGGCGGATACAATCGTAGGTTTTGACATCGCAATCGCTAAAGCAATTGCAGAAGACCTTGGAGTAGAGCTTGAAATCAAGGACATGGCCTTCAATGGTCTGCTTGCTGCACTCGAGGCCGGCGGAATCGACATGGTAATCGCAGGAATGACACCGACGGAAGAAAGAGCGAAGTCTGTGGACTTCTCGGAAGTCTATTACACTGCTGTTCAAGGAGTAATGGTAAACGTTGAGAATGCCGATGCAATCAAGACGGTTGAAGACTTAAGCGGAAAGATTGTGGGAGTCCAAAAGGGAACTACTCAGGAACAGATAGCAATGGA
>DATFJE010000201.1:0-14071 GCA_035269385.1 Clostridia bacterium
AGGCTTCATATTGCGAAACATCGTCCGAGACTTGCATTTCAAAGCTTTGGATAAGGCCTAATCGTTAAGAAATCTGCTTTGGCCTTGGCCCGATGCGAAGCGAGTTTGCAGATTTTAGATTTTGCCGAAAGACAAAGCTCATTGAAATGCCGTAGCAGGACGCAGTGAGCGATTTGATCCTTGACCAGCCTAACTGCAAACTGAAAACTGACCACTGTCCTCCCTAGAACAATTCATTGACAGTCGTACTTACAATTCTGGCGCTCTTGTATGACACCAGATCCCCACCTGCACTATCGAATATGTTGGCGGTCACTATTGCAGTCATCGCCGTTTGCACTTCAACATCCGTCAAATCCGCCCTGGGATTGTCCACAGATATCTTAGTGGTTGACCCCGCACTGTTGTTAAAAGTCATTTCAAGTTTTTCACTCATGCATCAACACCCCCTTCTACGCTTCTACGAGTTCTTCTTCATCCACCCTTGCTATTTCCTCAACTGTTTTCGTTTGAAGATCCATCATTGCATCGGCCACAGCATAGACATCCTCATCCGCCGCCGCTGCCTTGATGTTGGAATATGTCTTGGTCTTGACTATGTTGTTGCCTTCCACATCAACTCCATTGATGTACTTGATTTTCACTTTCGACTCTCTTGCTTGTGATACAACTGCCATTAAAATCACCTCCTGTTTTTTTAACCGGCCGGCCCAGTCTACTATCAATATGATTCTTCCGGCGCTTATTTATATTCCGTATTTCATTTTCCCCATACTTTTCCGCAATTCTTCAAGAGCCCTTCTTTTCCTTTGCACGGCAGTCATGTAATGAATCTTCTTTTCAGTCGCGATTTGCCTTAGGGTCATGCCTTGAAGGTAATAATCAAACACAATCTCCTTGTGAATTGGACACAGCTCTTCAAACGCTTTCTTCAAAACACCTTCCAATTCCCTGTTGACACACATTTCCTCAATGTCGGTTGCATCTTCTATAAGATCAACCTTCTCCCTTGTGTCATCTTCGGCCCTCACGCGAACATTCAAGATGCAAAGTGGAATCCTTTTCCTTCTTAGCTCGCAGTACAAGTATTGAAGCGACTTTTTCGCAACCCCCAGGAAAACAGTATTCCTCTCCGGGTCGAATCTCGCAATTTCATTTAGTAACCTAAGCCTCCCCTCTTGAATCAGATCCTCATAATCCATTTCACCGTAGTAAAACCTTCCTATGGATTTTTTGATTAGAGGCTCAAGCCTGTTTACAATCTTTTCACCGTGGTCCTCCTTGCCCCCGACAGTTTCCAAAACCATCTCCTGTATGCTTTTCTCCATATTCCTTCCCTTTCGGGATAACCGGTTGCCCTTTTTATTTGCCTGGCAAACCAAGAATAAAGCCTTTCTGCGCAAAAGAAAAAAGCCGACTTTTTATAAAGTCGACTTTTCATAAACATATATTCAATTTCTCGAGCAAAACCTGGTTTGAATGGTCAAAATGTCTGGAAAATATACTTGCACTTGACAAAAATCACTTGGGTTTTGCTTATTGCATATGGAGCAAAAAATGTCTGTCCCTTTTTATTTTTTGTCTTATGCTCTTCCGTTTTTCCTTTCCAACTGACCAACTGACCAACTTTCTACTGCAAAACATTTGTCATCTGATATATTTTCTTCTAACTCTTTTGCTCTTGCTTTCCACTTTCCACTTACTACTTTCCACCGTACTTATTCTTTCCACTTTCCACTTACTACTTTCTACTGTTTTTCCTGCCCACTGCCCACTGAAAGCTGTTTTTTTCTTTTTCTGACATGTGATATCTGTCATCTGATATTTTTTTCTTCTAACTCTTTTGCTCTTGCTTTTCCTTTCTACTTTCAACTTACTACTTTCTACTGTACTTACAATCCGGCCTCTTTCCTTAGAATCTCAGCCTTGTCAGTCTTCTCCCATTCGACACCCAAATCTTCCCTTCCCATGTGTCCATAAGCTGCAAGAGCCCTGTAAATAGGCTTCCTGAGGTCAAGCTTCTCGATAATTGCCGCAGGTCTAAGATCGAAATGCTTCTGCACAAGATCAGAAATTCTGTCCTCATCGATTTTTGCAGTTCCGAAGGTTTCAACCATTACAGATACAGGACGCGCAACACCTATTGCATATGCAAGCTGCACTTCGCACTTGTCGGCAAGCCCAGCTGCAACTACATTCTTGGCAACATATCTTGCCGCATAAGATGCCGAGCGGTCAACCTTTGTGGGATCTTTACCGGAGAATGCTCCTCCGCCGTGTCTTGAGTAACCTCCATAGGTGTCGACAATTATTTTCCTTCCAGTAAGACCGGCATCACCCTGCGGTCCTCCCGTAACGAACTTCCCCGTAGGATTTACATAGTACTTCGTATTCTCATCAAGCAGATTCTTAGGTATTACAGCCTTAATCACATGCTCTATCATGTCTTCTTCGATTTGTTCGTGGGTTGCTATCTCACTGTGCTGAGTTGAAATTACAACAGCATCCACCCTTGCAGGCTTTCCATCCAAATACTCTACCGTAACCTGCGACTTGCCGTCAGGTCTTAGGTACTTGAGATCGAAAGACTTGTCCTTCCTAACAGCCGAAAGCCTTTTTACAAGCTTGTGCGCGAGTGAAATGGGAAGTGGCATAAGCTCTGGTGTTTCGTTGCAAGCAAAGCCGTACATGAGTCCCTGGTCTCCAGCTCCCGTTTTATTGTAGCGGTCTTCATCGTTTCCGCTTTCTTTCTCTTCTTTGGAACTGTCAACTCCAAGCGCTATATCGCTCGACTGCTTGTCTATGGATGTCAGCACCGAGCAAGTGTCGCAGTCGAAACCGTATTTTGCCCTGGTGTATCCGATTTCCCTCACTGTATCTCTTACGATTTCGGGAATTTCAACATAGCATTCTGTTGTAATCTCTCCCACGACAAGCACAAGACCAGTTGTCACAGTAGTCTCGCACGCCACCCTTGCCATTGGATCCTCTTTGATTATGGCATCTAAAATAGCATCCGAAATCTGGTCGCATATCTTGTCCGGATGGCCTTCTGTAACCGATTCCGCAGTCATCAAAAATCTTTTCATCATTTTACTTCCTCCTCGTTTGAATTGTTGATTTTGTTTCTTGATACCCGAACGAGCTGTCCGTCAAAAAAACCCCTTCCATAAGGAAGAGGCATATTTATACCGTCTGTTCCTCATCTTCCAGATTCAATCTGTAGGATTTGGCACCGCGTATTCCTACCGGTTGCCGGGCTTCAAAGGGCCTATCCCTCCACCACTCTTGATAAGGTATCAAGTTTTTATTAAGTTTTCACTCGAACATCATACACCTTTAAAAAACACCTGTCAAGAAATTCGTTTTTTCATCATAATATTATTGCATTGCTGAGCAGCATCACAATCATCGCTGCAATGCAGTCCCCGATCAATATCGCATAAAACGCCCTTCTGATGGGAATGTTGAAAATTGACGCCGCCATGGCGCCGGTCCATACTCCTGTTGAAGGCAAAGGTATTGCAACGAAAAATACAAGACCGTAAGCGCTGTATTTTTTTATGTTCTCGGCTCTGCGTTTCGTCCTGCTTGTCAACCTGTCAACAATTTTGACGCCAGTTTCGCTTCCTCTCAAACGCGTGAAAACAGGTTTCATAAAAAGAAGTATGAAGGGCACCGGAAGCATGCTGCCGGCTATTGACACAGCAGCCGCCGTCAACGGGTTCATGCCTTCTGCTATTCCAAGCGGAATCGCCCCCCTGAGTTCCACCACTGGAAGCGCCGCAACCAAAAAAACCCGAACCTCCAAAGCTATAAAATTTATGATCTTTCCTATAAAAATATCCATTTATATTCCCCCGTACATCCTAACGACATTATACACTAACAGGTCAAGCCTTGCATCAGGCAGTATAAGTAGAAAGTGGAAAGTGGAAAGTGGAAAGAAAAAGCGCAAGGACAAAGATTTAAATGCATTTATGTCTTAAAATGTATTTGAGTTTCAACGCTTTCGCTTTTCCTGACATCTGATATCTGATACCTGACATCTGTCTTGCAGTGGAAAGTGGAAGGTGAAAAGTAGAAAGAAAAAGCGCAAGGACAAAGATTTAAATGCATTTATGTCTTAAAATGTATTTGAGTTTCAACGCTTTCGCTTTTCCTGACAACTGAAAACTGACAACTGACATCTGTCTTGCAGTGGAAAGTTGAAAGTTGAAAGAATAAGTACAGTGGAAAGTAGTAAGTGGAAAGTAGTAAGTAAAAGCAAGAGCAAAAGAGTTAGAAGAAAAAGATTGAAGATCAGATTTCTGATATCAGTTGTCAGATATCAGAAAAAACAAAGGCAAATAAACAGCAAAAGAAGATAGCAAAAAAACTTTCAGTATTTGGGTTTTAAACTCTTTTGCATTTGCTGAAAACCGAAAACTATCCTCACCCTTTTCCTGATAGCTGATATCTGTCTTTTTCTTCCCACTTTCTACTTTCTACTTTCCACTTCTTTTCTGTGTGCAGCCTGAAATCCAATCCTCAACCTGCACTCTTTTTGTAACCCTTTCTTAATGCAGTCCCTTTGCTGGCAGGGGTATAATGAATGCATCAGAATCAGTGAAAGGAGATTCATATGAGAAAAGTACTCGGCTGCATGAGAAAAGCCGTTCAAGAATATGAAATGATTGCCCCTGGAGATGTCATCGGGGTCGGCATATCTGGCGGAAAGGACTCGCTTGCCCTTCTTTACGGGCTCCACCTAATGAAAAAATTTTATCCTGTTCCGTATGAAATAAAAGCCTTTTCAATTGACATGGGCTATGAAGATTTTGACTTCGATCCCGTAAGAAAGTTTTGCGACAGTCTCGGGATTGAATACTTCGTTGAAAAAACAAAAATCTACAGGATAGTTTTCGATGTGCGCAACGAGAAAAATCCTTGCGCCCTCTGCGCCAACCTCAGGAGGGGCGCGCTTTACAATCTGCTCAAAAGACACAACATAAGCAAGGCGGCCCTGGGCCACCACCGCGACGACGCGATAGAAACACTTCTTCTCAGCATGCTCTACGAGGGAAGGATACACTCATTCAAACCTGTGACATATCTCGACCGGCAGAAAATTTCAGTAATACGGCCAATGGTTTATGCGGAGGAGAAGGATATAATAGGCGCAACAAGGCGCCACAAGTTCCCTGTCATAAAAAGCAAGTGTCCTATGGAGGGCCGAACACGCAGAGACTATATGAAAGATCTGCTTCGAGGAATCGACAGCGAAGCGCCGCGGGGCAGAAAAAATCTGCTCAAGGCTCTTACTAATCCCGAACAAATGAGCATTTGGGAACCAAACCGCAAATGAAAACGAAAGGAGAACTCCCTATATGAGAAAATTAAAGGCGATATGCCTTGGCCTGACTTGCATTCTGGCATCCGCAACAATTTCCAATGCGGATTACAGCGTTTTAAACCGGGAAACTTTCACCGAACAAATAGGAAACGGAGTTACTTACACCGAAGATCTGCTTCTTACAGAAAGGGGCCACGTATCTGTAAAAATCCTTGAGGGAGACCTTTCGGAAGATGGTATCGACCTTGACGTTTTGTGTAATCCCAAGGTCAACAAACGTTCAACGCTTTCAGAGCTCGCAGCCGAAGAACCTTCGGCCATAGGAATAGTGAACGGCGATTTTTTCGACACGGGACTTTCAGTGTCAATGGGGCCAGTGGTCAAAGACGGAATTCTTCTGTCAAGTTCGATAAACGACCCAAGCTTCAACACCGCATGGACAAACTCCCAAGGACTGCTTCAAATAGGAAGAATGTTCGAAGAAAACTACACTCTAAAAAACCTATCAAACCGAAAAAAACTTGCAATAACATACATAAACAAACCCTATCTCGAACCCGGGAATGCAATAGTTTATGACAAAGCATGGGAAGGACTGCCGCCGCAAAGGGATGATACGGTATATATGAGTGTTTCAGACGGACGGATTTCATCCTTTGAAACCTATGTGTCGGAAACAGCCGGAGAGTCCATCGATTTCATAGTTGCCGCAAGGGGCACCTTCAAAGACGAACTCATGGAAAACTTCATAGAAGATCAACGCGTAGGATTCGACGCGGACCTAAACCCTTCCCTTTCAAATATTACAGACGCAATGGGTGGAGGTAGCATCCTTCTTGAAAATGGAAACCTTCCCGACTCATTCTCATTGCCCATTTCGGGACTGCATCCGAGAACGGCACTTGGAATCAACGAAGCCGGAGACCGATTCTATCTGCTGACAGTAGACGGTAGAAACTCTTCCGCAACAGGCATGAGCGAAACAGAACTTGCAATTTACATGAAAGGGCTGGGAGTCTGGGACGCCATCAACCTTGACGGGGGCGGCTCCACAGAAATGATGGCAAGGCGGCTCGGAGAAAACACCGTCACAATCGCAAACAAACCCACCGGAGGCACAGAAAGACGCATATCCAACGCAATAGCAGTCACAAACCGCAACACGAGCCTCGCGCCTTCCGATTTTAAAATAACCGTATCGGACGACAAGGTTGCCTTCGGAACATCGCGCCTGTTGGAGACTTCTTTCTTCGACAAGAATTTCAATCCCTCGCAAAATGATTCAAGTTCTATAGAGTGGATCGTCGAAGGAAAGGGAACAGTCGAAAACGGAAGATTCCATCCCGGAGAACCCGGCCTGTTCAAGATTACCGGGACCTACAAAGGAAACTCACGCAGCATAACCCTCACATGCGTAGGAGAACCTGTCGGCATTCGCCTTTCTCCAAGGAGCCTTTCTCTCGACCTGGGCGAAACTGCAGAAATAGGCGCAGTAATACATACTGCAGACGGATACATTGTTCCCGCCGATTTGCAGGACCTGTCCATAAGCTTTCCGGACCGACTGGGCACATTTAACGGAAAAACCTTCACCGCCTCAAACAGAGCCGCAAGTGGCAAGCTATCCGCATCATTTCAAGGCCATACTGACGAAATACCAGTTTCAATAGGATACTCGTCTTTCGTATTCAACGACTTCGAAAGCGCCGGAGACACCTTTTCATCGTATCCTGATGCAGTCACAGGCTCATATGCACTCGATGAAGCCATAACGAAAAACGGAAAGACTTCAGGCCTGCTCTCATATGATTTCACCAAAACAGACGCCACCAGGGCAGCATATCTCAACATCGACCACACCCTGTACTCAACACCATCGCACTTGGGCGTTTGGGTGAAAGGGGACGAAGGCGGCGGCCACTGGCTGAGAGCCCGCTACACAGACAGCGGAGGCAATACAGGCACTCTGGATTTTGCGCGTTATGTCGATTGGACAGGATGGCGTTTCGTGGAAGCAAAAATACCGCCGAGTACCGTTTTTCCTGTGAAATTGGAAAAATTATATCTTGTTGAAACAGACCCCGAAAACAAAACAGAGGGCCGGATATGGCTCGATGATTTTACAGCGTTCTACAAAACTCCATATAGCGGGCGACTGAATTCCTCTGAGATACTCAAGCCCGACGACTCTGGCCTTCTGCAAAGCAAACCAGAAAATCCGGCCTTGTCTATTTCAGTCTTCGGCAATACGGTTCCTGTCTCCACAATGCTCGACAGGCTTATACACATAAGACTCTCATCGCTTGCAAAGGAATCCGATTTCGCGCTGTCTTCTGGTTCTCTCAGCGCAGACCTTCTTGAACGCTTGGAGACCTCGCTTGCCGTAGACGGCTGCTGCTCGGCTACTCGCGGAGCAGGCCTTTTGATACTCAATGTCGACAACTCATCCGGCACCGGCATCAGACCATCCCAATCCAGCCAGATTCCATGGATGAGAGAACAGCTGGAAACCGCCTCGGAAAAAAGCGTGCTGCTTTCGATGTCTAATCCGTGGAATTTCTCTGATTCCCTTGAAGAAGAGCTTGTTTTGAAGTGGCTTGAAAACTACAGGACGAGAACCGGCGGCAAAACATATGCAATAGTCCCGTCCGCTGACGGAAAACTGCACACGACAATAAAAAACGGATTAAAAATAATTAAAGCCCCTTCAACGCCTGACGTCAAGGGAATCGACATATTCACAGACCTAAACATCATGACACTGTACATGACAGATGACGGAGTAAAATACACAGTGGACCCAATTTATAATAGACCCTAAATAAGAAAGGAAACCCACAAAGGGTTTCCTTCTTTACTACCGCTTATAAGCTGTATTTGCTTTTAGATTTTGCCGAAAGACAAAGCTCAATGAAATGCCGTCGCAGGACGCAGTGAGCGATTTGATCCTTGACCAGCCTCACTTTTTTCTACCAACTGTTCTTGCTTTTCGCTTTCCATTTATTGTAAGGACACAAAAATGTCTGTCCCTTTTTAGTTCTTCTCTTTGCTTTTATGCCTTTCCTGACAACTGACAACTGACAACTGGCATCTGTTCTTAATTCTTTTTCAAAAACTCCTTCAATCTCGCCTTCAGCGTACCCACCTCTTCGTATCCCAAATCCCCCGCAATGCGCTCCATAGGGCATTTGCCGGTTTTTTCCCTGTTCTGTATGAAAGGAACCATTTTGCCGAATTCGCAGTATATGCCCGCTTCGGAAAGGACCAGCTCAGCCTCTTCGCTCAGCACCGCCGCATAGAGATTCTCAATACCGGCATCAACCGCAAGCATAGCCGCGGCCTTTCCTATGACCTTGTCCGCAAGGCTGCTTCCGCGGGCGGATTCCCTTTCCTTGGTGGCAATATCGTACATTGGGCCTATTCCACGCCTGTCGTCCTTAAAAAGCACAGCCCCGTCCCTTGCCAGCACCAGAGCCCTGCCTTCGCTTTCGAGTATTTCGATAGCCTTCTTCAAGTCGTTTTTCATGTCTTCTCCCCCCTAAACCAGCATCACTATCACCGGTATGGTGAAAATTGACACAAATGTCGAAATGAATACGAGTCTCGACGCCAGATGGTAGTCGTTTTTATATTTGGATGCCATTAGGGCCGTATTCGCCGCAGTAGGCATCCCTGAAATAACCGCAGGTATTCCAACCATGTAACCCGTGAATCCCAAAGCCTTCAAAAGATAAAGGACGGCAAGGGGCACAAGGGTCTGCCTTAGCACAGAATATACGAGAGCCTTCTTGTCCGTGAGTATGTCCTTTGAATCAACGTCCGCAAGTATCGATCCGATAAAAATCATTGACAGGGGCATTGTAGCTCCCCCAAGTATCCCCAATGTGTCGTAGATCATCTTCGGCAGATGTATTGAAAACAAAAACAGTATAAATCCAACAAAAACCGATATTATGGCTGGATTGATAAACTTCTTGAGTTCGAAGCTCGACACCTGCCCCTTGAACTCCTCGTGGTCCTTGGTAAGTATCCAGAGCCCGAACGTCCATATGAAAAGATTGAAAGGCAAATTAAAAATGGCAGTGTAGAAAACCCCGATTTTTCCGTAGACGGAATTGACCACGGGATATCCCATGTATGCCACATTTACAAATATGAAAGCGTATTGGTAAATTACCTTTTGGCTTATTTCTCCGCCGACAATCTTTGGTATCAGAAAAGAAAACAACATTATTATGAAATAAATGACTATCGATATGAGAAGTATTTTCCCGCTCTTTACAAGCATCTCCGGCGAAAAGTCAAAATTCATGGATGTCAATATCAAAGAAGGGAGCATCACGTAAAGCACAAGATTTATCATTCCCTCATTCAATTCGTTGTTTATTATTTTACATCTCTTCGCAATGAATCCAGTAATTATCATGAAAAATAAGATCAGAACCTGCTGCACAACTATCAATTTGTTTCCCCCTAATCTATACCCTTTGAATCAAAAAAATCATATATGTCGTCTTCCCCGCTGTTTACAAACTCGTAAAATACAGGCTCCTCCATCACCAATTCCTCTTCCATGGTGAGCATGTTCCGGTACGCTTTGCCCGAAAGCCTCTCTTGAGTCTCTTTCAATTTATCTTCTTCGAAAGAAACCACCACAAGCTGTTCACCGCGTGTTATGAAATAAACGCTGTGTATGTCCCCGTTAAGAAAATAAAGGTCTTTTTGTACATGGTCATTATCCTTGTTGAAAGAAGTGAAAAGAACTCCCGCCTCATGTATGCTGTCCATCATGCTTGGATTTTCAATCTTGAAAATCATCAAAAACTCCTCGATGGCATTAATTTCATATATGGCAATATGTTCTATTTTCTTTAAAAGGAATGCCGCTTCAATATTTGATACCCGCATCTCCTGCAATTTTCTGGCCGACCTTATCTTGTAGCCTTCCTCTCCGCAAACTACATTAAGCTCCGAATGCACAATCAGATATCCCGTTTTGGAATCAACAAGAGACTCCGACTGGCAAAGCCTCCCCCTTCGCGAACGCCTTTTACATGAAACCTCGTTTCTGAGAAGAACACCTTCCTTGACTTCCGTCCGCAGATTGTCCTCAGCTATATTGTCCAATAGAAAACCCGCCGCAACATCGTCTTTTCCAAACATTCTCATAAGAAAGTAGTTTATGCAGTGGGAATCGTTTTGAAGAGGTTCGCAAATCTTTTTCATCAGCTTTTTCTCATCTTCATCTGTAAACGAAACTGGCATATCAAGCAGTTTTTCGAACTCGGCGCTTCCTTCCGGCAAAGATTCTTCTTTCTTAAGATTCAAAGCATAAAACCATTTTAGCAGAAAAACAAGTTCATTGTAAGAAATAGTTGTGAAGATTCCTCCCAATCCGCCCATCATGTGCAAAGCAATATAGTCCACTTCATAATTGTTGGGATTTATAAGACTTTCATATCCGTCTATTCCATAGGCTTCGCTGTCCAAATGGAAAAACTGATAAAAATAATCGCCACTTTCGAGCTCCCAGCACACTTTTACGCCGACAACCCCCATAAGTCTTGTATTTGTGGCCTGCGCCCATCTGAATCTCTCGGGACCTATTCCCGAAATATTCCCCTTGTCGCGGCCGCCCTTTAGAATTTTTAATTCAGACGATTTTTTATTCATCGTTTCTCCACCCGCTTGAAACCTTTCCTATCTTTCCAAATTTTCCTTGTCATCAATCTCCGTCATATATTTCCTGGTAAGGACTTTTCCCAATTCAACTCCAGGCTGATTGAACGCATTTATGTTCAAAAGTTCTCCGCAATAAGCCGCCTTAAGCTCCTGCATGTAAATGAACTGACCGACTGTCTCCTCGTTTATTTCCGGAAACACCACTGTGAGAACGGGTCTTCCAAACTCCGACAAGGCATCTTCGGTAGCCGATTGCTCAGCATTCATCAGTTCCGAAAGCCCCCTTCCAGCCAATATCGAAAGATTGTCGAAGTTAGAGAAATGATTGGGAATTGCCATCTCCCTCCTGAACCTTTCAACCTTAAGGAATGTTATTATCTTGTCGTCAGGACCCTCTGCGTAAAGCTGCACCTGTGAATGCTGGTCTATTGTTCCGAGCGCCTTGACAGGGGTTTGCCCCGTATTGACAGTCTTTTCGTCATTGTCCTTTTTCTTTCCCAGACTCTCCGCCCACAACTGGGCGTACCAGTCCGACATGTATTTCAATCTGTCTGCATAGGGCATCATAACAGAAATGTTCCTGCCAGTTTGCATCATTTTATAATGCACAGCCGCATCCATAAGTGCCGGATTGTCTTCGGGATAGAAATTGCTGCAACGGTCCGACATGGCCGCAGCCCCCCTCAAAAGACCGTCAATGTCTATTCCGCATATGCTCGCCGAAAGAAGTCCCACAGGCGAAAGAACCGAAAAACGCCCTCCGACATTGTTCGGAATGTAGAAAGTGTCAAAACCTTTTTCCCTTGAAATGTCGAGCAATATGCTTTCATCCCTGTCTGTGGTCGCAATTATCCTTTCTGCAACAGCCTTTTCAGGAAGACTTTTTTTCAGCCAGTCATATACTATCATGAAATTGGACATTGTCTCCGCCGTGCTTCCAGATTTGCTTATCACATTGAATACAGTATGCTCAGGCTCCAGTATGTCCAAAAGGTCTCCCACGCTTTCAGGGTCAGGATTGTCAAGCATATAGAAACGTGGACCCTTCCTAATGTTCTTGGGCTTTTCATTATAGTACTTTCCGTTCAAAGCTTCCTGGAGAGCCATGCTTCCCAGATTCGATCCGCCTATTCCAATCAAGACGAAATTGTCAAACCTGTCCCTTATCCATTCAGCCTTTTCCTTTACCCTGTCCAAGTCCTCTTGGTGTTTTATGAGCTCCATGAATCCAAGATAGCCTTGATTCCTTTTTCGCAAGATTCTGCTGAATGCATGCTCCAGATCATGAATCATTCCTGTCAAATCAGCTTTCGATCGGTCATATTCAAGCTTGATATCCATGGCAATCTCCTTCCACTTGCTGATGTTTTTCCGCCTGCGGCAAAACAGTTGTCAGTTGTCAGTAATCAGTCGTCGGTAAATGCAAAAGCTTAAAACACAAATACATTTGAAAGCTTTTTTACTTTCTTCTTTTGCTGTTTCTTTGCCCTTGTCTTTCCTGATATCCGACATCTGATATCTGCTCTTCAATCTTTTTCTTTGCTCTTTCTTTCCACTTTCCACTTTCCACTTTCTACTTTCCACTGTTTTTACCCTTCACCTGGTGCACTATATGATAAAAAAGCGGGCTTTCAGAATAAAACGCTTTTTCACGCGTAAGGCAATCCCTGAAACATGGACGCCCAAGAAAATCATTTATGTCCTGCAAGCCGTCGGAACTGTATGTGGCTGCAACAAGTTTCCCTTCATCCATCAGAAAATACAAACCGAAAATATCATCATTCATGAAATAAGTCTGATTCTTGTAATGAGCATTGTTCCGCTTGAACTGAGTGTAAAGGAGTCCCCTTTCATGAGCTTCCTTTTCAACACAGGGCTTCTCGACTCTCAGCGAATCGTCGAAACAGTCTTTATCCGCAACCTTGTATATCAAAAGATATTCAGTCCTCTTTATTATCATTGAAGCCTCGTCCACAGCAAGATCTTTTTTCTCCAAGAACTGTGCGCTTACAATTTTCACACCCTCATTCGTGTCAATCAGACCAATTCTTCCCATCAAAATAAAATAATCCGTTCCGCACCTGGCCAATGCATTGCAGTTGCAGTATCTGGTCTCCTTGAACCTTTCCATCTCCTTGACTTCATTTTTGAGAAGAATCGATTTTCCCGGCAGCTCAACCAAATCCAGCCTATCGCCTGTTACCAAAAGCAGTTTTTCCGCATCCTCATCCCTTGCGAGGGCCCTGCTCATATAATAATTGGCGGCCTCAAAGTCCGTTTCCATTTTTTTCGAAAGCTTGACGTCCAATTCTTCACGTACAGAGTCCGGCACAATTTTTTCACTTGTCAACATATATGCGTACTCAGAAGTCTTGCCTGGCAACGGAAGGTGGAATTTGAGATTTACAGAATACATAAGATTCAGCAAGTCTGCCATTTCATCCTTGGAAAGACTCTCGAAATTCTCTCCATACACTCCTATGGCTTCCTTCATCATATCCTTTTGTTCCTCTTCGGTTCCGTTGAGAAGACTTTTGTATCCCTTTATGCCCTCCCTTTCGAAATCCATGCAGAAGAATTGCATGAGACTGCCTTCAGGCACCTTCCAAAGAACATAGCATCCGGCCACACCTGTCAGCCTTGTTTTTGTGCATCCGCTCTCCAAGAATTCATTTTCCGTTTTTTTGCCTACAACTCTCAAATGTCCCTTTTCCATGAAAACCTCCCCTACAGCAAGCTTTCTCACGCTGCCGTCTGTTCCATCTTTTGCCCTTGCTCTTATCTTTTACTTTGCTTTTAGTTTTTTCTTTTCCTTTCCACTTTCCACTTTCTACTTTCCACTTTCCACTTTCTACTTTCCACTTTCTACTTTCCACTTTGCCCTTGTCCTTGTCCTTGTCCTTGTCCTTTGCTCTTTCTTTCTACTTTCTACTTTCCACTTTCTACTGTACTTATTCTTTCCACTTTCCACTTTCCACTTTGCCCTTGTCCTTGTCCTTGTCCTTTGCTCTTTCTTTCTACTTTCTACTTTCCACTTTCCACTTTGCCCTTGGC
>DATFJE010000202.1:0-21979 GCA_035269385.1 Clostridia bacterium
ACAATTTTCGTTTTGTCTCCGAGTGTTTTCTTGTAGCTTTCAAGCGTCCTGTAGAAGGCGTAGAACTCGGGATCCTTGTTGTATGCGTTTGCATAGGTTTCAAGTGCCAATGCGTCTCCCTCTCCCTTGATAGCCTGGGCCTTTTCATAGGCTTCGGCTTTCAGTATGGTTACTTCCTTTGAAGCCTGGGCAGTGATGATCTTGTACTGCTCCTCGCCCTCTGCCCTGAACTTGTTTGCGATTTTCTGCCTTTCGGTGCGCATGCGGTTGAATATGTTTTCATAGTTGCTTTCGGGGAGTTCTGTCTTTGCTATTCTTACGTCGACAACTTCCATTCCAAAATTTTCAACTTCTTCATTAGTGTTGATTTTTATCTGGTTGGTCATTGCATAGACGTACTCTTTATCCGAAATCAAAGTGCTTCCGTCCGTCAAACCGATTTTTTCATTGAGTTTTGAATATATTATGTCGTCAAGCTTTGTGTTTGCGCTTCTAACATTGTTTACGGTTATTCTGAACAAAAGAGGATTTCTTATTGTCCATTGGGCGTTGTTGTCGAGAACTATCTTCTTCTTGTCAGATGTGGTTACCTCTCTTGCAAGTGTGTTGTATGTCAAAAGACGGGATGTGTATTTTTCAACCTGGTCTATTACCGGAACTTTGAAAAACAAACCTTTGCCCTCGCGGATTTTAACATCTTCAAATTGCGGTATGTCATATATTTCTTTTTCTATTTCTGGAGTGATCTTTTTGACTATCACCGTTTGAACTTCTCCAAACCTTGTAATAACAGCCTGTTCAACCTCATTTACAGTGAAAAAGCAATTTGTAATTAAAACATACGCAAGAATAAAAAGAACAAAACCGCCGAGCCCTTTTTTCGAAATGGACGGCTTATTGAATCGTTTTTCCTGACTCTGTTCGCCATCCGGCCTGTGAACTTCAAAATTACTTTGTAATTTATCGAAAATACTTTTCATTACTCTACACCCCCTTGGCCTGTCATGCTCTGAAGCGGAAGAAACTTAAGTGTGTTTCCATCCTCGCCGACTATATATATTTCCTTGCCGGGCAAAACATCTTCAAGAGTTTCAATATAAAGACGTTTTCTTGTTACGGTCTTTCCGAGAACATATTTTTCGTATACGGCGTTGAAGTTTGCAACGTCTCCATTCGCTCTCCTTGTCCTATCTTCCTTGTATGCCTCAGCCTCAGAAATAAGTTTGGACGCCTCTCCCCTTGCATCCGGTATTACCTTGTTTTCATAAGAGATAGCTTCGTTTATCTTGCTTTCCTTGTCCGCCTTTGCCCTCGATATATCCTTGAAGGCATCATCAACTTCTTCAGGCGGATATACGTCCTGAAGCTGAACTGCCGTGATCTGCAAGCCTATTTCGTAGGAGTCGCAGATTCCCTGCAGATCGTCTCTTATTTCCTGCTGTATGCCAACCTTGTTGTCTGTGAGAACCTCGTCGAGGTTGTTGTTTGCCACGCTCCGCCTTATTGTCGAAACGGCAACCGTGTTGAGCGTGCCTATCTGATCGTCTACATTGAACAGGAATTTCTTGCTGTCTGAAACCCGAAACTGCACAATCGCCTCAACGTTTACCAGGTTTTCATCGCCTGTAAGCATCAAAGAATCATGGCTCAAACTTCTGTCATATGACGGCAACAGTCCCGGACCCACGTCCTGACTCGTCGCAAACCCGAATTCAAGCCTTCTTACCTCGGCGACATTTACAGTATACTTCTGTTCAATCAATGGAATCTTCCATTTCAATCCCGCCTGATTTTCCGTTCTTGCATATTCCCCAAATCTTGTAATAACCGTTTCCTCTCCAGATTCAATCGTATATATGCCATTGTAGGCAATAACAGCGATAAGAACCACAATAAACAATGTCATCGACTTTTTCAAATTTTCTTCCTCCTTCAATTAGTGTCCATTTCATACTAACACATTTCTGTTTCACTTCCATGCAAACATTTATTCCTTCATCAAATTGTAACCGGACGGTTTTTACGAACTAAAACGCAATTTCTCAATAAGATTTCTTTTCGGCTATCAAAAACCAACACAAAACAAAAATCCCTTGTTTACCAAACAGCAAATAAGGGACTGCTCATTTTTTTATTGTTTTATTTCAAAGCCAACCCATCAACAACTTCCAGATTTATATAACCTCTGTTAATACCCCTTATAAAACTCAGGTACGTTGCTGTGACGTCATATCTCGCATCATGATATGCTATTGCCTTGGACTCGAAAAGCGATCTCGTCTTTTGAAGGACTTCCTTTTCTTCAACACCCATGAAATGTACAAGTTCCTGGAGCTTTGGAAACTTGGGTTCGCCGTCTTTCCTTTTTAATTCACAGGTTTCCTTAAGATTTCGCATAGTACAATACTGAGATGAAAATTTGAATTCCCTTTTACATCTGCCGAATTCCTTTTTCATGAACATCTTGTCGAAACTGAAGTTGTGCGCCACAAGAACGTCCGCATCAGTAAAATCCTTGTTTATTTCTTCTATGCTGTCCTTGAATTCATGGTTTCCAGAAAGATCCTCCAATTTTCCGGGAGTGAACCCATGAATCATGTATGCCGCGTATTCCATATACACAACTTTGAAAAAGAAATTTTTCGCCTGCACTTCGCCGTCATCGTCAATTATATAGGACAGTTGGCAAATCTGTCCTGGTTTCAAGCCCGTTGTTTCCGTATCAAAAACCAATGCCTTCATCAAACTACCTCGAATCCTTTTTTCTTAATTATAGGCAATTATGAGCAATTGGTCAAACTGTCAAAAGGCTATTTCAACTAATTGTCCCCCTGTTTGATTAATTTCACACTATTCTCGACCAAAAAAAACCATATAAAAAGGAACCCTTTGCTTTTTATATGGTTTTCAGCATAGGGTTCCCATTAAATCAATTTTTCATAATCATTCTAATATTTTCCAAAATCGCCTTCATCTAAATTGATTTGAACATTTTCGCTATTTCTTGTAAATTGTTTAACTTTGGTATTTTTTTTTGCTTCTCCCGCTGGTTTTGACGTCAATCTCTTATTTGACAATTTAAAACTGGATACCATCTCATTAAGCACTTCTGCTTGAGACGTCATCTCCTCACTTGCCGAAGCACTTTCCTCTGCCGTAGCTGTATTGGTTTGAGTAACCTCTGACACCTGTTCGATAGCCTCATTGACTTGGGTTACTGCCATTGCTTGTTCATTGGAAGCTTCAGCAATTTCTCCGACTATGTCGACTGCTTCGGATATTCCTTCGACAATTTCTCCTAAAGCCTTGGCTGTTTCATTGGCTATTTGTGTTCCGCTGTGAACCTTGTTGATTGAATCGTCTATGAGATTCGTTGTCTCTTTGGCCGCATCTGCACTTCTTGCCGCCAGATTCCTAACTTCTTCTGCTACAACAGCAAACCCTTTACCGTGTTCTCCGGCCCGAGCCGCCTCAACAGCAGCATTAAGAGCGAGAATATTCGTCTGGAATGCAATATCATCTATCACCTTAATAATTTTCGATATATTCTCGGACGATTCGTTGATATTCTTCATGGAAGAAAGCATTTCATTCATTTGCCCATCACCTTTTTCCGCCATGGTTTTAGTCTTTAAGGAAAGCTCGTTCGCACGATTTGCATTTCGCGCATTTTGCTTTGTCTGTTCGGCAATTTGAGTTATGGAAGATGTAATCTCTTCGACAGAGCTTGCCTGTTCGGTTGACCCTTGCGAAAGATTCTGACTGGAATCCGACACCTGCTGAGCTCCTGCGGCCACCTCTTCTGCCGCCACATTTATTTCTGTCATGACATCATTGAATTGATTGGTAATAAAGTTCAGCGATTCTTTAAGTTCTGTGAAATCTCCCAAGTACTCCCTGTCAATCTTATTTGTAAGATCTTTTCGGGCCATTTTTTTGAGCATGTCGGCTATCTCGTCGATATAACCAAGAATCGTTTTTGCCATGAAGTTAACCGTTCTCTTCAATTGTGCGTGCTTCCCCTTATAATCGCCAACTACAGAAACATGTAGATTGCCTTTTTCCATTTCCTGAAGAACAAGATTAGCCTCATTAATGGGATCAATTATGGCGTCGATGGTTTCATTGACGCCACGGACTATGTCCGCATATCCGCCTTTGAGACGCCCTACATCTCCTCTGTGATCCAATTCTCCGTTCTTTGCCTTCTCCGTCAAAACCCCAGCCTCTTCGAGCAAGGCTATAAGCGAAGCCCTTACTCCACCGACATTTTCCACAAGAACATGGAATCCGCCTTTATATTTATTGTCGATCTCTGGCATTTCCGCTCCTTCAGCCATGATCGATGTGTACTCCAAAACATAATTGCATGGTTTTTCAATGGATTCAATCATATTGTTCAAATGCTCAGCGATAACCTTCCAATCACCTTCGAAAATGCTCTCATCCGCCCTTGCCGCAAGATCACCTTCTTGTCCAGCATTTGCTAGTCGATCAATCTCATTTAGAAAACCCTCATTGACTTCAACGATTGCATTAAATCCACATCCCAATTTATCGTATTTCTGAGCCTTTTTCATCAACGATTCGCTCTTTTCTCCTTTTGAGATATCAAAAGCCAGCTTTGTCTTATGTCTCATGTAAGCCCTGATGCTTTCCACTTCTTTCGCCAATTCCTTATATTTACCGTTGATCACCAATTCAGGTGCGCTCTCCGTATCACCATTTGCAAGGCTTTTCACTACATTTACGATATTATCTTTCACAGAATCATTGCCGCTCCCTGCAAAGGAATCATACAGGCTTATCAGAGCTATCAAGCCAAGAAGCCCAAGCACTACCATTTCAGCAGCTTCCAAAACAGTTATTGCAACAATTGCGGCAATCGCAGCCAATGCGCTTAAAATAGAAATTTTTGTGTGTTTCATTATGCCTCTCCCCCCATTCCACCTTTTTCTTTTTCGCCCATTTCATTTAATTCCACATCTTTTTGCTTTACCAATTTCATGCAATCCAATAGAATGATTATATTTTCGTTGGTCCTGGCTATTCCATTGATATAATAATTTTTTTCATCCATATTTAAATTCGGAGGATTCGATATGTTCTTTCCATCAATGGTAATCACTTCAGAAACTCTGTCAACAATCAATCCTATTCGATTTCCCCCTACTTTAATCACGATGGTGCATGTTCGTTCATCATACTCCCGAACTTCCTTGTTGAATCTTGCTCTGATATCCATAGTAGGGATAATATTTCCTCTAAGATTGATAACTCCCTTTATCTGACTTGGTTGTTCCGGAATTTCAGTGATTTTCTGCATTCCGATAATCTCAATCACATAATGGATTTCCAACCCATAGAATTCATCTCCGATTTTGAAAGTCAAAAACTTATCCTTTTGCTCATCTTCAATGGATTCTAAGGAACCCTTCGCATTCTCATCCATACTATTCTCCTTCCTCGCAACAACAAGCGCATTAAGCTGTTTCACTTTCCTTAACAAACTTTGTCTGCTCCAATTCAATGCTCGAAAGAAGAAGCCCACTTTCAAGTATCATGATTATCTTTGTGTCCAGCTTGGCTATCCCCTTTACATATCCGGTTTTAAAGTCATTGTTCAGACTAGGAGGCTCGGCTATCTTGTCGCCTGCAATGCTGGTAACTTCATCCACCCGGTCAACTATGAATCCTACCATGGTATCCTTGACATCAACTACTATTATGCAAGTCCTCTCATCATAATCCACTTTCTCTTTTCCGAAACGTTTTCGCACATCGATTGTAGGAATTATCCTCCCCCGCAAATTGATGACTCCGTTAACGTAATCGGGTTGCTCCGGCATACGTGTAATCTTTTGCATTCCAATAATCTCTATAACACTTGAAATGTCGATTCCATAGTATTCGTCCCCTAAAATGAACGTCAAATATTGATTCATGAATATCACCTCATTTAGATTGTTTTTTTAGTACTTCCCAAAATCGCTGTCATTGAGCCCTATTTCGAATTCCAATTCTTTTTCGACCGGCGCTGTCAGCTTTGGAGTGCTTTTCGATTTGCCAGACAAACTTTTAATTCCCTCACCCTTAAGCTTAAATTCTTGAATCATCCCCTTGAGAAGCTGGGCCTGTCCCGCCATCTCTTCACTGGCTGACGCGCTTTCTTCCGCTGTGGCAGTATTGCTTTGAGTCACCTGTGAAATCTGCTCTACTCCTGAATTGATTTCATTGACTGCATCGGCCTGCTCGTTTGAGGCTTCAGCTATCATTCCGACTATTTCAACTGCGTCTGTTATGCCCTCCACAATCTTGCCTAATGCTCCTGCTGTTTCATTTGCCATTTTGTAGCCTTCATCGACGGACTTGATTGAGCTGTCGATCAGGTCAGTCGTTTCTTTCGCTGCGTTTGCGCTTCTTGCCGCGAGGTTTCTTACTTCCTCAGCTACCACTGCGAAACCTTTGCCGTGCTCACCGGCCCTGGCAGCCTCGACTGCCGCGTTGAGCGCGAGTATGTTCGTCTGGAATGCTATATCATCTATTACTTTTATGATTTTGGCGATATCCGCCGATGATTCTTTGATTTCGTTCATGGCTTTTAACATTTCCGCCATTTGACCATTTCCGTTTTCAGCATCCGATCTTGCCTTCCCTGAAAGCTCGTTGGCCTTGTTGGAATTTGTAGCATTCTCTTTTGTCTGCTCCGCCACCTGTGTTACGCTTGCGCTTATCTCTTCAATTGAGCTCGCCTGCTCTGTAGAACCTTGTGACAATATTTGACTGGACGATGCAACTTGATCTGCAGCTGCTCCCACCTGCTCGCCTGCCTCGTTAATTTCTGAAAGTACGGAATTGAACTGTCCGACGATGAGGTTTATTGAATCCTTGAGTTTGATGAAATCTCCAAGGTATTCCCTCTCAATTCCACATGTTAGATCTTTGTTCGCCATGTCGGAAAGGTTCTCAGATATTTCCTCAATATAGCCATCTATATGACCGCTCATTGAATTAAGGGCTTCCTTAATCGCCGCATGATCTCCCTTGTAGTCGCCTTCAACCTTCGCTTTCATATTGCCTTTAGCCATTTCCTCCAATACGTCCGTCGCTTCTTTAATTGGCAGTATTACTTCATCCAATATATTGTTGACGCCTGAAACGATTCCGGCATATCCGCCTTTCAATTTGGATGAATCCGCTCTGTATTCGAGATTCCCTGCGACCGCTTCAACGGTAACTCTATCTATTTCACCAAGCATTGATAACAATACCTCAATCACGCTATTGATTTTCTCAGCGAGCACTCCGTAGTATCCCATATAGTTGTCGGCGTTGGGAATCCCTTCTTTTGCCTCTCCGGCTTCAAGTACTGTAAGAAACTCTATAGCAACATCCAAAGGATTTACTATTGCGTCCAGCGTATCATTTACGCCGTCGACTATGCTTTTGTATCCGCCTTCAAATTTTGAAGCGTCGCCTCTCACTTTAAGGTCTCCCTTTATTGCAGCCTCTGTAAGATTTGCAGATTCTGTGACAAGGCTCCTCAGCGATTCAATGATATCTTTCATCGAAATGCCCAAGACATCCTTGTCGGATTTCAATTCTATCTCAATGTCCACATCGCCCTTGGCGATTCTCTGAGCATTCTTAGCCTGCTCTTTTGTATTGGCCGCCATGACAGCAAAAGCTCCCATCAATTCCCCTATTTCATCTTTTGATTTCTGAATCATGTTAACATCGGTATCTCCAACCGCTAATTTGTTGGATGCATTCTTTAAAAGTACCAATGGCTTGCTGATAATACTGCTGATGAACCAGCCCAATAACAAAGCTAAAAGTATCGCCACACCTATGAATATGTACATTGAAATTATAGCTTTATTTGCAATCTCCGTATTCGTCGCAGCCTGATTGGCGGCATCTTCAGCTTTCATTGACACCAAATTTTCAATATTATTCTGCACTTTTCTTGATGCAAGTCCTACTTCCCCGTCTTCCGCCAATTGTTGGCGCACATATTCCATATTGCCATCGATAATATTCTCACTCGCGTTCAGCAATAATGGTTCAAATGCAGTCCACGCCTTTTCATATTCATCGTAAGCAGTTTGCATTTCCTCAGACAATATCTTCGACTTAAAATCCGTATTCAACTTATCAATTTCACTTAAACGCTCCTCAATCCTATTAGCTTCATCTCTCATCTTGCTTGTTTCTTTTGCATTTATCATTTTTTCAATGTTTACTCTGGATCTTTGAAATGCAGTCGAAACATTTCCCATTATTTCAATCGGTTCCGTCATACTTTCATATAAGATAGTATCATTATTATCTACCGTCCTTATATTAGACACCCCGATATACCCGACCACGGATGATATAGCCGCAACAATAACAAATCCAATAATAATTTTCACACTTATTCTTCTATTTAAAAACCATGACATATCATAACCCCCTTAATTTTAAAAATACTTTTATGACAACAACTCAAATAATAACTTAATAGAATTTAATAAAAATCACTTATGATGCCATCGACAATTTCATGCTATTTTTGAAACCCTTATGCTTTGCATCCTCCCTTCGAACAGGTCTGCCTTTTATCATAATTTTTAACCAACCTGTCTATTTCACAAAATATAAAACCATTGCCGACCTCCTATCTTCTCTTAATGTATATCGTCAATTGATGCAACATAGTTTAGGTATAATTACCCACTTGAATATAATTACTTTTTTAGCAACATGCATTTAAATTGCCGTTTCTCATGCCCAACTCTAATCTGCCTTATTAACACCGGTGTTTCTTTAAAAGAATGCCGTTAATCTTACACTTTTGTCTTGTTTTCTAAATATGATTATTCACTATATTTTAAAAGTGGTTGCGAATAATATATATTCATAGTTGATAATTCGTAACATTTTAAATATTCACCATGCAATGACTACAAAAAAATATTAACCACCAAAGACCTTTGATTCAGGCCTTTAGCGATTAATATTTTTATCAAAATACTTATATTTTTATCAGAATACTTAAAAGAAGCAAAACTCAAAAAGGATACTCTCCTGTTCTGAAAACATTCTGTATTGGAGGCACTGCGCAGGTATAAATGCTTTTGATTTTACCGCCTTCCAATTCAAGAATAACCGGACATATGAGATTGTCTTTATTGCCCCTTGCCATTATTATGCATGGATAGCCCCAAAGATTCTTTTGGAAATTGACTTTTGCAAGCCCCCACGATGGATAATCCGAAGGGAAATATCCCAATTCGGCATAGACTTTTCCGTCCTCCTCCGAACTTCTCTTTTTCATTCTTGCCTTTATTCGTTCCTTTGCCTCTTTTCCCTTTATCTCAGGAAAGGAAACCGCTTGAGCGCTGTAAACGACATCCTCGGAAAGATAGGAATCAATCAAGCTGAAGTCAAGATGATTCCACGCTTTTGCATACAGTTTTACCAACTCAAGTTCCGTCATATGCATCACTTCCTCATTAGCTTTACTAATTTATTCAAAAAAAAAACGCAAATTCCTTCTTTTAACAGCAAAAAACCTCCTGACGGAGGTTTTTTTATTTTTCTTTTGGTTTTATATATTTGCTTTTTTCTTTGCAAGGTCTTTCTTTCCACTTTCCACTGTTTTTACCGACATATGCTTTTAGCTTTTTTGTCATTAGGTTTTTGATTAGTAAATGGAGACAAAAATGTCTGTCCCTTTTTAGTTTTTCTGTTCACTGCAAACTGCAAGCTTGAAACCAGTTGTCTGTTGTCAGTAAAAACATAAACATTTTGGAACTCAACTGCGTCAAATAATCTTTTATTTTTCTTTTGGTTTTATATATTTGCTTTTTTCTTTGCAAGGTCTTTCTTTCTACTTTCCACTTTCCACTTTCTACTTTCCACTTTCCACTTTTCTCTTTCTAATGCATCATGCTCTGTATGATTTTATCTGATGGAATCTTGACTTTTATATCTTCCGAATCAAAGCTCGGCAAACCGTTCTTTTCAGCCTCTTCCGACACCGATTCAATCAATGCTTCCATGGTAAACTGTATCACCGCAAGCATCTCGACAATCTCGACAGGCATTTCCTCGGGACTGTCATAGCGCTCGTCCAGATAAGCCTGAAGATTCTGTGTTATTGAATCCGTTACATCGTGATAATTCGAAGCTTTCTTGTTTGCAATTATATCTTTCAATCTTATTACAATTTCTTTTGTCATATAGAACCCTCCTTTTCTGCTATATGTAAGGGTCGCATGATTGCTTGATTATTATATTAGCAATATTACTATTTTTCCCGTTCAAAAGCAAGTTCATTATTTAGTTTGAGCTCCTGCAAGCGCTTTCCTCAAAACAGATATTTCTCTTTTGTATCCGGCCAAGTCATTGGGCGTTTCTAAAAGTAAAGGCCGTTTTGAAACTTCCGGATGGCCTGCAAACGCCAAAAGAGCCTCCAATCCTATTTCCCCTTCTCCAAGGCATGCATGGCGGTCTTTTCCGCTTCCGCATATATTCTTGCTGTCGTTGAGGTGAACAGCATGGAGTTTCTTCATCCCGATTATTCTATCGAACTCATCGAGCACATCGTCCAAATTGTTTACAATGTCGTACCCTCCGTCGAACACATGACATGAATCCATGCATACGCCAATGTTTTCGTTGTGTTTGACCCTGTCTATCACAGCCTTAAGCTCTTCAAACGTTCTCCCTATTTCAGTTCCTTTGCCTGACATGGTTTCCAAAAGAATAACTGTTGTTTCATTGCCCGATAGTATTTCATTGAGACCCTCTGCTATACGCTCAACTCCATATTCGACTCCCTTGCCTATATGGTTGCCCGGATGAAAATTATAAAATCGGCAAGGTAATTTTTCGAGACGGTCCAAGTCCTCTCTCATGGTTCCCTTGGCAAATTCCCAAGTCTGGGGCTTATGAGACGCCATATTTATAGTATAGGGGGCGTGTGCCAGGATTTCTCCAAAACCGTATTCATCCATAATCGAGACAAGGGCCTCCACATCACTTTCGATTAGCTTTGCGGCTTTTCCTCCCCTTGGGTTTCTTGTGAAAAACTGAAATGTGTCGGCGCCTATTTCCAAAGCCGTCTTGCCCATGTTTCCGTAACCTTTTGCTACCGACAAATGGCATCCTATATGCATTTGAAACTCCTTTACAATATCGGTTCAATCTGCCCCATTGGCGGTTCTTCATCAAGAAAGAAAAGTGCCAATGTACCGGGTCCTGAATGGGCCCCTATTGCGCAGCCTATATAATTTACTACAATGTTACCCGCCCCAAATTTTTCGCCTGCCAGCTCGATAATTTTTTCTGCCGATTCCATATCATCGCCATGATTTATGCCAATAATCTGATTTTCAAGAGATGCTCCTCTTTCTTCAATCAGTTCAATCATTCTTTTGTGCAAATGCTTTTTTCCTCTTGCTTTTTCGATTGGAACCAATGAACCGTCCTGAATATCCAATATGGGTTTGACATTGAGCAATCCACCTACAAGAGCCTGTGCTTTGGAAACCCTTCCTCCCCTGAAAAGATATTCGAGTCGGTCCACCGTGAAAATATGCTGCATATGTCTGGAATAAAAGTCGGCCGCATTGACTATTTCATCCAAAGAGCATCCTCTTTTGGCCATTTGTGCCGCCTTGAGTACTACGAGTCCCATGCCTCCTGATGCGCATTTTGTGTCTATTATTTTTATCTTACTTTCTATATCAGGATATTTATTCTTCAAGTTTTCAATCACCAGTCTCGCGGTGTCGCAAGTGCCCGACAATTTGGATGAAAAACTGAGGTAAAGACATTCTTTGCCGCTGTAGCTTTCAAATACCTTCATCAATTCTGCAAGCGGAATTTGTGCTGTTTTATACACCTTGCCTGACCTCATGCCGTCAAAAAGCTCTTTTGGTTTTATGGTAACCCCGTCAAGACACTCATTATCTTCGACATTGACCAATAAAGGCATGACATTTATGTCATAATCATCTATGATTTTACGATTCAAATCACAGGCACTATCCGTTATTATTTTTACTCCCATATTTTTCCTCCCTTTGAATCTGAATCACAGGTACTGTTTACCCCTGTTTCTGCATTTGACTCATTATTGCGGAAATACAATACCCTATGCCATTATAATTTATATATTGAATTCCATCAAGGCATTGACACTCCTAAGCAAATATAATATATTGAATATATGAACAGTTGTTCATATATTCAATATAGGAGGAAATCAATGCATACTTTCCCTAACATGAATCCAAAATCAACCGAGACACTTTCAGGTCTTTTCAAGACGTTGGGCGATCCGACCCGGCTCCGGATAATCTCTACACTTTTTCCAGGAGAAAAATGTGTCCATGAAATTTCAAACCAGCTCAATATGACACATTCAGCGGTTTCGCACCAATTGAGCATTCTAAAACAAAACCATTTAGTCAAATACCGCCGCGACGGACGCCACATGCGATACTCTCTTGACGACACCCATGTCGAGGACATACTTCGCTTGGGAATTCTCCACATAGAACATATAAACAAGGAGTTATGGAAATGATCAACAAGGATTTTACGCTGGAACATCTTGGATGCGCAAACTGCGCAATGAAAATGGAAAAAAGAATAAAGGCGCTGCCGGAAATAGCATCAGCCGAAATCGTCTTCCCCCTCAAAAAATTATCAATTAAAACAGAAACCCAAAAATCCATGGCATCTTCAATTGACAAAATAGAAAAGATTATAAAAACCATTGAACCAGGAGTCCGACTGTCGGAGGCAAAATCTGCTGAAAAAGCTATTCCGCCTTTTAGCAAACTTTTAAAAAACCATAAAAATCTGCTTTTTTCTGTCGCACTTTTTGCAGCCTCTTTCTTGGTGCCTAAATCTTCATTTTCACTGTTTCTTCTGATGGCCGCATATATGCTTTCCGGAAGCCCGGTTATTTTTTATGGGATCAAAAATCTATTCACTGGATCAGCTATGGATGAAAAGTTTCTCATGTCAATAGCAACTGTCAGCGCTTGGGCAATAGGCGAACCACATGAAGCCGTTGCTGTGATGCTTTTTTTCAGCATCGGGGAAATTTTCGAAGACCATGCAGTAAATGATTCGCGAAGCGCAATTGAAAGCCTTCTAAAGCTTAAGCCGGAAACAGCAACTGTCTGTATGGACGATATGCTTATTGAAACTAAGCCAAGCAAGGTATCGCCCGGTTCTATTATATTGATTAAGCCCGGAGAACGAATACCTTTGGACGGAACGGTAATCGAAGGAAAATCTTTTGTGGACACTTCGGCTATAACCGGAGAATCCGTTCCACGAAGCATGAAGAAGGGCGCCCTTGTTTTCAGTGGTTCTATAAACAAAACCGGTTCTCTGAAAGTCCGTGTAGACAAACATTATTCCGAATCGACAATAAGTCGAATCATGGCATTGGTTGAAGATGCGGCGTCAAAAAAAGCATCCGCCGAAAAATTCATAACACGCTTCGCAAAAATCTATACCCCAATGGTAGTTGCTGCGGCCTTTTTGACTGTTGTTATATTCCCATTGTCCGGGATTTTCACAATCAAAGAAAGCATATACAAAGCCGCCGTATTTTTAGTCATATCCTGTCCGTGCGCACTCGTAATATCGGTCCCATTGTCATTTTTCGGAGGAATTGGAGCCGCTTCAAAGCATGGCATCCTTATAAAGGGAGGCAATCATCTTGAAAATCTGGGTAAGATCCAAACATTGCTGTTCGACAAGACAGGAACACTTACCAATGGAACATTCAGCATTACCGGAATAAATACAGCTAAGGGGTTTACTGAAAACGACTTGCTAAGATACGCCGCACAAGCAGAAAGCCATTCAAGCCATCCGATAGCCTTTTCGATTCAAGAAGCCTTTGGTAAACCGGTGATTCATGGCAATATAAAGGATTTTCAAGAATTTCCGGGAAAAGGAGTTCATGCCATATCAGGCGACAATCGCATACTTGCAGGAAACTCCCAACTCCTTGATTCATTCAATATTCCTCATGAAAACGCAAGAGAGCAGGGCACCCTTGTTTACGTCGCTATAAACAACAATTATGCCGGTAATATAGTCATTTCCGATGTGCTTAAGGAAAATGTCGAGGACGGCCTGCGACTTATTCGAAATAAGGGAATCAAACATTTGGCTATGCTTACCGGAGACAATAAAGACATTTCCGAGAATCTTGCCGATCAACTCAAATTAGACGCTTGCCATTCAAAATTGCTTCCCTCGGAAAAGGTTGCTGTTGTAGAGCAATATGCCAAAAATCAAATCATAGGATTTGTTGGCGACGGAATAAACGACACCCCCGCGCTTGCAACCGCCAGTGTTGGAATATCAATGGGAGCTTTGGGATCGGACGCTGCAATTGAAGCATCCGATGTAGTAATCATGAATGACGATATCAGGAGCATTGCCAAGGCAATAAGCATATCAAAGACGGTCCGATCAGTAGTGGTGGAAAATATTACAATGGCTCTTTCAGCAAAAGCCGCGATAATGCTTGTTTCGGTCTTTGGACACGCCAGCATGTGGGCCGCAGTTTTCGCGGATGTAGGAATAGCCCTTTTGGCAATTATAAACAGCATACGGATTGTAAGGAAAAAATATTGAATCAATAAGAAATTGAAAGGTCCTGCAAAGCCGGACCTTTCAATTTCTGTGTATGTTTGATTCAAGGAACAAGTATGATTTTGCTTCTTTGTAAAAAAAAATGTTTTTTCTATATAGCCTGCTATATTCAGGCAAACATGACTTCGAGCAATTCATCAAGCGTTATTTTGCCAAAATATTCTCTCAAAGTGAACTGTTCGAGTGTTCTTCTGACCGAATCAATTTCAAATTTCCTTCCAACAAGTCTTTCCTCCACAAAATCAACAGGTCTTATTCCCAAATAATCACCAAAAAATCGTATTGATTCTATTATACCTTCCTTGATCTCCGCAGCAAATTCTATTTTTCCGCCTTCAAAACGCTTTTCATTGTAAATGTCGAATTTAGGGGAAGAACCGTAGTTCCAATCCCATGTGGCAAATCTCTCGTCACGCAACTTTTTTATTTCGGCCTTTTCTTCTTCTGAAAGGAGAATCTCCTCGGAGCTTCCGTCTTCTGATAAAAACAAATGTATAAGCTCCCAAAAAGCCTTCATGTCAATTTCATCAGCAAGATGCTCCTTTATATTCGTAACTCTGCTTCTTACGGACTTTATGCCTTTGGATGTTATCTTGTCCATCTTGACGTTAAGTGAGTCGACGAGGTCATGTATATTTACATCGAAAAGGAGTGTTCCGTGCTGCATGAGCTTTTTCCTGTACATCCTTTGGGCGTTGCCCGATATTTTTTTGCCGTCTATCGTTATGTCGTTTCTACCCGAAAGTTCTGCATTTATGCCCAGCGTTTTCAATGCTTCTATGACAGGCAATGCGTACTTTTTGAAATCGACAGTGGCTGAATCCTCTATGTTTGCTATGAATGTGAAATTGAGATTTCCGAAATCATGGTACACCGCTCCACCACCGGAAATGCGTCGAGCTACAGGAATACTGTTTTCTTCAACAAATCTCGGATTGATTTCCTCAAAGGTGTTCTGGTTCTTCCCCACTATTATTGCAGGAGCATTCTGCCACAAAAGAAAATAGTCCTCGTCCATTTCGACATTCTTGAGGCAGTATTCCTCAAGTGCAAGGTTGTAGTAGGGGTCAGTCGAACTATTTAAAATATATTTCATGAATTCCCTCCTTGATATGATTATATATCATATTAACACACCGCCCGCAAAAGTCATAATGTATTTTTTATATGGCTGATTAAAGCTGTTTTCAAGGGTTCTTGGTAATCTTAAGAAATCCGCTTTGGTCTTGGCCCAATGCGAAGCGAGGCAAGCGGTTTTAGATTTTGCCGAAAGATAAAGCGCCATGAATGCCCGGAGCAGGACGCAGAGAGCAGGCAGCTGTCAAGACGAGTCATATTGACATGAATAAATTGGCGCTTTTTAAAACGGCCACGCAGACAAGTTCTGTATTTTCAGGCTGATGAGATGCTTCTATTTCAAGGCGCTTGTATAAATTGCGAAAGGATTTGAAACAATCAAGACCATAATTGTTTCTTTATTATTGTTTTTATGTCTTGCTTTTTTCTTTCCACTTTTAGCTTTCTACTTTCTACTTTCTACTGTTTTACATGGCAACGCAGAAATTGTGCCTTCTCCTATTTTCAGGCTAACGAGAATTCGCTATTTCAAGGCGCTTGTAAAAATTGCGAAAGGATTTGAAACAATCAAGACCATAATTGTTTCTTTATTATTGTTTCTTTATTATTGTTTTTATGTCTTGCTTTTTTCTTTCCACTTTTAGCTTTCTACTTTCTATTTTTTTACATGGCAACGCAGAAATTGTGCCTTCTCGTTAGCCTGAAGGGGCCCGACAAAGTCAGGCCCCCTACAGGCAAGAGAAAGAGTTGTTTTTTAAAAAGGCAAACGGATTGCCCCGGCACCGCTCATGCGGCAAGAGGATGATCCGAAGACCTTGGGATGAGTGTTTTTAGCTATTTTTTCTTTTTCTTCTTTGGCACGTGAATTGCGTTTCCGTGTACAGCATGGGCTGCTTCATGGAGTGACTCTCCAACTGTCGGATGTGCGTGAATTGTTGTTGTTATTTCGTCGATTGTAGCCTCGAGCCTTACTGCGAGGGCTCCTTCGACTATTAGCTCTGTGGCTCTCGGTCCCGCCATGTGGAGTCCTAGCACTTCTCCGGTTTTGCTGTCTGTCACGTATTTCGCTATTCCGTCGACTTCTCCCATTATTATGGATTTGCCGTTTCCGTTAAGCGGGAATACTCCTGTCGAAACTTTGTATCCCTTTTCTGTCGCTTCTTTTTCTGTCATTCCGACTCCTGCAAGTTCGGGTTTTGTGTATACGCAGTAGGGAGTGGTTTTAAAATCGATGCCGGCGTTTTTGTTCATTATGTGGTCTGCCGCCACCATGCCTTCCGATGATGCCGTATGGGCGAGGAGAACTCCTCCGTTGCAGTCGCCTATTGCGTATATGTTCTTTACGCTTGTGCGCATCTGCTTGTCGACTTTGATGAATCCTCTGTCCATTTTGGCTCCGAGCTCTTCGAGTCCGAGGCCTTTTGTCACGGGTCTTCTGCCTATTGAGAGAAGAACTTTCTCGGCACTGACTGTAAATGGTCCTTCTGGACCTTCTGCGTCTACTTCTGTCATGTCTCCGACTTGTCTTATTGCGAGAACTTTTGAATTTGTATTTATTTTTATGCCGGATCTTTCAAATCTTCCCCTGAGGACGTTGACTACTGTCTGGTCCATGTTGGGAATGAGATTCGGAAGCATTTCTATTATGGATATTTCTGTTCCTAAATCGGAGTATACGTTTGCAAATTCGCAGCCTATTACTCCTCCACCTATTATTGCAAGGCTTCCCGGTATTTCTTCGAGGGCAAGCGCTTCGTTGCTTGTTATTACTCCGGGAGAGTCAACTCCCGGTATGGGCGCTATTACGGGCGCTGAGCCTGTCGCGACGATTGCTTTATCAAACTCTACTGTCTGTTTTTTGCCATCTGATGTCTTTACGACTATTTCGTTTTCGCTTGCAAATGACGCTTGACCCATTATGACTTTTATTCCGTGGGATTTGAAAAGCGTTTTTACTCCG
The DNA here is from genome assembly GCA_035269385.1 of Clostridia bacterium. GTDB lineage: Bacteria > Bacillota > Clostridia > Peptostreptococcales > BM714 > BM714. Next base: position 17,720 of record DATFJE010000202.1, read on the forward strand.
TTTACGAGCTGGGTTACTACGAGTTCTTTTCTTTTTAAAAGTCCATCCCAGTCGCAGGATATTCCCTCCACTTTGAGCCCAAGCGATTCGGATTCTTTTTCCATAACGGAAAATAGCTCGGCTGTGTGGAGCAGCACTTTTGTGGGTATGCATCCTTCGTTGAGGCATGTTCCGCCTATATACCTCTTTTCGATTACTGTGACGTCTGCGCCCAGTTGTGCCAAGCGCACGGCAGCTACGTAACCGCCTGGGCCTCCACCTATTACTACTGTTTTCATGCTCATATAAGAAGCACTGCCGGGTTCTCAAGATGCTCTTTGAGGTCTTTTAAGAAGATTGCTGCTACTGCTCCGTCGACTACTCTGTGGTCGGCTGAGAGGCAAAGCTTCATGAGCGGCTTGATTTCTATTTCCATGGCATCGTTTACTACTGGTGTGTTCTTGATGCCGCAGATTCCCAGAATGGCGGTTTCCGGTTGGTTGATGATGGGCGAGAAGGATTCGACTTCGTACATACCCATGTTGGATACTGTGAATGTTCCTCCCTGGAGCGCGTCTGCTCCAAGCTGGTTTGTTCTTCCTTTTTCTGCAAGCTCTTTTATTTCTGCGGATATGTCTCCCAGGGATTTAATGTTTGAGTATTTGACTACTGGCACTAAAAGGCCTGTGTCTGTTGCTACTGCAACTCCCATGTTGACATAGTTTCTTTCGATTATGTTGTTTCCTTCTATGGTGCAGTTTAGGGCTTTGTGCTTTAAGAGCACTCTTGAAAGCACTTTTACAATGAGGTCTGTGTATGTGATTTTTGCAAAAGGCTTGAGCTCTTTTTTCATTGCAATGAGTTTTGTCATGTCTATTGATATGTCGTATGTTACTGCGGGAGCCATGTTCCAGCTCTCTGTCATTCTCTTTGCTACGACTTTTCTCATTCTACTCATTGCCTTCACGTCGTCTGCGGGCTCTGCCAGGTCTTCGATTCTGCTGTTTCTGTAGTATTTTTGGACGTCGTCTTTCATGATTCGTCCGTCTTTCTGTATGCTGGCTATGTTTACTCCCATCTCTGCTGCGGCTATCTTGGCCATTGGAGACGCTTTTACGCTTCCTGCGGCAAGTACGTCTTTTTCTACCACTCTTCCGTCAGGGCCACTGCCTGCTACCATGGAAAGGTCCACTCCCTTTTCCTTGGCTGTTTTCTTTGCAAGCGGAGATGCCAGCACGTATTCTCCCGGAGCTCTCGTCGCTGATGCTACTGTCGCTGCCGGAGCTTCTGTTTCGACTTCAACCTCTTTCTCTGCCGGTGCGCTGCTTGATGGAGCATCTCCGACATCAGCCATGAGCGCAGAGTAGTCTTCTCCCGCCTCTCCAACTATGGCAATCGGCGCTTGCACCAATGCGTCGCAGTCTTGCGTTACGATTATTTTAAGGAGTGTCGTGTCGAATTCGGCCTCGATTTCATTTGATATCTTGTCTGTGGCGACTTCAAAAAATCTTTCGCCTTTTTTTACTTCCTGGCCTTCTTCGACAAACCACTCTACTATAGTTCCTTCTTCCATTGTAAGGCCCATCTTGGGCAATCTAATCAGTTCTGCCATTTTAATCCCCCCTTTTACGCCTCTTCAGGCGTAAAGAAATAGAATCCACTGTTCTTGTCATATTTTCTCGCCAAATTGATATCTTTGATTTCATTGAGAACCAAATCAATTGTTGCCAAAACGATGTTTCCATCATCCACAACATGGCCTCCGTAAACTTTCATATCCTTGTCGCTCATAACGGCATGGAGGTGCACCAGATACTCTCCATTTTCGCCTTTTGCAACTATGCCCTGTGCGTTTAGAAATTCTATTGGCCCATCCAATTCCAATGGGTCGCTGTATACCATCTTGAAATATGTTGAATCATCCGGAATGGCATATACAAACCTGGCTTTTTTCAAACTTCCTATGCAAGTCGGAATATATGCTGCTTCCAATTCATTCTCCTTGCAAATGGCTATAATTTCTTCTACGAGATTGCTGTCCGGCATTATGCGGGCGGCTACTGTTTTCCCATTTTTTCCAACAGCTGATTTATGCATAATATCCTCCAATCAAAGAAACTTGATTTTACTACTGCTTTTTCGGGTCATCTCTATATAAATTGTCCCGATACCATTTTTCGTTTATTTAGAACATTCCCTTTACGCCGTCTATGATGTCTTGCATTTTAGGCCTGTAAGCCTCTTCAAGAGTCGGGCTGAAAGGAACCGGTGTGAATTTGGCTCCCACGCGAACGATTGGGGCGTCAAGATGGTCGAGGGCCTCTTCTGCAACTACCGCCGCAACTTCTGATCCGAGTCCTCCGACTTTTACTGCCTCGTGGGCTATGAGAAGTCTGTGTGTCTTCTTGACTGACTCTATTACTGTTTTCTTATCAAACGGAGCAAGTGTTCTAAGGTCGATGACCTCAACACTGTAGCCTTCGGCTTCGAGTTTCTCGGCAGCCTTGTTTGCAATTCCCATCATTATTGAGTATGAGACTATTGTAACGTCTTTTCCTTCTTTGACTACTGCGGCTTTTCCGATTGGAACTATGAAGTCTTCGTCTTCCGGCACTTCTCCTTTTTTCGCGAAAAGGTCCTTGTTCTCGAAGTATATTATCGGATCGTCGCTTCTAAGCGCCGCCTTGAGGAGCCCTTTTGCATCGGCCGCATTTGAAGGCGCTACTACTTTTATTCCCGGGATGTTGTTGAACCACGCCTCTATGCTTTGCGAGTGCTGCGCTGCGCCCGATCTGATAAGTCCGTCCGGCGCCCTTATCACCATCGGCACTGTTGTTTGGCCGCCGAACATATATCTTATCTTGGCCATTTGGTTGAAGACTTCGTCCATGGTTACTCCGAGGAAATCTGCAAAGTGCATATCTGCAACGGGTCTCATTCCTGCAAGAGACGCGCCTATGGCGGCTCCAACGATTGCCGTCTCGGTAATCGGGGTGTCCCTTACTCTTTCTGTCCCAAATTCGTCGGGGAGTCCAGCAAACTGGCCGAATATTCCACCCTGTCTGGCGATGTCCTCACCCATTACGAAAATGGTATCGTCTCTTCTCATTTCTTCAGCCATTGCTTCTCTTGTTGCTTCGGAAAATGTTATTTTTCTCATTCTACAATACCTCCATCCACATAAAGGTCGTCATAAAGCTCTGATGCGTCCGGATACGGGCTTTCATGAGCGAATGCCACCGCAGCCTCGATCTCAACTTCGACAGTCTCCCTGATCGCTTCGAGTTCTTTCTCTGTCATGAGCCCTTCTGCAAGAACTTTTTCCTCGAATCTTTTGATCGGGTCGTTCTCAGTGAAGCGCTTCTGCACCTCTTCCTTGGTTCTGTATTTCTCGGGGTCTCCAACAAAGTGGCCCTTTATTCTGTATGTCTTGCACTCGACGATGGAAGGTCCTTCGCCTTTTCTTGCTCTCTCAATTGCTTCTTTGGCTGTTTCGTAAACTGCAAATACGTCGTTTCCGTCGCATATTACTCCGGGAACTCCATATCCTACCGCACGGTCGGATATGTCTTTTACGGATGTTGTTGTGAGGTATGGAGTTGTTGAGGCCCATTCGTTGTTCTCGCATACGAATACTACGGGAAGCTTCCATGCCGCAGCCATGTTCATGGCCTCGTGGAATGTTCCTCTGTTTGACGCTCCGTCTCCGAAGAACACCAATGAAACTGTATCTGTTCCTTTAATCTTTTCTGCGAGAGCGGCTCCTGTTGCGAGGGTGTATCCTCCGCCCACTATTCCATTTGCTCCGAGCATTCCTACGCTGAAGTCGGCGATATGCATCGATCCGCCCTTGCCTTTGCAGTACCCTGTCTTCTTGCCGAATATCTCGGCCATCATTCTGTCAGTCTGCGCGCCCTTTGCTATGCAATGGCCATGTCCTCTGTGTGTGCTTTGAATGTAGTCCGCGTGAGTCAAGTTTGCCATTACGCCAGTTGCTATGGCTTCTTCACCTATATACAGGTGAACAAAACCCGGGACTTCCGCTTTCAAGGAAAACTCTTCTATACGCTTCTCAAAGGCCCTGATTTTGACCATCGTGGTATAAAAATTTTCTAAAAGCTCTTTCTTTACCATTGTGACACCTCCTGTGATTTGCATTGATTCCGTTTTTCCTACGCAGTATATTTATGCAACTTGCGTGCCAATTGCCCTAAAATGCAAATCTTTTTTTCGAATGTGTCTTTCCAACGGTTTCATGCCTGTTTTTCTTTTGCTTTTGGT
>DATFJE010000203.1:0-6928 GCA_035269385.1 Clostridia bacterium
CCATGACGGAAAGGTTAAGTTTTACTATAAATGAGCTTGAAGAACAGCATTTGAAAATACGGTCAATACTTTCATCCATATCGGAGGGTCTCGTTGCAGTGGACAACGAGAATCGAATTATGCTGATCAATTATTCGGGAAGGGATTTGCTTGGAATCACAGATACGGAGGTCCACAGCAAGGAACTGGCGGGCCTAATAGGCAATCCGGTGCTGAGGGAGGCCGTGGGAAAGATACTGGAAGAAAGAAGCCTGGGGTTGAGGGAAGTGGTTTTGGAAGAACCGGAACATATGGTTCTTAAATTCTCATACGACAAAATTCATTCGGATGCGGGCATGAGGGAAATGATTGGAAAAATCATGGTTGTGCGCGACATAACCGAAATGCGCAAACTGGAAAAAATGCGTACGGATTTTGTTGCCAATGTGTCGCATGAACTTAAAACGCCTCTTACGTCCATTTCCGGATTCGTGGAAACGCTCAAAGGCGGAGCAGTAAATGATGACAAGGTAAGGGACAGATTTCTTGACATAATAGAAATGGAGAGCAGCAGGCTTTCGAGGCTTCTTGACGATTTGTTGATTTTGTCCAATATTGAAACGAGTCAGATTGGGATGAGTAGAAAGAGCAAAATAGATGTGGGGAAAACTATCGGAGAGGTGTTCGATATGGTGGCTATGGCGGCCAAAGGCAAATCAATTGAGCTGAAGTCCGAAATCCCCGATGATTTGCCTTTTGTTTACGGCAACAGCGATTGGTTCAAACAATTGGTTTTGAATTTGGTGGACAATGCAGTGAAGTATACACCGGAAAAAGGGTCGGTAGGCGTATCCGCATACAAACTTGACTCAGATGTATTCATAAAGGTTAAAGACAATGGAATGGGTATTTCCCAAGAGGATATTTCCAGGCTGTTTGAAAGATTCTACAGAGTAGACAAGGCAAGGTCAAGGGATATTGGCGGAACGGGTCTTGGGTTGGCAATAGTAAAACACATAGTGCTGGCTTTTGGAGGAGATATAAAGGTAAGGAGCGACGAAGGCGAAGGAAGCGAGTTCATAGTCAAAATACCCATTGATGGTGCAATCGGGTCTGTTTTTACTGAAAATGGAGACTATTGAGCATCTATGAACTTTCTTAACATGCAATTAACAAATGATTAACATTTGCATAACAAAACGGCGCCCGCGGGGTGGTATATTCATTTTGAAGGAAATACGAACAACAAACCATATTGGAATTGAAGGGAGCCTAAAATGAATAAAAGAAAATTGATCGCATTGGGAATTACAGTTGTTTTGGCATTGGGGATTTTCGCCGGCTGCGCAAAGGACGAAGAAGAGGCTACAGGAACGGAAGGAGCACTTTCAGGTACGGTTTCGGTGGTTGGGTCCACATCTGTAGCGCCCCATGCGCAGAAGCTTGCCGATGCGTTCATGGCAAAGAATCCAGGCACAAAGATTGACGTGCAGGGAGTCGGATCCACAGCAGGAGTAAAGGCCGCCAATGAAGGAGCCGCAGATATCGGAATGGCTTCAAGAAATCTCAAGACTGAGGAAAAAGAATGGGGACTTGACGAACACGTAATAGCGTACGACGGAATTTCCGTAGTGGTCAATCCGGAAAACGGTGTTTCGGATATGTCAATTGAAACAGTTACAGCAATATTCAAGGGTGAAATCACAAACTGGAAAGAAGTCGGTGGAATCGACAAAGAGATTCTCGTGGTGTCAAGAGAAGCCGGTTCCGGAACAAGGGGAGCTTTCGAGGACATAATGGATCTTGAAGAGAAGAATGCTGAAGGCAAAAAAGTTTCAGCTGTAAAAGCCGACGCTCTCATTGCAGAAGGAAACGGAGCGGTGAAAGCGAATGTTGCTTCAAAAACTTATGCGATCGGATACATCTCGCTTTCATACATTGACGAATCTGTACAGCCTGTAAGCATAGGCGGCGTGGAGGCTACTGTTGAAAACATTCTTGACGAGTCTTACACGGTTTCAAGACCCTTCCTCATGCTGAGCAAAGGCGAGCTTACGGATGTTGCAAAGGCGTACCTTGATTTCGTATTCAGCACAGAAGGACAGGAAATTGTTGCGGAAAAGGCAATACCGGTAAAATAATTGCTTGATTGATAATTTGCAGGACGAAAAAACACGGGCAAAGGCTTCGCAAATTCAAGCGGAGCCTTGAGCCATGTAAAGAAAACTGATCAATTCGCAAATGGAGCGATGAGAGGTGAATAGATGGACCATACAGGACTACATGAAGAAAAGACAATAGAAGAAAAATCATATAAAATGGCAGAGAATAAAGCCAGAAAAAGATTTGAAAAACTGGTTGAGGCAGTATTTCTGTTTTGTGCATTCACGGCTGTTCTAAGCGTTGCCGTAATAACCTTGTTTGTATTTGCGCGAGGCGGACCCTTCATATTCGAGTACGGCATTGGTAAATTCATTCTTGGGAGGCAGTGGCAGCCCCTCGGCGATGTTTTCGGAATTCTTCCGATGATTGTCGCATCGATTGCAGGAACTTTCGGGGCAATACTTGTAGGCGTTCCGATAGGACTCATGACAGCTGTTTTTCTTTCGGAGATTGCACCGCCTAAAATTGCAGACATAACAAGGCCGGCCGTCGACCTATTGGCAGGGATTCCCTCTGTGGTTTACGGTTTTTTCGGGCTTGTGGTAATAGTTCCAATCATTGACAAGTGGTTAGGAGGCGGAGGAAACAGTCTTTTGGCAATAATCTTCATACTTGCAGTGATGATTCTTCCTACCGTAGTAAGCATATCCGAAGCCGCCCTCAGGGCGGTTCCACGGGAATACAGGGAGGGCTCTCTGGCAATGGGGGCCAGCCAGATACAGACTATATTCAAGGTCGTTATTCCTGCGGCGAAATCAGGAATCATGGCTGCGGTTGTCCTTGGGATAGGAAGGGCAATAGGAGAGACCATGGCTGTAATACTTGTAGGTGGAAACACTGCTCTAATACCTGACTCCATACTTGACAGAGTAAGGACAATGACAGCGAACATAGCCATAGAGATGGGTTACGCATTCGGAATGCATCAGGACGCGCTTTTCGCAACAGGAGTAGTGCTTTTTATTTTCATAATGGGGCTAAATGTGCTTCTCAATCTACTCACAAGCAAGGCGGGTGACTGATATGAAAGACAAATCGATCAAGGACAGGATTCTAAGAGGACTTATATGGTTGTCGGCACTTATTACAATGGGAATCCTGGTTTGGATTATATCTTATGTATTTATAAAGGGAATGGGATCGATAAGTTGGGAATTTCTAACAGGCATGGCGAAAGGCGATGGAGAGGGCGGCATATTGCCGATGATTATCACTACATTCTATGTAATAATAATCTCGATTGCAATGGCTACACCCATAGGCATTTGCGCGGCCATATACATGGTGGAATATGCAAAGCCGGGGAAATTGGTCAGAAGCATTCGTTTTGCGACAGAGTCGCTTGCCGGCATACCTTCAATCATTTTCGGACTCTTCGGATTCCTGTTTTTTGTAACTGCATTGCATTTTAAGTTCTCAATTCTTTCGGGTGCTTTGACTCTGAGCATAATGGTTCTTCCGACCATAGTCAGGACAACCGAGGAGGCGCTTAAATCGGTTCCTGTTTCTTATAGGGAAGGAAGTTTGGGACTTGGAGCATCGAAACTCAGCACCATAGTCAATGTAGTGCTTCCTTCGGCAGTTCCGGGGGTTTTGGCGGCTGTGATTCTGAGTGTTGGAAGGATAATCGGCGAGACGGCGGCAATATACATGACTGTCGGAATGGCTCCCTACATACCGAAAGGATTTATGGAGTCAGGAAGAACCCTTTCTGTTCACTTGTATTTGCTTGCAAAAGAGGGCATATCATTTGAAAAGGCTTACGCAACGGCGGCGGTCCTTATACTTTTGGTGGCGTTTCTGAATTTCATTGCGAAAAAAACGGCAAGCGCATTGGATAGAAACAAAGTTTAGGAGGTGGAACATTGGGAACAAAATTTGAAATAAGGAATCTGGACTTGTTTTATGGAGAGTTTCAAGCAATCAAGGACATTTCAATGGATATAGAAGAAAACAAGGTGACTGCATTCATCGGTCCTTCAGGTTGCGGCAAGTCCACATTCCTCAGGACCCTGAACAGAATGAATGATCTGATAGAGGGAGTAACAATAAAAGGAAGTGTAAAGCTCGACGGAGACGAAATATATAAAAATATAGACGTAATCAAGCTCCGGAAGAGAGTTGGAATGGTTTTCCAAAAACCCAACCCATTTCCGATGAGCATATATGACAATGTGGCATATGGTCCGAGAACCCATGGAATGAAGAAAAAATCCGACCTCGATGAAATCGTCGAAAAGAGCCTTGTCCAGGCGGCGCTTTGGGATGAAGTCAAGGACAGAATGAAAAAAAGCGCGCTCGGCCTTTCCGGAGGCCAGCAACAGAGGCTTTGCATAGCAAGGGCATTGGCGGTGGAACCGGAGGTAATCCTCATGGATGAGCCGACTTCCGCTCTTGATCCCATTGCGACATCAAAGATAGAATCTTTGATGGAAGAGCTGAAAAAGCGTTATACCATTGTAATAGTGACACATTCAATGCAACAAGCTGCGAGAATATCGGACAATACGGCATTTTTCATACTCGGAGAGATGGCGGAGTTTGACGAGACCAACAAGATTTTCACAAATCCCAGAGATAAGCGCACAGAAGACTATATTACCGGAAGATTCGGATAAAGGGAGGATTGAAAAATGGGAAGAGAACAATATGACGAAGCAATCTGCAATTTGAAAAACGATGTCGTTTCGATGATGGAAAACGTTGAGGATATATTTGTGATGGCAGTGGATTCACTCGTCTCACAGGATCTTGAAAAGGCTCGTGGGGTAATAAGGAAGGATGACGAGATAGACAGGCAGATGGAAAAGATTGAGGAGGCATCCCTTGAGCTTATTGCACTTAGGCAACCTATGGCCATAGACCTCAGGACAATTTTTTCAATAGCTAAAATAATAACAGATCTGGAGAGAATAGGCGATTTTTCAGTAAACATAGCCAAAGAGGCAATAAAGATTGGAGACGAACCACTGATAAAACCACTTGTCGACATTCCCAAAATGCAAAGGATAATAAGCGGAATGCTAAGAAATGCAAAGCGGAGTTTCGTGGACAGAAACATAAGCATTGCATACGAAGTTGGTGAGGAAGACGATATCATAGACAATCTTTATAAGGATATCTACAGCGAAATACTGATGATGATACATGAGGACGGACGATATATAAACCAAGGGACGAAGCTGCTTTTCATCGGCAGATACTTGGAAAGAATAGCCGACCATATAACAAATATATGCGAACGGATAATATACATCTATTCGGGCGAAAATGCCAATATAAATTAGTGGAGGGCTTGCAGTAAAAGATGCGTAAAACCGGAAGCAATAGAAATAAAAGCAAAACAGCGGTAGAATGCAAAAGGAAAACATGTCTTGATATTCAAGAACAACATAAGGTGCAAAGGTCATTGAACGAAGCATGCAGATGAAATGGCGCGCCATGCTTCGTTCATGTGAGGCTTGTTTTTTTTTGTTCAAAGTAGTAGTATGAATGTAGGACAAGTGGTCAGGTTAAATACTTGGGAGGGATTTGCTTGAACGCTAAAAAGAATATTTGGACTATTGTGGGGGGCGGCAACGGCGGCCAGTCTCTTGCGGGACACCTTGGACTCATGGGTTACGAGGTCAGGCTCTATGACATCATGGAAGAGACAGTAGACATCATAAACGAACAGGGTGGAGTATTTTTGACCGAAGGTATTGTTGAAGGCTTCGGCAAGGTGGCTTTTGCCACCTGCGACATTGCAAAAGCTGTAAAAGGGGCCGATATTGTTGCGGTAGTTGCGCCGGCTCTTGCCCATGCGACAATCGCTCGAAATCTTTCCGGTGTGCTTGAAGACGGCCAGACCGTATTCATTCATCCCGGTGCTACAGGCGGAGCATTGGAATTCGCAAAAATTTTCAGGGACAATGGATGTGGTGCAGATGTGACAATTTCGGAGGCCATGTCCCTCATTTATGCTTGCAGAAGTCCCAAAAGAGGAACGGCTTCAATCAAGGGAATCAAAGAAAACCTTATGGTGGCGGCTTTTCCGGCAGATAGAACGGATGAAATAGTTGAAAAGCTCAAGTGTGCTTTTCCGCAAATGTATGCAGGAAAAAATATTTTGCAGACGAGTCTGGAAAACCTTAATTCAGTTATGCACCCGGGACCGACCATTTTGAATACTGCAAACATAGAGTCGGAGAGGTCATGGAAATATTATTATGACGGAATAACGCCCAGCATAGGCACATTTGTCGAGGAACTTGACAAAGAGAGGCAAGCTGTAGGTGAAGCGCTGGGACTGGAGTTGAAATCGATAGTAGAGTGGTATGATGTGCTTTATGGAGCAAAAGGTGAAAATTTAACGGAGATTTGCAGAAACAATCCCGCATACTCTGAAATAAAGGGACAAAAACAAATAGATACAAGATATATTCTTGAGGATATTCCCATGGGTCTTGTACCAATGAAAGAATTGGGAGATTTGCTGGGCGTAAATACGGATCGTATGGCCATGATAATCAAGCTGGGAGGCTATATGCTTGACAGGCAATTTGAAAATTCAGGAAGGACACTGAAGAAGCTTGGTCTGGAAGGAATGGACAGAGAAGAGATTCTAAGCTATGTCGAGACAGGAAAAAGGCAGTGAGCAGGAAGTACAGTGGAACGTAGCAAGTGGAAAGATGAAAGGCAAGACGGAAAAGCGTAAATAACAGCTGTCGGGTATCAGGTATCAGTAAATGCAAAAGAAGAAAGAACAAAAGCAGCTGGCAGATGGCAGCAAATGCAAAATCTATTA
>DATFJE010000204.1:0-6571 GCA_035269385.1 Clostridia bacterium
ATGCCATAAAAACATGCCATTGCAAGAAGTATATCGAGTATTGAAGCTATTAGTGCAATTTGAAAGACACGACGTCCCGTGCTTTTGCTTGCCGTATTTATAACATACATGTTCTGCATTCCTATGGGAACCAAGTAAGCAAGTCCAAGCATGTATCCCTGAAATATTACTGTTGTCATTTTACACTTCCATTTCTTTTTTCTATGAGTTTCTTAAGCGGTTCGTCGGCAGGCGCCAATGAAAATGAACTCATCTCATCCAAAGTCACCCATTCATACCTGTCGTGGTCGGTCAGGCGGATTTCCCCTCCGGTTATCTTTGCATAATGCGCAATCAGGCGAACTGTGAATTCCTCGTATGCATAGACGCTCTCGCCCACCAGTCCTCCTGCTTCGATTTCGATATTCATTTCCTCGAGAAGCTCGCGCTCCACGGCTTCCGCCGCCGATTCGCCTTTCTCTATCTTTCCACCGGGAAATTCCCACAGGCCTTCAAGCGGCAATCCCTTCTTTTTGCGGGCTATGAATATTCGATTTTTGTCATCAACCATCACCGCCGCAGCGACATCTATCATTCCGTTCATCCCCTCAGTGTGGCTACCAGTCTTTTGGGTTCGTCTATCATCGAGAAAAAGTCTTCTATTTTGCAAACCACAACATCGCTGTTCATCATCGCCTTTACAGATGCACCTTCAGGACCCGCAATGCAGAACCCCAATGCGGAGGCTTTTAGCATAAACCTGTCGTTGAATCCGTTTCCAACTGCAATTGTTTCTTCGCAACCCAATTCCTCTATAAATTTTTCCTTGTCCTTTGCCCCTGTTTCCCGGGAAATAATTTTCACTTTGACCGGCAGGCCTTCAAATATTTTGTTAACGCTTCCGAAAGTATCGGCAGTTATGACATGTATGCTGAAATCTTTTGACAGCTCGACAAGTTTTTCAAGATTCCAAAGTTCCACCAAACCGCCTTCTGCTATTGTTCCGTTGAAATCGAAAACTATGTTTTTTATATTGTATGTTCCATATTCAGGTATGACAAATTCCATTTGGCTCCACCCCCATGTATATCATTATAGCAAAAATTCCGGGCAACAAAAACGGTCCCCTCGAAAGAGGACCGCCTTTATTGATATTCTAACTGTTATTTCATTTCAGCCAAACGCTTGTAGCTGTTGTATCTGCTCTTTGCATCCTTCTCTGCCTTGACAAACAATTCTTTTGCCAATTCAGGGAATGCGAATTCGAGAGATGTGTATCTAACCTCGCCCTTGATGAAGTCTTGGAAGGATTCTGTCGGCTCTTTGGAATCAAGAACAAACGGATTCTTGCCTTCTTCTTCAAGAAGCGGATTGAATCTCCACATATGCCAGTATCCAGCATCCACAGCTTTTTTCTCCTGCTCTTGGGACTTGCCCATTCCGGCTTTTATACCGTGGTTGATACAAGGAGCATAAGCGATGATGAGGGACGGTCCTTTATAGCTTTCAGCTTCAACGAGGGCTTTCATGAATTGGTTCTTGTTGGCTCCCATTGCAACTTGCGCTACATATACATAACCGTAGTTTGTTGCCATCAGGCCGAGATCTTTCTTCTTGACTCTCTTTCCGGAAGCCGCGAATTTTGCGACTGCAGCGGTAGGAGTAGCTTTTGAAGACTGTCCGCCTGTATTAGAGTAAACTTCTGTGTCGAATACGAATACGTTCACATCTTCGCCGGAAGCGAGAACATGGTCGAGTCCTCCGTAACCGATGTCGTAAGCCCATCCGTCGCCACCGAAAATCCATACGGATTTCTTAACGAGGAAGTCTTTCTTTTCTTCTATTTCAGCAAGCATTTCGTTTGCCTGAGCATTTCCGATGTCTTTTCCGAAGAGGCCCATTACGGCTTTGGAAACAGCTTTTGTCTTGTCTCCGTCTTCCTTGGCATCAAGCCATGCAGCAAATGCGGCTTTTGCTTCTTCTGTGATTCCCATTTCCATTGCCTCGGTCATTAGAACGGCTAATTTGTCTCTCATTTGGTTTGTTGCAAGAGCCATTCCGTATCCATACTCGGCATTATCCTCAAAGAGCGAGTTTGCCCAAGCCGGACCTTTGCCTTCGGCGTTTACAGTGTAAGGAGTAGAAGGTGCAGATCCACCCCAGATGGATGAACATCCTGTTGCATTGGCGATGAGCATTCTGTCGCCGTAAAGTTGAGTTACAACCTTGGCGTAAGGAGTCTCTCCGCAACCTGCGCAAGCGCCTGAGAATTCGAAGAGCGGTTGTGCAAACTGGCTGCCTTTTACAGTTGTATGTGCCATTTTGTCGTCTTTGACAGGAAGGCTGACTGCATAATCCCAGTTCGGAACTTCAACGTCTGTTTGTGTTCCGATAGGCTTCATCTCAAGAGCGTTTACAGGGCAGATGTCGGCGCAATTGCCGCAGCCTGTACAGTCAAGAGTTGAAACTTGGATTTTATACTGAAGTCCTTCGAGTCCTTTGCCCATTGCCTTCTTGGTTGCGAAACCTTCGGGAGCTGCCTTGGCTTCTTCTTCTGTGATAAGGAAAGGCCTTATTGCCGCGTGCGGGCAAACGAAAGAACATTGATTACATTGGATACACTTGTCAGTAATCCATTCGGGAACGTTTACTGCAATTCCACGTTTCTCATAAGCTGCTGTTCCAGCCGGGAATGATCCATCTTCTCTTCCGAGGAAAGCGCTTACGGGAAGGTCGTCTCCCTTTTGAGCTGCAATCGGCTCCATAACTTTTGTTATGAATTCAGGAGCGTCTGTTGCAGCAGCTGCCGCAACTTCAACTTCCAAGTCTTTCCAAGCTGCGGGAACTTCAACTTTTACAAGCTTGTTGGCTCCGGCTTCAACTGCTTCGTAGTTCATTGAAACAATTTTTTCGCCTTTCTTTCCGTAGGACTTCTTGATTGCTTCTTTAAGGTAATTGATTGCTTCTTCAACTTCGATTACCTTGGCAAGCTTGAAGAATGCTGATTGCATGATCATGTTGATTCTGCTTCCCAGTCCTATTTCTTCAGCTATGTTTGTAGCGTTTATTGTATAGAAGTTTATGTCGTTTTCAGCGATGTATTTCTTGATTGCTGCAGGAAGATGAGCTTCAAGCTCTTCTGCTGTCCAGATTGTATTGAGGACGAATGTTCCACCCTTTTTGAGTCCTTTTACCAGGTCGTACTTGTCAACATAAGACTGGTTGTGGCAAGCCACATAGTCGGCTACATTGATGAGGTAAGTCGAACGGATCGGAGTCTTTCCGAAACGAAGGTGGGAAACAGTTATTCCGCCTGACTTCTTGGAGTCGTAGGAGAAGTATCCTTGTGCATACATGTCTGTGTGGTCGCCGATGATCTTGATGGCATTTTTGTTGGCTCCGACTGTACCGTCTGATCCAAGACCCCAGAACTTGCAACGGATTGTTCCTTCCGTTTCTGTGTCAATTTCTTCTTTGACTTCGAGTGACGTGAATGTGACATCGTCGTTGATTCCGATTGTGAATTGGTTTTTCTTTTCGCCGTTCATGTTGTCGAAAACAGCCTTGAGTTGAGACGGAAGAGTGTCTTTCGAACCCAGCCCGTATCTTCCACCCAAGATTACGGGTGCATTGTCTTTCTCGTAGTACATGTTTCTAACGTCCAGGTAGAGAGGTTCTCCCATTGCTCCCGGCTCTTTTGTTCTGTCAAGAACTGTGATTGATTTTACTGTTTCAGGAATTACGTCCATGAAATATTTTTCTGTGAAAGGTCTGTAAAGGTGAACTTTTACGAGTCCTACTTTTTCGCCTTTCTCTACAAGATAATCCACAGTTTCTTCAGCAGCTTCAGTTACGGAACCCATTGCAACGATTACTCGTTCTGCATCCGGTGCGCCGTAGTAGTTGAAAGGCTTGTACTCTCTGCCTGTAACTTCACTGATTTGCTTCATGTAGTCTGCAACAATTTCCGGAACTGCATCGTAGAAACGGTTTGCCGATTCTTTTGCCTGGAAGTAGATGTCCGGGTTTTGTGCAGTACCTTTTGTTACCGGATGCTCAGGATTGAGAGCATTCTGCCTGAATTTTTTTACTGCGTCCATGTCGACCATGTCTTTGTATACTTCATAATCGATGAGCTCAACCTTTTGAATCTCGTGCGAGGATCTGAATCCGTCGAAGAAATGTACAAATGGAAGACTGGCTTTGATTGCGCTAAGGTGGGCAACTCCGCCCAGGTCAATTATTTCCTGGATGCTGCCTGATGCGATCATTGCGAATCCTGTTTGTCTTGCTGCCATCACGTCCGAATGGTCTCCGAAGATTGAAAGCGCGTGGCCTGCAACCGCTCTTGCACTAACATGGAAAACGCCCGGAAGAAGTTCGCCGGAGATTTTGTACATGTTTGGAATCATAAGCAAAAGACCTTGTGATGCGGTAAATGTGCTTGTGAGCGCTCCGGCGGTCAAAGAACCGTGAACTGCTCCTGATGCTCCGGCTTCCGATTGAAGCTCTGAAACCTTTACCTGTTGACCGAAAATGTTCTTGCGGCCGTTGGCGGACCATGCATCTATGTATTCCGCCATTGGTGATGATGGAGTGATCGGGAAGATCGCGGCTACATCTGTGAACGCATATGCTACGTGCGCTGCAGCCGTATTTCCATCCATTGTCTTGAAAACTTTTTTGCTCATTGAAATACACCCCCATGTGTTTTTGAATGTTTTTAAACGCGCATGCTAACCTTAGTATAGTATACAATATACCTATAGTCAACGTTACCTTTTTAACAATATCTATTTTTCAAAGACTGCCCGAAAACAGCAAAAATAAACATGACTTCCCGCGATGATTTTTTGCAAAATAACCGCAGGAAGCCTTTTTTTATGCAAATCTTTTTCTTTTGTCTCTTTCTTTATCCTCCCATAGATTGTCTGCAAGCGGAGCCCAATCCGAAGCAGGCTTTTCGCATTTGCAATACAGCTCTTCCGGCGTCTCCATATCGGCCGGTTGGGTTGAATGGGCATCCGACTCTTTGACCATTTCAACAAGCTTTTCGGGATTGTCAAACATGGGGCACGGTCTCAGGTGGTTTCTGTTGAATGGATGCTGCCTTCGGTACTGCATGAAGATTGGAGATTTTAATGCATCGAGCAATGAAACATCTTTTATATTGACGTTTGAATAATGAATGAATGCGCAAGGCTCAACATCACCGTTTGCATTTATATGCAGATAATTCCTGCCTCCTGCAATGCAACCGTTTACATACTCGCCGTCATTCCAGAAATCAAGCACGAATATGGGCTTGCCTGACCTTATTTCCCTTACTCTTCTATACATGTGGGCCCTTTGTCCGCTCGCAGCGATAAGACTTGTGTCGGCATCTTTTCCAAGGGGCATGTATGTAAAATACCATCCGAAAAGGCAACCCTTGTCCGCAACAAAATCAATATATTCGTCAGATCCGACCATTTCGGTATTTTTGCTGTGGTAGCAGGTTGAAAAACCAAACAATATTCCATGGCGCTTCAATATATCCATTGCCCTTACGACTTTTTTGAATGTGCCTTTACCCCGCCTCATATCAGTTTCTTTTTCGAAACCCTCTACACTTATTGCAAAAGCTATGTTGCCAAGTTTTTGCACATCCTTTGCGAAGGTCTCATCGATGAGCGTTCCATTTGTGAAGGCAAGAAACATGCAGTCGTCATGGATTTCAGCAAGACGAAGAATGTCTTTCTTCCTCATTGTGGGCTCTCCACCCGAGTATATGTACATGTAGGTCCCGATTTCCTTGCCCTGCCTTATAATCCGGTCGAGTGTTGCAAAATCAAGCTCGTCGCTCTTGTCGTATTCGGCGGCCCAGCATCCTATGCATTTCAAATTGCACCTGGTCGTAGGATCCATCAAAACAGCCCATGGTATGTTGCAGTCGTTTTTCTCTTCGGCGCGCTTGGCATCCTGCCTTCCGTAGAGATATGAATTCAATACGAAATTCTTTATAAGCTTTCTCCTTACATTTGGATGAAGCTCCGACAGCGCTTTTTCCATAAACTTTCTGGTGTTGCCATCCTTCTTGTTCCAAGACTTCGATACCGCCTGCATGACCTTTTTATTGTCGCCTTCTGCGGCAATTTTGGAACCCAGTCCAATCATTTTCCCCAAATTCCTTACCGGGTCCTTGTCGAGATATCTAATCCCCTCTTCTACAAGCAGTCTTTCCGTACTTCTTTTTATTGCATTCATTCCTCCACCCCTTTTATTGACACTTGTGTCTATTTAAAGTCAAATTTTTAAATCCTGAGTCCATCGAGCAAAACACCCAGCAGCTTCAGCTTTCTGTCCACATCGACTTCTTCGTTGAATGCCATTTGTAGAAGCAAGCCTTCGGTGAATATGTAAATGAGGTCCGCCATTGCCTTCAAATCGAATTGCTTCAGCTGACCTTTTTCCACTCCGCGCTCCAGTATTTCGACAAAATGATCCTTGATCAATTGTGTCTGCGCCTGCAGCTTTTCGCTTACCCTGTTTTCTTCTCGGCTTATTACAAGCCAAAGTTCGACTATAACCAAAATCAAATCATTTTTTCCGT
>DATFJE010000205.1:0-2802 GCA_035269385.1 Clostridia bacterium
GCATAATCCAAGTACATACCCTTTAATCGAATAATTTTTTAGTATTGAGCCTGCCCAATTCCTAAACTGGATTGCTCTTTCTGAATTTGTTCTAAATCCAATAGCAATAATCATCTCGAGATTATAATACTTAGTATTGTAGCTTTTGTCATCGCTAGCAGTTCGTCGGAATTTCCGACATACTGATTTTTCTTCCAACTCATCAAATAAAATATTTCTAAGCAGAAAAATTAGCATCAGATTTTTTTCGCTCTACTACTTCCGTTTCAAGAACCATTGCACGCCTTCAATCCATTAACACTGGAACTCAATATTGTACGCTTAAAATACGTTTTACTAAATAAAAAATCCCCTTAATCCTTGCATTGAAATGATCCATGGGTTTAGTGCTATTCTTTTCACTTAATAGCGAAATCTTTGCATAGCATTTTTTAATACTTAGTTGTTTCTTGTAGTCGAAGTCAGCATCTTAATTTCATTTTCCAGCACTTCAATAGCCCATAATGGAATATTCAAAAGCCATTCTTCAATCTTGTAATCCGCCATTGCAGTCCGTACCGAAAAAGGCGGAGAGAATTTTTCATAAAAAGCTTTGAGACTCTTCGCTTTGAGATTCGTCTCGGCTTTCACTTCCATAGGAACGATTTTGCCATCTGCGGCTATTAAAAAATCTATTTCGGCACTACCTCTGTTATTCGTCCAATAATAGGTTTCCATACGAGGCAAAGTTACCAATTGTTGAAGTACGTATTGCTCAGTCAACGCCCCCTTAAATTCCTTGAATAAACCATTCCCATCCAACAAAACTGATTGATTGAGTCTTGTCATGCAAGACAACAAGCCTACGTCCAAAATAAATAATTTGAAAGCTTTCAAGTCTTCATACGCTTTTAGCGGCATATTCGGCGTCTTGACCCTCTTAACCTTATGCACAAGTCCGCAATCAATCAGCCACAGCATTGCCATTTCGTATTCTTTGGCTCTTGATCCTTCTTTAATCAGACCGTATACAAATTTCTTATTTTCCTTAGTTAGTTGAGACGGGATGCTGTTCCACAACATTCTGATTCTTGGAACAACTTCATTTGGAGCATGCTTTGAAAAATCCTGCTCATAAGCCATCAGAATCCGTTCTTGGATTTCTCTCGCTTCGTTGAAATCCATATTTTCAGCAAAATTCGATACCACTTCCGGCATACCGCCAACATAATAGTAATACTTCAATAATTCAATATATTCCTGTTTGAATTTTGTTGCCAATTCAAAATCCCTCTTTTGCATCAGCTCAACAAATCGTTCCTTTCCCATTGCCCTCATGAACTCACTAAATGACAAGGGATAGAGATCCATGAACTCGACTTTGCCAACAGGAAATGAAGTCCCCTGATGAAGCGCTACTCCAAGCAAAGAGCCGGCACATATGATTTGATACTCCGGGGCATTTTCATTGAAATACTTCAAAGCCGTCAATGCTTTTGGAACTTCTTGAACTTCGTCAAAGATTAATAATGTGTCTTCAGCATTGATCTTGTTACCCGAATATAATTCCAGACCTGTAATTATTCTGTCGGTTTTCAAATCTGTTTCGAACAATTCTCTCATTTGTTGATTATTATCGAAATTTATATAGACAGTTACACTATAGGCAGTCTCACCAAACTTTTTCATGAGCCAGGTTTTTCCTACTTGCCTAGCGCCCCTAATAACCAATGGTTTTTTATTCTTCTTTTCCTTCCATTTATACAAATCAGCCATAGCATTCCTATACATTTCATCACCCCTAAAACCATTATAAGGCTCAATCGCATTAATTACAACGTAGTTTTGTACTTGCACTACATTTTTTCGAACGAATAAGCATGCATTCAAGCCGCACGATAAATCATGAAAAGCCCAACTGGATCTATACGTTCAGAGCCAGTTGGGCTACTATACTATTTCCACAAGGTTAACAGAATTTACAAGCACCGGGGACTATTTATTTTTGATTAATGCTGCAATCTGTTCTTTTATTGTACCCCTTTAAACCAAAAAACCCCGCAACCCTTTATATTGCAAGGGTTACGGGGTTTTACTATACTATTCCCACTCGATTGTGCTGGGTGGTTTGGATGTTATGTCGTAAACTATGCGGTTTACTCCGTCTACTTCATTTACTATTCGGTTTGAGATTTTTTCAAGCACATCGTATGGAATGCGCGCCCAGTCGGAGGTCATTCCGTCTGTGGATGTGACGGCCCTTATTCCTACTGTGTGAACGTATGTCCTGCCGTCGCCCATGACTCCTACTGACTTGATGTTTGGAAGCACTGTGAAGTACTGCCATATGTGCCTCTCAAGTCCTGCTTTCCTTACTTCTTCCCTTAGGATAGCGTCAGATTCGCTGACGATTTCGATCTTCTCGTCCGTGATATCCCCAAGTATTCTTATTGCCAGTCCCGGTCCCGGGAAAGGCTGCCTCCAAACAACATCATCGGGAATCATAAGGCCTTCTCCAACCTTCCTCACTTCATCCTTGAAGAGTTGCCTGAGCGGCTCGATGATTTCAAAATCGACATCGTCGGGAAGCCCGCCAACATTGTGGTGACTCTTTATGACTTCTGCCGTATCGGTTCCGCTTTCTATAACATCGGGATAAACGGTACCTTGAAGGAGATAATCCATTTTACCGAGCTTTTGAGCTTCTTCTTCAAATACGCGTATGAACTCTTCGCCTATTATCTTTCGTTTCTTTTCGGGATCGGGTACACCTCTAAGTTTCCCGAGGAACCGTTCCTGAGCGTTAACTCTTATGAGCTTCAA
>DATFJE010000206.1:0-8541 GCA_035269385.1 Clostridia bacterium
GTACATAAAACCCTTGAGTGTTATCGCTCATATTTGTTCCGATTTCTATTATTTCGCCTGATTCCACATCGCCTGCATAAGTGGGAATACTATCGGTCCAAGTTTCTATAAGTACATCAACATCGCCTTCCTTCATGCCAAGAAATATTGCGGCAGTTGAACCCGGGATAACTTCCGTTTCCATTTCGAACCCGTTTTCAATTATATAGCCTGCAACAGAATTGTGGAATTTGTTGCTGTCCCATCCGCAGTCCGCCATCCTTATAGGTCCTTCATAAGCCTCTTCTGCATTTTCAGTTTCATTTTCGGTTTCTGTAGCACCCCCGCATGCGGCAAGCGACAATGCCATCACAAATATCAGTGCTAAAATAAATAATCTCTTCAATTTTTTTCCTCCTCTTTTTTATGAATCACAAACAATATTTTTCAAATCAAAACGCCTAAGGCAAAATAAATGCTCAGGCGCAATCACTCAAACTATGAATGCCCTTGAGGCATCACTTCTCGCAACCTATTGACATTATACAGATTGTCAGTTTGTTTGTCAAGCATGCCTCTCCGGTGTCATGATACAAAACAGTTGCCATATATGTAATTTTCAACGTAAAAATGTTTATGTTAAAACTATTTTCCTTTCCCTCAATAGCCTAAACACCCAAGTGTTATCAGTGTTCTTCAAGTCGGATATAAACGATTTCAATTCCCCCGCAGTCCATTTCGCAAAGAGATACGACGTTCATCAAATCACCATTATGCCCTGTGGCTTCAAGGTCAAATGTATCCACCATATTCATCGGTACTATCACCCTTGCATCGAGATTTCTTTCCGAAAACCAAGCCTTTAGCGTCATGGCAAACTGTTTTACACATATGTCCGTGCAGTCGCCCACCACCAGGTATGTTGAAATGGTCTTTCTGTTTTCTTCGAACCACTTCCCAAAATCCACGCATACGAATCCATTCGTCGAATTCTTTTCCATAACGATTCCATTCTTGGAATATCCCCTGAGCTCTCGAACTATCTCGGCTTCTCCTGTACCCTTTATGCAATGGCTGGGATAAGCCTCAAACTCGATAGAATCCTCTCCGTGCGAATCGTTGATGAAAACAATTTTCGAGAGAGGCAAATCTTCAAGCAATTCCGCAATGGGTTCTGCAAGCATTTCAATCCGCCGGTCCGAAAGGGATCCGTCCCTGGCAAAACCCTCAAGCATATCAATTACAAAAACAGCCGTAGCTTCATTGTTTAAGGATGAAGCTTCAAGCACCGGTTTTACAAGAAGGCTGTTTTCCATTATTTCAAGAGCCTTCAGCATCTCTCCATCTTCCATGTTTCCCCTAAGCATCTTAGGTTCACCTCCCTAACGCTTCGAAATGCATTATTTCAATGCAGACATTTTCCAGATAAAAATAAAACCGGACGGGAAAAACCCCGCCCGATTGTTGATGTGCTTTTTTCTACTCGTCAAAAGCCTCGCTGACTTTCCACTCTTTCCAAACATTGCCCACAAGCTCGGGATTGGGTTTCAAAACCTTTTTGCCCGGCTTCCAACCTGAAGGCGTAGCTTCTGTGCCTTTCGAAGCCCTGACCAATTGAAAAGCCTGCACTTGGCGAATGGTCTCACTTACATTTCTTCCTACCGGGGGTGTAAGAACCTCGAAGCCCTGAACTATTCCATCGGGATCGATAAGGAATCTTCCTCTTGTTTCCACACCGCCATCCTCATCATAAATTCCATACAAGCTTCCTATTTTGCCTCCGGCATCCGACAGCATCGGGAAGGGTATATCCTTGTTAACCATCTTGGACAATTCATTGTCATTCCACATTTTGTGAACAAATACGCTGTCAACGCTAACGGATAGGACCTCTACTCCGAGCTTTTGGAACTCTTCGAATTTTTCGGCAACTGCCGAAACTTCGGTAGCTCAAACGAATGTAAAGTCTCCGGGGTAGAAACATAAGACAACCCATTTGCCCCTGTATTCGGATAAATCGACAGTCACAAATTTTCCTTGGTAGTATGCCGGTGCTGTAAAATCAGGTGCAGGTTTTCCAACTTTTATCATGCGCATCTCCTCCTCTACCTTCTGAGTTTTGACATCTGCAAGTTTTTCCTTTGATGCAGGCGTTTTTGATTCCGGTCTCTGACATCCTGCCTTGAATTCCTTTGGCATCTGTCCACCTCCTTTTCCGCGGCAATTGAAGCATCTTATCTTCAATTGCCACTATGTCATAGCTACCCTGTTTTTTTTAAATAAAAACATTTTTATGTTGTGCTTTGTTTGCTCAATCAAAAATTACTTGGATTGACATGTCAGCCACAAATGATATGGTGCGATAAATTGAGCAATGTTTAGCGGCCAATTTGGCGGCCTTTTCCATCCCCGGCTTGTCTTTCTCTTCTGCTCCAATTATTTTCAGTTTGACCCTCACCCACTTAAGCGTAGTTGGAACCGTTGTCCTTTTTTCCCATTCGACTTGGAACTCGGCTTTATCAAAAAACCCTCTTTTCTTATTCACGACATCAAGGAATGTAGAGTAAAGGCATCCTGCAAGCGCACCCATCAGCATATCGTAAGGCGCAACCGTTCCTGGCTCAAGTCCAATTGCCAATTCACCTTCGGGAAAGACAAGCCTGCCTTCGAATTTATTTTCGAAATAAACATCCGTTGTATTCATGATTTCTTTCATCCTCCTCTCGTTATGTGTTTTCGCCTTTTCCAAGTACGCCATCCACAAAATCAACCATCTTTTCGTAATGGCTTCCCTTCCAATATGTTTTTTTATAATCTTTTCTATCCATTTCAATTCCTCCATTAGGATATATACCAAAATGACATGATTAAAAACATTGTCGCTGAATTTTAATAAAACAAAAGTCTAAAAAGAACATAACAGGGTATCCATATTATTAATATCGATAGGAGGCCCGTCATGAAAAACATACCGAATGCATTGACAATATTCCGTATAGCCCTTGCCCCGGTTTTCATATATGTCTATTTTTCAAAATTCGAAAACCATCACTTAATAGCTTTGTCGGTTTTCCTCCTTGCCTCGCTTACGGATGTCCTTGACGGCTGCCTGGCAAGAAAATACAATGTGATTTCCAAGCTTGGAATAGCCTTAGACCCTTTGGCTGACAAGATTATGCTTCTTTCTGTGCTGGGTTCATTCTATTCGGACAATCTTATACCGGCAATAATATTCTTTTTGATGCTCTTTATCGAGTCGACACTGATAGCGGCGGGCGCATTGGTATATTTAAAGGAGGATTTATCAGTAATGCCGTCAAACCGCCTTGGAAAGGGCGCGACCCTTTCCTTCACATTCGCGATCGTGATTGTCTTCCTTATGCCGGGATCCGCACTCAGCCTTGCAGCGGTCATTCTTGCAGCCATGATGAAGACCGCAGCTTTTATTGGCTACTTGAAAAATATGCCGAGTATACGCTGATTCAAAAATATTCGCAAAAATTGCCACTACAAGAACTCTATGTAAAAAACCCGATTGAATTACCACATCCAATCGAGCATTCCAAATATATTCATCCAACTTTCCCTTCTACGAATTTCCTTATGTCCTCAAGATCCTCCAGCACCATCTTTCCTGTATACTTGACCATAATACCTCCGAAAAAAATCATGAGCCTCCACGATATTTCGCCAAACAAAAAACTGATGAGAAAGCCCGAGTCAGCATTCCCATCAGTCCTTGCTTCAATCTACTCTACTTCAACCACCTTAGCCTCAGGCGCGTTCTTCTTTATGGACTCGATTCCATTCATGCAACTTGCCTTCGTCTTGTAACCTTCTCCAGTTGCAATCACCTGTCCGTTTGAAGCCTTTAGCCTGAACCTGTATTCACCTTTTGCGTCCTTGTATACCTCAAATTTTCCAGACATATATAATCCTCCTTTGTTTTTTAGATTAATACCACTCATACAATACTTAAAACATATTGAATGAAAATGTTAAATAAAGGGTAATTCATAAAAAAGTGATTTGAAGGAGTGTGCAAAGAGATGAAGGAAATGCTGATAGGAAAATCGCAAACAAAAAAAGTTTTCATGCTCCCCGAAATGGGAAACCGGCACGGAATAGTTACCGGAGCAACCGGAACCGGAAAGACAGTAACGCTTCAGGTTTTGGCGGAAGCCTTCAGCGAAAGGGGCGTTCCTGTCATACTTCTCGATGTTAAGGGGGACCTCACCGGTCTCGCAGAGCCAGGCAAACCCCACCCCAAAATCGATGAACGGCTCGATTTCATAGGTATCGACGATTATAAATTCAAATTCTATTCTGTAGTTTCTTGGGACATTTTTGGAGAAAACGGAATACCGATCAGGACTACAGTCTCGGAAATGGGCCCCCTGATATTGGGTCGTCTTCTTGATTTAAACGACACCCAACAGGGCGTAATCGAAATACTATTCAAGATGGCGGACGAAGAAAATCTTTTACTCCTGGATCTAAAAGACTTGAATTCCGTGCTTGGTCATGCATATGAAAACGACAAGGCTATAAGCAAGGAATACGGTTTGGTTGCAAAACAAAGCATATCGGCAATCCAAAGAAAAGTTTCGCGGCTTTCAATACAAGGAGGAGACCTCTTCTTCGGAGAACCGGCTCTGGATTTATTCGATTTATTGAAGACCGACTCTGACGGCAGGGGCAAGATCCAACTCATAAACGGACAAAAGCTTTTTGAAAACCCTATGGTCTATTCTGCAATGCTCCTTTGGATGATTTCAGAGTTCTATGAAAACATGCCCGAAGTGGGGGATCTCGAAAAACCCCAGGGAGTCATCTTTATAGATGAGGCACACATTCTATTCGATGAAGCCGGAAAATTTCTTCTACAGCGCATGGAACAAGTTGTAAAACTTATACGATCCAAGGGAATAGGACTCTACTTCATAACCCAAAACCCAAAGGACATCCCCGAGGACATAATGGGCCAGCTGGGAAACAGAATCCAGCACGCTCTCAGGGCATACACCCCGAAAGAAAGACGGGCGCTTAAAGCGGCCGCGGATTCATTCCGCGAAAACCCGCATATTGACGCGATGGAAGTAATCCCCCAACTCGGAGTGGGCGAAGCTCTCGTTTCATTCCTCGATGAAAAAGGAATTCCTGCGCCTGTTGACCGCGTTCTTATAAGGCCACCGCAAAGCAAGATTGGTCCGGCCTCTGAAGATACACGTTCAGGCCTTCTATCCTCTAGAGCAATAATGGACAAGTACTGGGAGCCATACGACCGCAAGTCGGCATATGAGGTTCTGGAATCGAGAATGCCGCCCGCCACAAAAGAAACGCAGACTAAAAGAAAATCAAAGAAAGAAAAAAATATAGGCATGGATTTATTCGAAGCCGCAGGCAAATCGGCAGTCAGGTCACTTAGCAGCAAAATGGGAAGGGAAATCGCAAGGGGGCTCCTAGGAACCTTCTTCAAAAAATAGAATTAGCTTAAGAAAGATAAAACAAGGGAAGCCCAATGGCTTCCCTTCATTATTGCAGTATTTCCATTTTTGATTTTCATCTTAAAGTAATTTCAGTGCCATGAGCAATCCCATAGTAATTATCAGTATTCCCGCCACCTTGTGCGATAAATACACATTATCCTTCCACATCATCCGCGATCTGGCTACTAAAAGCTGATAGATATAAATTTCACTTTTCAGACTCGCGCATATAAACAGAAAAAGCCCTATGACAACCATCAACGCTCCCCAAAACAAATGCATGTCGATTCTCCTTTCACTTCCGGCAAACAGAAAAAACAAACTGCCTCCCCCGTAAATCCATCAAATTATAGATTCGAATAGTATTTCAATATCTTTTCGTAAACAAGTTCGTGGCCGTCCCTGTTGGGATGAAGGCCGTCTGGAAGAAACAAATCGGATCGAATCCGCCCGTTTCCGTCCTTGAAAAATTCCCTGAAATCGATGAAAGCTGTTTCATCCTCTTCAAGAAAAGACCTGAGTCCGTCGCAATACTCGTCGATCTTTTTACTGTACTCAGTTCCGCAGCCAACATACTCGAAGTGCGTAAGATTTGTTTTTTTATCGTCAAACGGCATCGGAATACCTACCGCGCAATGAATGCCGTGGTGCCTGAGTTGCCTCATGGCGGCTTTTATGTTCGAAATGATAATATTGGGCGAAAGTCCGAACTCTACGTCATTGGTGCCTCCCATTATGAAAACATGTGTGTACTCTTTTTTTTCCAATGCAAGAGGCAGCCTGGCAAGCATTCCCGCCGTCATGTCCCCGCTTATTCCGGCATTGGTGACATCCAATCCCTCTCTTTCTCTCAAAAGATCCACCCAGCAGTCTCTTGGGTCAATGTCATATCCTTCAGTCAAGCTGTCACCCAAGCATAATAGCCTAAAATTTTCCATCTTCCTATTTCCTCCCCAAATCGGCAATAATTTCAAGCAAAAATATTATTTGCCGAGATTTTTCATTTATGTCTGCAACCTCTTCATGATTCTACAAAAACATTTCAGGATTCTTGTCGGGCATTTTCGACAGCTTTATGGAGAATTTTTCTATCATGGGGTCGGACAATTCTCTGGCATTTTCGGGACATGTCTTTACGCATGCGCAGCACTTGATGCATTTGTCTCCGTCGCAAAGCAATTTTTCGTCAATTGCACCCACCGGGCATGCCTCTATGCATTTTCCGCACCCTATGCATCTTTCCGTCGCCACCGATTGCATGAATGGCATTTTCGGCGCAGGCGTATTTGGAATTTCGCCCGGCAAGCCAAGAACTTCCAAGCCCTTCTTCCATTCATCTCCGTCTGTAATTTTATCAACAACCTTCTTTCCGAAAGCCCTTGCCAATTCAATATCGTCTTCATTCGGCCTACCCATGGCTATGGGCCATTTTTCGTTTGCGTAGGAGTGCTCTCCTATGAATCCCGCGCCTGCAACCGCAATCAGCCCCGATTTTTCAGCAATATCCGCGAGTTCAACAAGCGCATCTCCAAACTTGTTGTTTCCGTAAACCGCCACGCAAACCGCAGGCTGTCCTTTTCCCTTTATTCTGCTCAGCCTCTCCGATGCCGCAGATGGAATCCTGCTGCTGTAGACAGGTCCAGCCATCACAACAACATCGCCTTCTGCTGCCTCGAATCCGCCGCAATCTCCACATGTCAAATCGATTTCAACAAGATCTCCAATCCCCGTTCCTTCCGCGATTGCTCTTGCCACCTTTTGCGTTGTATGTGTCGGCGAAAAATACGCCATTACAACTCTTTTCATCCGCTTGTCCTCCTCTAGCTTTTTTATCGTCTATTTTACACTCATTACATATGAACTGTTTTCACTCAACTTCGGAATTCCGGGTTCATCCTTAAAAAATTCCGCTGTCCCTTTGCAAATTTCGTAGTGGCTTAGAGCAATACCCATGTCAACCATTTGAATGTCGTAGCCAAGTCTTCCCTTGCCGTAATTCGGAGTCCTTTCGATATAGAAATGGACCCTTTCGTCCCCTGAGGCCACAACCCTCCATGGTTGCTTGTTTGAAGCGCTTGGCGCCAGCCTAACGCATTCCAAGGCATCCCTCATACTGCCTTGAGGCATGCTGTGTTTAAAGTCCCTGTAAAAAAACAGCTCGTCAAAGGCAAGCCTTTCGTCGGACTTGGCAAACCGCCTGAAAGTCCTGTCGATCATAGTTTTTCTTTTAGAAGAATAACCTACAGGCGAAATTATCGGAATGAATTCCCCTTCGCCAACCGGAACCTTGACATCACCACTTTTAAATGTGCCTCCCAACCAACAAGTGCTTATGCCTATGGACTCGAGATAAAGAACCAGCTTTTCAAAAACATAACCCAAATCAAGCATTGCATCCCGACCGTCTGTACAAACGGCAATCAAAAAAGCTGAAGCATTCTTTACAACTCCATATGTTCCTATCCTTCCCGATCCATTTTCGAAACTTTTCACCAGATGTATTTTGATTTTGCTGCCCATTATGCCCGTCAGATTTTCATCTTCTTCTATATAAGCCATAAGCCTCTTTTCATCTTCAGCCGTCAATGGTTTCCCATCATAGCTTCTTTCCGACCTTCGTGTCGTTATTGCTTTTTTCATATTCATCCCCTCTTTTCACTGTCAAATACCGATGACTAATTATATCATGCCCAATCATGATTTTGAATTCACTATCCGGCCTTGTATTTTCATCGTTTTCGAATATGCCTATTGCAATTGCAGCTTTAATGTTATATTTAACACAAATGATGTATTGGAGGTTTTTTCATGAACAGGCGCCTGCATCCGGAAGTGTTTCAAAAGAAATTCTACAACAAAAATTATTTCGAGGGATGGTATTACAAGCTGGTTTCCGCCGATGGCAAGGACTCTGTCAGCTTTATTCCAGGCGTCAGCTACAACAATAAAACCTCCCACTCTTTCATACAGTGCATCCACCTTCACGAAAAGAAAAAAATCATCTCATACAACATAGACTACCCGATTGCGGCATTTTACTGCCAGGATGAGCCATTCTCCATAGCCATCGACA
>DATFJE010000207.1:0-8305 GCA_035269385.1 Clostridia bacterium
CCCGAGCTGCCTTATTCCATCTTTCTCATTCTCCCATTTGGCCTTCATTGAAGCCAGGGTTTCTTTCTTTTCCGACAATTCCCTTTGGATTGTCTCCATTCGTTTTACGCTTTCGGGGTCTTTCTCGCGCTTAAGCGCCGCCTCCTCAATTTCAAGTCTCATTATGTCTCGCGAAACCTGATCAAGCTCGACCGGCATGGAATCGATTTCGGTCCTTATCATTGCGCAAGCTTCATCCACAAGATCTATCGCCTTGTCCGGAAGAAACCTGTCGCTTATATACCTGTCTGAAAGCTTGGCGGCAGCAACCAAAGCAGAGTCATTTATTCTTACGCCGTGGAAAAGCTCGTAGCGTTCCTTGAGTCCCCTCAGTATTGAAACAGTATCGTCTACATCAGGTTCATCCACCGCAACCGGTTGGAAACGCCTTTCGAGGGCGGCATCCTTTTCTATATGCCTCCTATACTCGTCCAGAGTGGTTGCACCTATGCAATGCAGCTCGCCCCTTGCAAGCATGGGCTTTAGGATGTTTCCGGCGTCCATTGCCCCTTCAGTCTTTCCGGCTCCGACAATAAGATGGAGCTCGTCTATGAAAAGAAGTATTTTGCCTTCGCTTTTTTTAATCTCGTTCAAAACAGCTTTAAGCCTTTCTTCGAATTCGCCCCTGAACTTCGCACCCGCCACAAGGGCTCCCATGTCCAGGGAAAATATTCTCTTGTCTTCAAGCCCTGCAGGCACATCCCTCTTGACAATCCTGTGAGCCAGTCCTTCCGCAATAGCCGTTTTGCCCACCCCGGGCTCACCTATAAGGACTGGATTGTTCTTGGTCTTTCTTGAAAGAATCCTTATGACGTTTCTTATTTCCTCGTCTCTGCCTATGACAGGATCAAGCCTGTTCTCCATTGCATCAGTCACAAGATCCCGACCGTATTTTTCCAAAGCCTCGTAAGACGCTTCAGGCTGGTTGGACAAGACCCTTTGGTTTCCTCTTATCAGCATAAGCTGCTTAAGCACTTCGCTTTCATTTACACCATGTTTTTTGAAAACCCTCGAAAGCGCTTCAGTCCCCTTTTTTACAAGACTCAAAAAAAGGTGTTCAACCGAAACATATTCGTCCTTCATTTTTTCCGCTTCCGTTCGGGCGCCGGAAAGCACATCATTTAATTCTTTACCTACATAGAGCTTTCCAGCCTCAATGCCGCCGGGGCTTTGCACCCTGGGTTTGCGCTCAAGCAATTCTTCTATTTCATTTGTCATCACCGCATTATCGGCGTTCATCTTAAGAAGTATCCGCGGCGCCAAACCGTCCTTTTGGGTTAAAAGTGCCATGGCCAGGTGTTCTGGATAAAGTTCCGGATGCCCGTATGTCTGTCTTATTTGATCCGATAGCTCAAGCGCCTCGATTGATTTCTGCGTGAATGTATTCAGATTCATGTCAACCACCCCTTTTATCTTCTATGCTCTTTCCATTCTTTGAGCAATTCTTTTTCCTTTTCACTCAAAACATCCGGCAGTCCGATCTTTATGGTCACATATAGATTTCCCCTGCCTGACCCTCTGCCCAGCCCTTTGCCCTTGAGGCGGATTTTCGTTTCCCCTTTTGTATTCGGCTTGATTTCAAAGCGCAGCTGCTCATCAAGAAAAGGCATCTCAACTACAGCACCGAAATACGCGTCGTAAGGCATCACAAAATTACTTGCATACAAGTCGTTTCCATAAACTTTCAAAGATTTCTCCGGAGAAAACTTGATTTTCAGCATAAGATCCGCACCGGTGCCCGATGTATCCTTCAAGGCTTTTTTTATCCTTATGCGTTCTCCCTCCTGAATTCCCTTCGGTATTTTGAACTTGATTTTTTTTGTTTTGCCGCCATCCGTTATGCGAATCATTTTTTCGCTTCCGTAATAACTGTCCCTGATTTTAATTTCTATTGTCTCCTCGCGGGGTTTTTCGGCTGGAACCGGCCTTTCGCCATGCGAACCGAACATGTCCCCCATGTCGAATCCCCTTTTTCCGAATCCTTGCCCTTCTCCGGAAAAGCGTTCGCCCCCAAAAAACATTTCAAAAATATCCCTGAGGGAATCGGAAGATGCACCGCGGCCGTTCCATCCCGG
The DNA here is from genome assembly GCA_035269385.1 of Clostridia bacterium. Lineage (GTDB taxonomy): Bacteria > Bacillota > Clostridia > Peptostreptococcales > BM714 > BM714. The sequence continues at coordinate 2,115 of DATFJE010000207.1, forward strand.
AGGAGGCTGGCGAAAGCTTTGTCCGTCACTCCATCCGCTTCCAAGCGCATCATACTTCTTCCTCTTGTCGGGATCGCCCAATGTCTCATACGCTTCATTGACGTCCTTGAATTTATTTTCAGCATTTGCTTCCTTGCTTACATCGGGATGGAATTTTCTCGCAAGATTTCTATAAGCCTTTTTAATTTCAATTGCATCCGCATCCCTTGAAACCCCCAGAATTTTGTAGTAGTCCTTATACGCAAGCGACATAGGCTCACCTCCCTTTTGACTTACTTTGACTATCTTTGACTTTGTATACTATTTTATACCCATTTATTGCATTTTTCAAGCCGAATTTTTTAATTGGCTTCATCACGCGGTTTCTTCACCCATATCGGCCTCTTCTCTGAAAATGGTCATTGCCCTTTCATCTATGCCGTTTAGGTATGCAAGCAAAACGCCGTAATTGGTCATGGGGATTCCGCACTCGCGGCATATTCGCATACGGCTCTGCATTGTCTTTCGGTTGGTCATGCAGGCACCGCAATGGATTATCAAATCATATTCCTCTTGGTTTGCAGGGAAATCGTGCCCCATCTTGAATTCGTAGTTGAGGCTTTTCCCGAGTCGATCATTAAGAAGCCTCGGTATCTTTACGCGCCCTATGTCTTCGCAAGAATAATTATGGGTGCAACTTTCCGCTATGAGTATTTTCGAATTTTCATCGAGCTTGTCAATCGCCTTCAGACCCTCGTTGAAGACAGCGAGATCCCCCTTGTTTCTTGCAAAAATCATTGAAAACGATGTCAATCGGATCGAAGACGGAACCATTTCGTTGACAGCCTTGAACGCCTGCGAGTCCGTAATCACAAGGTCTACCTTGTAGTCGAGGTCTGAAAGCGCCTTTTCGAGTTCCGTATCCCTTACCACATAGCTTTTCACCCCATGGTCGAGGCAATCCCTTATGCATTGCACCTGCGGCAGTATTATCCTTCCCTTTGGAGCTTCCGAATCAATAGGAACAACCATCACAACAGTCCCTCCATAAGGAAGCAAGTCCGCCACGAGGGGAGGTTCTTCCATGTTTCTTGAAATCCTTTCAACTATTTCATCCTTCAATTGCAAAATGCTAGAAAAATTTTTTTCAGAAACAAAAACGGCGTCGGGATATCTTATTTTGAGCTTTTCCAACTCTTCTTCTTCAAGCAGGTCCATCTTGTTGATTATTTTGAGAAATGGAATATGGAAACGCTTGAAAAGAAGCGCAGCGCTCTTTTCATCCTCCGGTGAGATATCCGTTGCGTCCATCACATACAAAGCGAAATCGGTTCGCATGAGCATTTTCTTGCTGCGTTCGACCCTCAGCTTGCCCAAGTCGCCTTCGTCATCCATCCCCGCAGTGTCTATGAATATAACAGGTCCGAACGGTATGAATTCCATGGCTTTTTTTACAGGATCTGTAGTTGTCCCTTTCTGCTTTGAGACGAGTGCGACATCCTGCCCGACAATGGCATTGAGAAGCGACGATTTGCCCGCGTTCCTTTTTCCGAAAAGAGTTATTGTCAGACGGTTCGATTCGGGTGTTGTGTTCATTGTTTTTTCCTCCATTCAATATGGTCTCCCCTGGACATGTCCAGTTCATAGCCCGCGCTTTCTATTCTTTTCCTTATGGATTCTTTTTCACTCGCCGACTCTTCCCCTGTGCAAAGCTTGTTGTCGTATAATACGTATTTCCCCCTTACTTCGGTGGGTGAAAGATTTGGCATCAGTACATTGGCCCCCGCCATGAGACCCAATTCCCGGCCATGCGAATCTGCCGTTCCCAATGCGGTAGTTGCCGGTATCAATGCTTTGGGAACCATAAGGCGAGCCAGTGCCAACATTTTGACCGTCTTGTCCAAATCGCCTTTCGTAAAATGCCTGAAGGGAGTGTCTGAATGGGGAATGAATGGTCCTATCCCGATCATGTGGGGCTGCATTTTCGTAAGCAAAAGCAAATCCTCCGCAAGATCGTCATCCGTCTGCCCGGGAAGCCCAACCATGAATCCAGCTCCAATCTGATATCCGATTTTTTTCAATCTGTCAAGACATTCAAGCCTGCTTTCAAGGTGCATTCCTTCGTGTACCTCATCATACAATTCCGGCGATGCCGTTTCATGCCGCAAGAGATACCTGTCGGCTCCGGCTTCATAATATGCCCTGTAGCTTTCTTCGCTTTTTTCTCCTATGGAAAGAGTCACTGCAGCGTCCGGAAAATTTGTTTTTATCGCCTCAATTATGACGACCATGATTTGATCGTCATAATATCGATCCTCGCCGCTTTGGAGAACGAATGTGCGGTACCCGGCTTCATATCCCCTTTTGCAGCATTCAATGATTTCATCCTTGCTCAAACGGTATCTGTCCGCATTTGTGTTTTTGCCCCTGATGCCGCAATATTTGCAGTTTCTGATGCAAAAATTCGAAAACTCTATCAGCCCCCTCAAATAAACCTTCTTCCCATAGTGCTTTCGCCTTTTTTCATCAGCCATCGCCATCAATGCTCCGCTTATTTCTTCATCTTTTACAGAAATAAGGGCTTTGAGAGTCTCTTTGCCGGGCATCTCTCCCCGTTCCATCCCAAGCAGCGCGTCCTTTAATTTTTCTTTCATGTTTTCCCCCTCAAATAAAAAGGCTTCCCCCAAAAAAGGAAAGCCAGACAAGCGAAACTTACGCAAACACCGTTTGCTTAATATGCCTGAATCCCTTTCAGATCAGTCTCCGCTTTTCTGTCAGGTTTTCATTTATGTTTTCAAATCCGGGAAATCATCATTTGAATTTCCCGATACAGTTGTTAATATTTTATCAACATCCTTGCTTGTTGTCAATCGGCCAATCATTCATCCAATGTTCGTTTGACCGTTTTTCTTCTCTTCTTTGAAGTATGTTTGTTCTTCCCGTTGCTTTCTTCGTAAATCTCATCCATGCACATTTTGCAGATTGTTTTTCCATGGTTCTTGTAAGCTCTGCCTTCAATAATCGCGTTTCCGCAAATATCGCAAATTTTAGCCATTTTTATTCCTTTCCTCACTTATGTAGAATTAATTGTTTCTATCGAAATCACTCGATTCCGATATACTCTTCAATGCTCATAATATAAGATAATTTTCCGAAAAAATCAATATTAATTTATAAATAAGGGTAAATATATTGCATAAATCCAATTACAGCGGCTTAAAAAAGCCAGCCGCTTTTCCAAAGGAGATTGAAAATGAATTCACAATACAAATATTCGGTAGCTTTGACTTACAATCTGAAAAACGAATCCAATCTCAAAAACGATGACGACCAAGCTGAATTCGATTCTATAGAAACTGTCAATGCAATTATTCTCGCGATAGAAAAAACCGGATGTCGGGTAATTCCTATCGAGGCAACACGTTCAATAGTCAATGAAATCCAAAAACGCCACATTGACATGGTCTTCAATTTCGCGGAGGGACTTAAAGGTCGCGGCAGAGAATCACAGATTCCGGCACTTCTTAACTTCCTTTCCATACCCTTTACCGGTTCTGATGAAACGACGCTCGCAATCGGACTCGACAAGGCTCTTTCAAAACGGATAGCCATGACCGAAAACATAAGAACGCCCAAGTTCCAGATTTTTTTCGATTCATCCGATGTTTTGAAAAAATCCCTCAAGTTTCCCCTTATTGTAAAGCCGAATGCCGAAGGCTCGAGCAAGGGGATAATCGACTCGTCAATTGCCGGAGACAAATTGAGTCTCAGAAAACTGACAGACCGGATTCTTGCATCCTACGAGGAGCCTGCAATTGTCGAAGAATACATACCGGGACGCGAATTCACGGTTGGACTGATTGGAAACGGAAAAGCTGTAGAAGTGTTGCCTCTCATGGAAATACTTTTCGAAAAAGATGAAAACCCTTTCTACAGCTACAATGTCAAAAAGAATTCCGAAAAATTCATACGCTACGAATGTCCTGCCAATATCGATTCAAGTCTCGAAAAGAAAATCAGAAAAATGGCTTTGAAAGTTTTCGCATCTCTTCAATGCAGAGATGTGGCTCGGATTGACATCCGCGTTTCAGACAAGGACGGCGAACCTTATTTCATTGAGATAAACCCTCTGCCGGGACTGATAGACGGTTTCAGCGACTTGACAATAATAGCCCGTTGCGCATCAATGAAATACGACGGACTTATACGCAGAATATTGAATGAAGCTTTGAAAAGGCATGGAATGGAAGAAGTTTAATTTCTTTTCATATCGAAGTAGTTGAATCTTTTCATAATCTCCAAGACTTCTTCTATATCGATTGCCTTTACAACTCCTTTACGGCCAACCATATCGCTTGATGCAAAAAGAGCATTGGCTATAGCTTCCTCAACTGCCTCGACCGCAGCTTCGAACAGAGGATTCAAAGCCTCGTTTTTGAGCATCTGTATGTTCCTTACATGATTTTCCCTTGCCGGATAGACCGCCGACGGCTTGTAGTCCTTGACTCTCTTGGCGGTAGAAAATGCCAGCACAATTTCCCCGCTTCCGTTTTCAGCAAAAGAACCGCACTTGCCTATTCCGAAAGCTGCCCGCTTCGAAAGCCGGACCAACTGATGAGGAAGCAGAGGAGCGTCGGTGGCTATCACAACTATTATAGATCCCTCCATATGCTCCTTCGTTCCTCCTTCACTCAGGAATTTTCCTATTGGTATTCCATCTATGACAAGATCATCTTTGTTTCCGAAATTGCTCATTACGAGAACTCCGAGGCAATAGTTCCATGGCAATTTCCTCGAAGAAGTCCCTATACCTGCCTTGTACGAGCAACAAACCATTCCTGTCCCTCCGCCGACCGAGCCTTCATCCAAAATGCCTCCTTCCGCTCTTTCGATTGCAGCCCTTACATTTTCCTGCCGCACATGCCTGTAATAGGGATCGTTGAGTATGCCGTCGTTGCATTCTGCCACAACGGGGAGAATCACATTCCTGGTTTCCCTTATCTCAGGCAGTTTTCTGTACAGGTAATCCACCAGCCCGTCATGCACGATTCCTACGTTCATTGACGACGTAAGCGCTATTGGCGTCTCCATTATGCCCCACTCGGTAATCTGGTTCATCCCCGACATTTCGCCGGCGCCGTTTATGGTATATCCTCCGGCAAAAACCTTGTTGTTGTATATGTCCTTATTGGGCAGAATTACAGTCACTCCGGTTCGTGCCAGCCTGCCTCCCACTTCACCCTCAATTATGGTTTCATGTCCCACTTTGACACCGGGAACGTCTGTAATGGAATTGTGGGTACCGGTCTTGTATTTCCCGAAACGTATTCCGTATTCCCTTGCTCTTTTCTTCACCGCAATCCCCTCCTTTCTTGAAGATGATACCCAAAATGATTGAAAAACCGCTTTTTGCATAAAAAAAAGGCTTTCACCCCATTGTCAACATAATCATGTTTTATTCTTTTAATGAAGGAATGGAGCCCTTCGGCGTTGAATTAACAATTAGAAGATCAATTCAGACAATACTGTAAAAGGGATGAAAATAATGCTGACAAAAAAAGCGAATTCAAGGATAAGGATAGCGGTTTTCGCATTGTTCATTTTAGGACTTGCTTTTTCGTTGATTGGCCCGAAAGAGGAAACCATATTGGAAATCCGCATAAACAAACAGGTTGTGGGTTATGGTGAAAACCGGTCCGAAATAATGTCGATGATAGACGATGTAAAAGATGAGCTTGCCGCCAAATATTATGTGGAAGAGCTGTCTCCATATTACGAGGCGGCATTAAATGAAATCGAAAAAAACGGCCTTTCGCCAACAAGCTATGAAGACTTCAGGAACGCGGTTTTGGTTGACCAGAAATTTGTCACACCAGGATATAAATTGTCGGTTGACGAAAAAGTCTATGCTAAGGCAATAAACAGAAGCGACCTTGAATTCTTGATCAACAATGTAAAATCAAGGCTCAAGAATGATCATGAAAACATCGATGCAGTCGTTTTCAGGGAAAGTGTGGAAATAACCGAGGGGAACATATTTCTTCGTGAATCCATACTTCAAAGTGAAAGCGACATGATTGTGGAACTTCTTCTTACCGGACGCGAACAGATAGAGACATACACTGTTAAACCGGGCGACACCTTGACAGCAATAGCATCAAACAATGGATTGTCGCTATCGGACATATCCGATGCTAATCCGGAGACCGATA
>DATFJE010000208.1:0-4501 GCA_035269385.1 Clostridia bacterium
GCGAAATAGCCTGTTCAAGTTAGCGGAGCATAACAGAGCATACTTGAAAAGGAGGCTATATTGTGAAAAGATTAATGGTATTATTCATGTCGCTGCTTTCACTCGTGTTGGCAGGCGGAGCTCACTGGGGCTGGAGATAACAACAAAGAAATGAAAAAAGCCGGTTCGTTATTATAGATGTATGAATTTACGCAATCAAGGTGAATGTTGCTGGCAATATGCAAATAGAGAGCTGAAAACGGTGGGAGAAAACAATGAAAGATTTTAAGTTGAAGAGCTATACAATTGCCATAAGCCTGGTGGGTTTGTTTACACTGGTTGTAAGCGCTTTGCACATAGCAAAGGCTGACATGTGGTTTGAATTGCTCTATTTTGTTTTTTTGGCAGTATTGACAGAATCAATGCCGATAATAATAAACAAATCAACATTCATTTCTCTCGGATTTGCGATAGGGTTGGCTTCAATGCTCTTGTTTGAACCTTTAGTTGTTCCTATGGTAATCGCCCTCGGGACAATTCTCAGAGTCGAAAAGATTGACGGCAAAAGCCATCACCTTTTGAATACGTCTTTCCAAAAGAGATTTTTCAACGGGTCGGCATACGCGATAAGCTCCGTGTTGGCGAGTTATGGATATGTCTACGGCGGCATAATTTTCCCAAACATGAATATTGGCGGATTCAGCGTATTTGGAATAATGCTGGCAATTCTCATATATATATTTGTTAATACAATCATGTATATGGTGTTGTTCTCATTTTTTGAGGACTCGACTGTTTTGAATCTTTTGAGGCGGAATCTGTGGGTTGCCAAAAATTTCATAGCAATATCACCGCTTGGAGTCCTTATGGCAATAGCATATAGCTATTACGGGTGGTTTGCGCTTATTCTTTTCTATGGACCGCTTCTTCTTGCGAGGTATTCATTCATACTGTACCTTGACATGAAAAATGTATATTTGGAGACGATAAAAGCGTTGTCGAATTCGGTTGATGCAAAGGACCAGTATACAAACGGGCATTCACAGCGTGTTGCCCATTATGCCCTCAGGATTGCTGAAGAAATGTCGCTTGCCCCTTGGCAGATTGAAAATATAAAAATTGCGGCTACGCTTCATGACATAGGCAAAATAGGCATAAGGGACAACATACTAAACAAGCCGGGCAAATTGACCGCTGAAGAGTATGAAGTAATAAAAAAACATCCGCGAATCGGCGCAAACATTCTCGATGAGGTCAGGTTCCTCAAGGGAGTGTCTGAAATCATTCTTCACCATCACGAGAGGTTTGACGGAAAAGGATATCCGGACGGGCTCGAAGGAATCCAGATATCAATAGAGGATGCAGTCTTGTCCGTTGCCGACACATTCGATGCGGTCACTACAGACCGTCCTTACAGAAAGGCCCTCAGTCACGAAAAGGCAATAGAAATCATACTTGCCGAATCGGGCAAGCAGTTTGTGCCAAAAGTGGTGGATGCATTTACTATCATTGTTAACAACAAGGATTCCAGGGAGCGATTTTTGAATGTTGGGTGAATCGGTGTTTCTGGGGCTTATGATTGCGACTTTTAAAAACGGCAATATGCGTTTTTTAAAATATGTTGATGTTAGATATTTTTGGTTGCCGATAGCGGCCTTTTTGCTTGAAATTGCAAGTGAAATCATCGTGAGCCAAAATCTTTTGGGCTTGCGTTTGTTTTGGAACGAGTATTATCTGGTGGTTCAAATAATAATTTACACAATGCTGGTTATATTCTGCTACTACAATATGAGCAGGCGCATCTTTGTCGTAATACTCATTGGAATACTGCTTAATTTTGCAGTTATATCTTTTAATGACGGAAAGATGCCTGTGGATGTCGAAGGGGCCTTGTCGGAGGGCTACACTGTCGAGGTGGATCAATTGTCCGGAGGATTCATTGCAGGACACGATATCCTTGACGAGGAGACAACGCGTCTTAAAATATTGGGAGATGTAATACACATTCCGCCTCCATATCCGTTCCCAAAGACAATAAGCATTGGAGACATAGCAATATCTGCAGGAGTATTTTTCTTCATATCAAACACACAAAAAAGGAGGAAAACAATTGTTCGTTGAAAGCGTTATAATAGGTATTGTAATAGGAGTCGTACAACACGGAAGATTGACAAACATAGGAATAAAGAAAATCCGGGGATGGTATCTTATAATGGCAGCTTTGCTGCTTGGAATATCGCCCATGTTTTCAATAAACAGTCCCTTTTTTGATGATTTTGGAGTGTACATTTATCTGTTTTCACTGATTGTTATGTTTGCTGTCGTGCTTTGGAATCTTGACAAGAAGGGCTTTTGGATAATTGCTGTGGGAGCCGGCCTCAATTTGCTGGTTATGCTCCTTAACGGATTCAAGATGCCGATTTACATGGAGGGCCTGCGAATAGCTGGACTCGACGGCATGATAAACGGAATAGAATCGGGAGAAATTATAAATTATGTGTCAATTGAAAGCTTGGATTCGTGGACGCGTTTTTTGGGCAAGCTCGTAGTTTTGCCAAAACCATACCCTTTGGCTAAAGTAGTCAGCATAGGGGACCTTTTGATGTCGCTTGGAATAATCTTTTATTTGCGTGGCGAAATGGTAAAAAAATACCGTTTTTCAAGAAGTCGAATGGTTACTCCCAGATACAAAGGAAGAAAGAATTGAACGGGCTGCCCTTCAGGGCGGTCTTTTATTTTGAAGGAAGCATGAAGAAATGATATAATATTAAGAAGTATGCGAAAGGAGATGAGCCTGTTGGGACTTATAAATATGCTTGTAGGAAGCATAAACGATAGAGAAATAAAAAGATTGATGAAAACAGTCGAAAAGGTCGAGGCTTTCGAGCCGGGGACAAAGCTTCTCGACGATGAAAGCCTTAAAGGAAAAACGAATGAATTCAGAAACAGAATTGAAAATGGTGAAACCCTGGATGATTTGCTTCCGGAGGCCTTTGCTGTTGTTAGGGAAGCTGCAGTAAGAACCGTGGGAATGAGACATTTTCCAGTGCAGATTCTTGGAGGGGTTGTTCTCCATCAAGGCAGGATAGCCGAGATGAAAACAGGAGAAGGAAAAACTCTTGCGGCTACGCTTCCTGCATATCTTAATGCATTGGAAGGAAAGGGAGTTCATGTTGTAACCGTAAACGATTATCTGGCTTCGAGGGACAAGGCTTGGATGGGAAGAATCTACGAGTTTCTCGGGCTTACCGTGGGATGCCTTGTGCATGGAATGGACGACAAAGAGAAAAACGACGCCTACGCATGCGACATAGTCTACGGAACAAACAATGAGTTCGGATTCGACTACCTCAGGGACAACATGGTCATATACAAAGAAGGAATGGTCCAGAAGCAGTTGAATTTTGCGATAGTGGACGAGGTAGACTCCATACTGGTCGACGAGGCCAGGACTCCGCTAATAATTTCAGGCGCGGGTAACAAGACTACCGAGCTTTACATTGCCGCAGACAAATTCGCTTCGGGTTTAAGAAACGAGAGAGACTATGTTCTTGATGAAAAAGCAAGGACGGTCATTCTTACAGATGATGAGGGAATACCCAAGGCCGAGAAGTTTTTCAAGATTGAAAACCTTGCAGACCCTGAGAACATGGAGATTTCACACAGAATCAACCAGGCCCTGAGGGCATATTCGCTGATGAAAAAAGACAGGGATTACGTCATAAAGGACGGAGAGATCCTTATTGTTGACGAATTCACGGGCCGGCTCATGCTTGGAAGGCGGTATTCAAACGGACTTCATCAGGCCATAGAGGCAAAGGAAGGGCTAAAAGTAAGAAAAGAATCGCAGACCCTTGCCACCATAACTCTGCAGAACTACTTCAGAATGTACAGCAAGCTTTCGGGGATGACAGGTACTGCCAAGACAGAAGAGGACGAGTTCAAGGAAATATACAACATGGACGTTGTTGTTGTACCAACCAACAAGCCCATCAAAAGAGACGACATGCCTGATGCGGTATACAAGTCGATAGAAGGCAAGTTCAGGAACGTTGTCGAGGAGATAGCGGTTAGGCATGAGACAGGCCAGCCTGTTCTCGTGGGTACGATTGCCATCGAGACATCGGAGCTTATAAGCGCAATGCTTAAAAAAAGAGGGATAAGGCACGAAGTGCTCAATGCCAAGCAGCATGAGCGCGAATCCGAAATAGTTGCTCAGGCAGGAAGGTTTGAAGCCGTAACAATTGCAACAAACATGGCCGGGCGTGGAACCGACATAGTTCTTGGAGGAAATGCGGAATTCATGGCAAAGAAGGAGATGCGCAAGCTCGGATACGACGAGGAAACCGTAAACAGAGTTACAGGCGTTATAGAATACAATGACGACGAATCCGTTGAGGCCAAAAAAACTTATGACAAAATATATTCGAAGTACAAGAAAGACATAGACGCAGAGGGGGCAAAAGTTAAAGCCGCCGGAGGTCTTCACATATTGGGCACAGAAAGGCACGAGTCCAGGCGC
>DATFJE010000209.1:0-16985 GCA_035269385.1 Clostridia bacterium
GCGGTTTCGGATTTGTGTTTTGGAGATTCTTATGATCTGTTTTTGGGCAATCCTCCATATCTCGGTGAAAAAGGGAATATCGATATATTCAAAAATGCCAAAATGTCGGATTTCGGCAAACGATTCTACGAGGCTAAAATGGATTATTTTTATTATTTTATTTATAGAGCTGTTGAAATGCTGAAACCGGGCGGAGTTGCATCATATGTTACTACTAATTATTTTACAACCGCGGACGGAGCAAGCAAATTGAGAACTTTTTTGAATGAAAATACATTGTTCAGGGAAATATGCATGCTTGAGGATGTGGAAATTTTCAGTTCGGCAAAGGGCCAGCACAATATGCTTTTCACAATTCAAAAAAGACCCGCATATAGCCTGAAAACAGTATTTAAAACTTCAAAAGGCAAATCGGGCTGTTTTACGGAAGCAGTAAAAAAAGCCGAAACGCAGAAAATCGATGGCGAATCCATATACGATTCTGACGGAAACATAATACTGTATGAAAATTTTAGGTTTCGAGAAGCGTCAAGGAGCATAAGACAAAATTCGGAATGTTTGCTGGGTGATGTTTGCGAAGTTAGACAAGGTCTTGTGTCGGGCTGCGACAGAACAAGCAAAAGGAACATTTTTGCAGGACAGGGCAATATGAGGCCCAATGAACCTGTATACGTATTTGAAACAATCGAAAAAGTTCCGGAAAATTTGAAAAATTCGACATTCCTTAAACCCTTCTATAAAAATTCCGATATAGGCCGGTACTCGCTGAAGGACTCTAAAAGGCTGATATTGTATGTAACAGACGGGAAAATGAAAAAAGAAGAAAAAAAATCTGTTGATGCAGTTTTCGAACACCTTAATCCCTACAGAGAAATTCTTTCAATGAGAAGAGAAGTAATAAACGGTGCAAGGAATTGGTACGAGCTGCAATGGCCAAGAGACGAAAAAATATTCAATGGCTCAAAAATAATGGTTCCACACAGGGCTCTGGACAATCGCTTCGTTTATACCGAAAGAGTCTGCTATGGAAGTGCAGACATATACTTTATAAAGGGCGAAATGGACTCAAACCATATGAAAGCTCTTTGCTGTATTCTAAATTCGAGTCTTGTATACTTTTGGCTAAAGAACAACGGTAAAAGAAAAGGAAGGCAGCTTGAACTGTATCACACTCCGCTCACGAGGATTCCAATACCCCGTTTGACGGAACAATCGGTGGAATGGCTTTCTTCAATGCACGACTGCGTCGAAAGGGACGAAACGCTTGTTGATGATTTTGTTTGCGATCTTTACAGGCTCGATGAAAAGGAAAAAGCAGCAATATTGGCATACAAATAAAAAAGTTGTCAATAGAGAAATGTTTGGAATCGAGGTGGCATTTTGAGAAGACCCTTGGCTTTATTCATGTTTTCATATTTAATCGGAATGCTGGTTATTCTTGACAGTCCCGCAATGTTGATGATGGGTCTCTCTTTGCTGATTTTATGCCTTTTGTATATATTCGGACGGTCGGAAGAAACACTCAAGAGGCTTTCAATAGCACTTTTCGGAGTCCTGCTCGGAATGGCATTGTCTTTTTATGTATCGGGAGAAATCCAAGACGATGTTTTCGGAAATGGAGAATTTGAGGTTTATGGATATGCATATGGGCCGGAATACGGTAATGAGGGGAAATTGGTGCTGCAAGTCGAAGGAGTAAATGCCGGAGAGGGATACAGCGATGCAAAAGCTACAATATTGATTTTATCAGATTCCGATCTTTCGGAATACAGGCACGGATATGTAAAATACAAAGGCTGCCTTTACGACGAAAGCAAACCAAAAAATCCAAATGAATTCGATTATAGATTATATGGACTGTTCAAGGGTTACGACAAAGTGAGTTTTTTTAATGAATCAAGCTTTATTGAAGCAGTTCCCGTAGTTGGAAAAAACGATCCTGTTGTAATTAAAGATGAAATATTGACTAAATCAAAGCAGTTCATTGGATATAAAAGTCGTGCGTATTTTGCATCGCTGGTTTTTGGCGATACAAGCCTTTTGAGTGAAGAACAGGAGCAAAGCATAGGAATGTCGGGACTTTCCCACCTTTTTGCGGTTTCGGGCCTACATATAGCAATACTGTATGGATTTTTGATCAAGTTGTCGGAATTTATTCGTTTGAAAAATCGTTGGTTTAAATCCGTTGCGGTTCTTTCGCTTTTGTTCGGATTTATTTCCATAACCGGTTTTCCGGTTTCCGCTGTAAGAGCGTTTCTTTTCATTGCCGTGCTTGAGCTTTCAAGGATTGCAAAACGAAAATATGATCTATTGAATTCTTTACTTATTGCAGCGTTGATTGTTTTGACATTGAACCCTTATCAGATTTATTCGCCTGGATTTCAATTGTCATTCGGAGCCGTGGCGTCGATTCATTTCATTTATCCGGCAATAAGGAAATGGAACAATTCACAAAACATGGTTGTCAAGGCCTTTATGATATCGTTTGCAGTGCAAATAGGAATTGCGCCAATCATAATATTGCATTTCAATTACATATCCATTGTTTCTATTATAGCAAATGTGCCGGCCGTCATATTGATGGGGATGTGGCAGCCGGTCCTATACATTTTCGCAATCGCCGTCTATTTTGCAATCCCTTTCATACCGCTTGCACTGGCATTTCCGGTTGACCTGGCTATGGCTGCACTTGATTGGTTTTCAGGAGCGGCCGCCGGATTTTCATGGGCGTATATAGAGTTGCCGTCTATGGGAGAAAAGGCGATTGGCATCTACTACTGCGCATGCATTTTGTTTGTGTTACAATCGAGGAAAGATGTTCTTATTGGGGCGGAAAGGATGAAAAGGGCTGCGGCAGTCATAATGGCGATTATAGTCATAGCTGCGGTTCCTTCAATTGCCATTGGAAAAGAGCGGATTGAAATAATTTTTTTCGACGTGGGGCAGGGAGACTGCATACTGATTCGAACAAAGAACGATAGAAAAATTTTAGTCGACAGCGGAAGCTCAGATAAAAATATTGATGACATTCTCCTGAAAAATGGCATAGGGCAAATAGATCTTGCGGTATTGACGCATTTTCATGAAGATCATTATGGGGGATTTATTGAACTTGCGGAAAAGGGTCGTATCAATACCCTTTTGTTGAAAGAGAAGGCTTGGGAAAACGAAAATATAAAGAATGATCTGGAAGTGAAAATGAGTGAAAACGGAAATTCGGTCATTTGCGCAAAGGCCGGCCAGTGCATTGAAATGGACGGTTTGGCAATAAAAATCTTAAATGTATGCAAAACGAAGGAAGAAACTGGTTTTCATTCTACGGAAAATGACGATTCAATAGTACTTTTGCTGGACTACAGGAATTTTGAGCTTTTGCTGACTGGAGACATAGAAAGTGAAACTGAAAAACGTTTGGCTTCGGAAAATTCTGAAGATATAGATTTTATCAAGGCAAGCCACCATGGAAGCAAAACTTCGAACACCGAAGTTTTTTTGAAGTCATTCAAGCCGGAAACAGCAGTCGTACAGGTTGGAAAGAATTTTTTCGGCCATCCGGCACCCTGTGTTTTAAAGAGATACGAAAGTTCTGGAATAGAAATGTATAGAACCGACAATGACGGTGCCATTATAGTTGAAACAGACGGTTTGGAGAAATATTTCGTCAAAAGTTATTTTTCAAACAGAGGTGAAGAATATGGACTTGAATAAATTGATTGCATTGCCGGATGTTTTAATGCAGAGGATATTTTTTATAGAAGGAGATGAAAATTACGTTTCAGATAAATTCATCGAGTACATGTCAAACAAATATTTGAATGGATGCATGATGGAACTGAATTTTCATAAGCTCGAACGTGTGTCGAACATAAGGGAAATAGAGGAAAAGGCAGTTACACTTCCATTTATGTGCGGATTCAGGATGGTAGTTGTTGATGATTTTATCAAAATTGCCTCTGACAACTTCAAAGGCAAAGAAGACATGGATGATTTTGTGGAAAAAGTTCCGGAATCCACAATGCTGATTTTGCTTAATGGACGCGTGGACAAACGAAGTTTTGTATACAAATATTTTAAAAAAAAGAAACTTGTCATAGAGGCAAAGAGGTTGTTGCCTGAAACCTACGATGCATGGATTGACGATTTTTTCAAGACAAGCGGTATTTCCATTTCAAAAACCGACAAGAGGCGTTTGATTCAGCAATTGGGTTATTTTAGCAAGGAAAGGCCAAGAACACTTTATGATTCGGAAAGCGAGCTCAAAAAATTGATAGGGAGCCTTAATGGAAGGACAAACATAGCAAAGAACGATTTTGACGGATTTCTAAATACAAGAGAGGAAACGAACATATTCAAGTTTACTGACAGCCTTTCCGAAGGTAAAACGGCATATGCTCTTGAAAGTCTGGAAACATTGTGTGAAATGGGTGAACCGGAAATCAAGATACTGTTTATGGTCAGCCGCCATTTCAGACAGATAATGAAGGTTAAGAGCATGACAAGGAATGGGCTTTCAAAAAATGAAACCATGAAGATATTGGGAATAAAGAGCGAGTTTGTTTTCAAAAAAACATATAGGCAAGGGAAAAATCTGGATATGGGAACCATAGAAAAAATAATGGATTTGTGCATGATGACGGATTTGAAATGCAAATCCATTTCAAGTCAAAAGCGCATGGCTCTCGAAGTGCTGATTTGTGAAGTTGGTAATTTGATATATGAGCGAAATATTGGATAGAATTCGTCAGAAAAGCCTCTTCCGTATGGAAGAGGCTTTTATTTGCTTAGCGAATTACAATGGGGAAAATTGTTCTTCACGAATTATTGAACGTTTTTAAGATTGTTTAGTTTTCTTTCGAGATTTGAAACTTTTCTAGAAGCGTTGTTTTTATGAAAAACATTTTTGCTTGACGCTTGATAAATAGTTTTCTCGGCAGAAATGAATTTCTCGGATGCCAAAGTTGCATCACCTGATTCAACAGCTTCATTAAATCTTCTGATTGCTGTTTTCACGCTTGACCTGATGCTTTTGTTTTCCGCAGATTTTCGTTTAATGACATTAATGCGTTTCTTTGCTGATTTGATATTTGCCATTTTCATTCACCCCCTCGTAATCTAACTGACAAAGGATATTTTACCATGATAAAATGCATAATGCAAGTAAGACTTTGGCAATTCTAAAACTATACGCTAAAGTTGACCTGTGTTATAATGAATGAAGCAATTTCAAGAGTATTGAGGAGGAAAAGGCATGACTGAAGGACATAAAGAGAGGACAAGGAATTTTTCCATAATAGCGCATATAGACCACGGCAAATCCACTTTGGCGGACAGGTTGATTGAAAAGACAGGACTCATTTCACAAAGGGAAATGAAGAACCAGGTGCTTGACAATATGGAACTCGAAAGAGAACGGGGAATAACAATAAAACTACAGAGCATACAATTGCTTTACAAACATTCGGATGGAAAAGAGTATTATTTGAATCTGATAGACACACCCGGACATGTAGATTTCAATTACGAGGTTTCCAGGAGCCTCGCTGCATGCGAAGGGGCAATTTTGGTTGTTGACGCAAGTCAGGGGGTGGAAGCCCAAACATTGGCAAATGTTTATTTGGCTGTGGACCAGGATCTTGAAATATTGCCTGTCATAAACAAGATAGATTTGCCGAGTGCCAGAGTCGAAGAGGTCATTGATGAAATTGAAGAGATAATTGGAATCGATGCATCCAAGGCGCCCCTAATTTCTGCAAAAAACGGTGTCAATATAGAAGCGGTGCTGAAGGCAATTGTAGATCAGATTCCTCCGCCCAAGGGAGACGATGGAGAACCGCTAAAGGCATTGATTTTCGATTCTTATTACGACAGCTACAAGGGTGCGGTTGCAAACATAAGGGTGGTTGAGGGAAAGGTTGCTCCCAAGGACATAATAAGGATGGTTTCAACTGGTGAAACATTTGAAGTTACAGATGTGGGGATTTTTTCGCCAAACATGATTTCGAAAAAAGTGCTTGAAGCGGGAGATGTTGGATTTCTTACAGCAAGCATAAAAAATGTTGAAAACTGCCGCGTGGGCGATACTATAACTCTTGATAAAAACCCTTGCGTATCGGCATTGCCTGGCTACAAGCAAGTCACACCAATGGTTTATTGCGGCATTTATCCGGCCGAGGGCGAAAAATATGAGAACATAGGAGATGCGCTGGAGAAATTGCAACTCAATGACGCTTCGCTGGTATATGAACCGGAAGTATCTGTGGCTTTGGGCTTTGGTTACAGATGCGGATTTCTCGGACTTCTCCACTTGGAAATAATTCAGCAGAGGCTTGAACGTGAATTTGGACTCAACATGATTGCAACGCTTCCAAGCGTAATATACAAAATAATCAAAACGGATGGAAACATTATTGAGATTCAAAACCCGACAGACATGCTAAAGGAAAGTGAAATCGATTATATGGAGGAGCCTATTGTCGATGCAAGCATAATGCTTCCAAATCAATACGTGGGAAACATTATGGAGTTGTGCCAGGATCGCAGAGGCACTTTGCTGAACATGGAATACATTGACGAGCATAGAGTAATACTTCATTACGAACTTCCGCTCAACGAAGTGATATATGATTTCTTCGATGTCCTCAAGTCTAAAACAAGGGGATACGGTTCCCTGGACTATAGCATAAAAGAGTATAGAAAATCCAAGCTGGTGAGGCTGGATATATTGATAAACAGGGAAGTCGTAGACGCGTTTTCAATGATTGCGCATGAAAGCAAGGCTGTGCAAAGAGGCAGGTCAATATGTGAAAAGCTTAAGGATGTAATTCCAAGGCACATGTTTGTTATACCGATTCAGGCGGCAATAGGAAACAAGGTGATCGCACGTGAAAACATTAAGGCAATGAGGAAGGACGTATTGGCAAAATGTTATGGCGGCGACATATCGAGAAAGAAAAAATTGCTTGAAAAACAAAAGGAAGGCAAGAAAAAAATGAGGATGCTTGGCAACGTGGAAGTTCCGCAGGACGCTTTTCTGGCTGTTTTGAAATTGGATGAAAAAAAATAAAGCCAAGATCGATGTGAATATGCTTCTTCCATACGCTTAAGAAGGATCAAGGACGATTATTCGTCCTTGAAAGCGGTGGATAAAGCGCAGGCATCGGTCTTTTTGTTTTATATATGAGAGAGCGTGTTGGCTTATAGAGAGGGAGGAGTCTTTGATGAAAAAATTGTCGGTATATGTACACATACCGTTTTGCATTAAAAAATGCGCATATTGTGATTTTGTTTCATTCAGATATGAAGCCGTAAAAGCAAGGGCTTATAAAAAGGCTTTGTTAAGTGAAATAGAAAACTATTCGGAGTTGTTGTCTGACTTTGAAATCAGAAGCATTTTTGTCGGTGGAGGAACACCGAGCCTCATGCCGGAGAATTTTCATGAAGAACTTATTTCAGGAATCGCCTCAAAGGCGCATCTTGGCAAGAATGCAGAAATCACAATGGAAGCAAATCCCGATTCTATTCTTGAAAGGGATTCAAAAATGCTGCGTGATTCAGGATACAACCGCTTAAGCATGGGAATGCAGAGTTTTGACGATTGTATTCTAAAGACAATAGGAAGGGTTCACGACAGCAGGCAAAGCCGTCTTGCATTTGAACATGCAAGAAAAGGTGGATTCAAAAATATAAGCATAGATTTAATGTACGGCTTGCCGGGACAGACGATGGATATATGGAAGAGGGACCTTGAAATTGCCGCTTGCCAATTGTCACCGGAGCACATATCCGCTTACAGCCTTATTGTAAACGACAATACTCCAATGCGGGAGATGATGAATAAAAGCCCTGGACTTTTTCCTGAAGAAGTTGAAGAAAGAGGAATGCACCATTTTTGCACAGATTTTTTGACGACCAGAGGATATGATCAATATGAGATTTCAAATTACGCAAAAGAGGGTCGAGAGTCCCGGCACAATAAAAACTATTGGGAGCGAGGCAGCTATCTTGGGCTGGGCGTTGCGGCACATTCATTCATAGGGAAAAAACGTTTTCAAAACACAAGCAGTATTGAGGATTATTTAAAAAGGGCGGAAGGAGGCAAAACCCGCATTGTTGAAAGCGAAACATTGACGAAAAGAGATGCGCTTTTTGAAGAAATTTTTCTTGGACTTAGAATGACCGATGGAATTGACATGCTGGCAGTTGGGGAAAGGCATCAAATGGATTTTGGCGGAACATTTAAAAAAACCATGATTGATTTAAAAAGAAACGGACTTGTTTTGGTTGAAAACGAAAGACTTTTATTGACCCGAAAAGGGATGGATCTTTCAAATTCCGTATTTCTGGAATTTCTAAATGTTATCGATCAAAATTATTGACAAATTGTTTTTTAAGTGTTAGTTTATAGTCATGGCATTAGCACTCGACGAGATAGAGTGCTAATAACAGGGGGTGGCCTCATGCGATTGACGGAGCGGCAATTGAAAATCTTCCAGGCTATTGTCGATGATTTTATTCAAACGGCTCAGCCGGTCGGCTCCAGAACTCTTTCAAGAAAATACAATTTGGGTGTGAGTTCAGCTACAATCCGCAACGAGATGGCGGATTTGGAGGAATTGGGATTCATTGAACAGCTTCACACGTCATCGGGGCGGATTCCTTCGGATGAAGGATACAGGCTTTATGTGGACAATCTTATGAGACTCTATAAGATGGCAAACATACAAAAGAAATCCATAAGGGATCAGCTTGTAAGCAGGATGCTTGAATCGGAAGAAATAATCAGGCATGCTTCAAAAATTCTTTCTCAGATGTCTGCTTTGACATCTTTCATTTTGACTCCCGATTTCAAGTCAAGCCGATTGAAAAACCTTAAAATAATAAGGTTGAGCGAAACAAGGGCTTTGCTTGTTTTGGTATCGGAATCGGGAATAGTGAAGGACTTGGTCATCAATACAAATAATTTGAGCCAAGACGAATTGGACAAAATTGCAAACATGCTAAAATATCGATTGAAAGGCAAGGATGCCAATCAATTGGACAAAGAAGAAATCCTTGCAATCGAGAGCGGTTTTGAAAATTATCTGAACTTTGTGGATAAGCTGATTGAATCGATAGGATTGCACATGAACAGCAGTTCTTCGAGCAGGATTTATTTGAGCGGAATATCAAATGTGCTGCACATGCCGGAATTCAGCGATGTTGAAAAGGCAAAGTGCATTTTGGATGCACTCGACAAAAAAGACAAACTGTCGATAGTTCTAAGTGAAGACCTCGAGAAAGACATTTCGGTTCGAATCGGCAAGGAGAACCAGTGGGATGAAATCAAGGAATGCAGCCTGGTTACTGCAACCTACAAGCTTAATGGAAGAGTCATCGGTAAAATTGGTGTAATTGGGCCCACTAGAATAAATTATCCTAAGATAATTTCACTCGTGGAATATATGACAGACACATTGACGGACGTTTTTTCTGGTCAGAATCAAATGAATAAAGAGGTGAACGGGGATGGAAAAAAGAGAAGCAAATGAAAATGCGGAAGGTATTGAAAAGGAACAAGGCATAAAGATGAACGATGAAGAGCCTGAAGTGATTCAGGATGCCGAGAATGAATCCGAAGAGGCTAAAGAGGATTCCTATGAAACTTTGGAAAATGAATTCAACGAAATGAACGAAAGATTTTTGAGAGTCTCATCGGATTTCAGGAATTACAAGAAAAGGGTTGAAAAAGAAAAAAAAGACATTTACAGCTATGCCAATGAAAAATTGATTTGTGATCTTCTTCCGGTGATTGACAATTTTGAAAGAGCTGTTCTGTCGGCGGAATCTGAAAATGGAAGCTCGGAGAAAATGCTCAAGGGCATTGAGATGGTATACAAGCAGTTGAATGATGTTTTGAATTCGAATGGACTCAAAATAATCGAAGCTGTAGGAAAACCTTTCGATCCAAATTACCATCACGCGGTAATGATGGAGGAATCAGATGAATTAGAGGCGGAAACAGTTATTGAAGTTTTCCAGACAGGTTACAGCCTTAATGACAAAGTCATCAGGCCGAGCATGGTAAAAGTGGCTAAATAGCCAATAATATATAAATTTTAGTAAATTAAGGAGGAATAAAAATGGGGAAAGTAATAGGAATTGACTTGGGAACAACAAACTCTTGTGTTGCAGTTTTGGAAGGTGGAGAACCTACAATTATACCTAATGCCGAAGGCAACAGAACAACCCCGTCCATAGTGGCTTTTGCTAAAAATGGAGAGCGCTTGGTCGGAGAAACGGCAAAAAGACAGGCTATAACAAATCCCGACAGGACCGTGACATCCATAAAGAGGGAAATGGGAACAAACCACAACGTGTCTATCGATGGAAAGGAATATACACCGCAGGATATTTCGGCATACATCCTTATGAAACTTAAATCGGACGCTGAAGCTTATTTGGGAGAAAAGGTGACTGATGCAGTAATAACTGTGCCTGCATATTTCACGGACAGCCAGCGCCAGGCTACAAAGGATGCCGGAAGAATAGCCGGACTAAAGGTTGAAAGAATAATAAACGAACCTACTGCGGCTTCCCTTGCATATGGTCTCGACAAACCGGACCATGATCAAAAGATATTGGTATATGACCTTGGTGGAGGAACTTTCGACGTTTCAATACTCGAAATAGGAGAAGGCGTTTTCGAAGTCCTTGCTACCAAGGGAGACAATCATCTCGGAGGAGACGATTTCGACAATGTATTGATGGATTTTATGGCTGAAAGCTTTAAGAAGGAGTATGGGGTCGACCTAAAGAAAGACAGAATGGCTCTGCAAAGGCTTAAGGAAGCTGCGGAGAAAGCAAAAAAAGAATTGTCGACTGTTCAAACTACAAATATCAACCTGCCTTTCATCACTGCAACAGCTGAAGGACCTTTGCACATGAACATGGATGTAACAAGAGCCAGATTTGACCAGCTTACTGCGCACCTCGTTCAAAAGACAATTGGTCCTATGCAAGACGCGATAAAGGATTCAGGAATAAAATCAAGTGAAATAGACAAGGTAATTCTTGTAGGCGGATCAACAAGAATTCCTGCTGTTCAAGAAGCTGTAAAGAAAATAACAAGCAATACCCCGGACAAGGGCATAAACCCTGACGAATGTGTTGCAGTTGGTGCAGCCATACAGGCAGGAGTAATAACAGGAGAGGTTGAAGACCTTGTTCTTTTGGATGTGACACCTCTTTCGCTTGGAATAGAGACCCTCGGGGGCGTCGCAACAAAGCTGATTGAAAGAAATACGACGATTCCGACCAAGAAGAGCCAAATATTCTCTACGGCAGCGGAAAGCCAGACTGCTGTTGACATACATGTTCTCCAAGGGGAACGGGAAATGGCTTCGGGCAACATAACGCTTGGAAGGTTCCAGTTGACAGGTATTCCGCCTGCACCAAGAGGAGTGCCTCAAATAGAAGTTACATTTGATATAGACAGGAACGGAATAGTGCATGTTTCCGCCAAGGATTTGGGAACCGGCAAAGAACAAAAAATAACAATAACTGCTTCAACGAATCTTTCTGAAGATGAGATAAAGGACAAGGTAAAAGAAGCTGAAGCCTTTGCAGAGGAAGATAAAAAGAAAAAAGAAGAAATTGAAACAAGAAACAAGGCAGATTCATTGATGTATGAATCTGAAAAAGCATTGAAGGAAGTAGGGGACAAAGTGTCTCCGGAAGAAAAGAAAACAGTTGAAGAAAAACTTGAGGCTCTAAAGAAAGCTCTTGAGGGTGAAGATATTGAAGTTATCAAGACGGCCACAGAAGAAATGACAAATGCTTTCCATGCATTGTCGCAAAAAATGTATGAGGCTGCTGCGGCTCAGCAGCAGTCGGAAGCGCAAACGGGCGAATCTGAAGACTCGAAATCCGATGATGATGTAGTGGATGCAGACTATGAGGTTGTAGACGAAGACGAGTAGAAGTTGAGATTTACGCATAGGCACCCTGTGGGGTGCCTTTGTGCGTAAAAGGACATGGCGTTGAACCAAAGCCGGTAATGCATTATAATGGATGGGTACAGTATTATAGAAAAAACGGGAAGGTGGCGTAGTTTTGAGCAAACGTGATTACTATGAAATTTTGGATATAGACAAAGGCGCCGACGAGAAGGACATCAAGAAGGCATATAGAAAAATGGCGATGAAGTATCACCCTGACAGAAATCAAGGTGATGCCGAAGCAGAGGAAAAATTCAAGGAAATCAATGAAGCATATGAAGTGCTCAGCGATTCACAAAAGAGAAGCCGTTACGACCAGTTCGGCCATGAAGGTGTAAATGGAAACGGACAAGGCTTCGGAGGTTTTTCCGGTGCTGGTGGAGCTGGATTTGATGATATTTTCGGAGACATATTCGACATGTTCGGAGGCGGAGGAACCAGAAGAAGGAGTCGATCCGCCAAGGGGCGGGACATCCAGGTTGAAACTGTTATTGAATTCAAGGAAGCGGCCTTTGGAGTTGAAAAGGAAATTGAAATAATTAGAAATGAGACATGTAAAACTTGTGATGGAACAGGTGCAAAACCAGGAACAAAGGTAAATACCTGTAGCAATTGTGGAGGAACAGGGGAAGTCAGATATACGCAAAGGACTCCATTTGGACAGTTTGTAAACGCAAAGACCTGTCCAACATGCGGAGGGGAAGGAAAAACCTTCGAAGAAGCGTGTCATGATTGCGGCGGTAGCGGTTTGAAGAGAGAAAAAAAGAACATAAAGATAAAAATACCTGCAGGCGTTGACAACGGGTCGGTGATGACATTGAGAGGTGAAGGCGAGCCCGGAATAAAAGGCGGACCCAAAGGCGACGTTTATGTAGTGATAAGGGTTAGGGAACACGAAACGTTCAAGAGGGACAGCTTCGACATACTAAGCGAAGCGCATATAAATATTGCGCAGGCGGCTATCGGAGACGAGATAGTTGTTCAGACGTTGGACGGAAAAGTGAAGTACGAGGTTGCCGAAGGCACCCAGTCCGGCACCGTGTTCAGGCTCAAAGGAAAAGGAGTCCCGATATTGAACGGTTACGGAAGAGGCGACCATTATGTGAAAGTGGTGGTTGAAACACCCAGGGATTTGGACGAGCATCAGCAGGAGTTGCTCAGGGAATTTTCAAAAACCTTGGGAATGGACTTGTCCGGAAAAAAGAAAGGTATATTTTCCAAAGTGAAGGATGCATTCAACTGATTATTTATGATGAGACTCAAGATGCTGAATCAACAGCATCTTGGTTTTTATGAAAGGGGTTTTTCCTATGGATTGGAACGAGATTGTGCTTAAGGTCGACAATGTGATTGCGGAGGCTGCCATAGGTATTTTGGGTGAACATGGAATCGAGGGGCTGGTAATTGAAGATGAATCCATTCTTGACGATTTGAGCAGAGACAGGGGTCGATGGGATTATGTCGACGAGTCCTTGATATCGTTTGAAAAAGGGAAAACAGTTTTAAAAGGATATATAGGGCAGGACAATGAATTAAACTCGTTTATAAGGGATTTGAGAAGAAGTCTTGAATTGGCTGTAGAACGGCTTGGGCGGGGTGAATTCGAACTGAAAGCTGAACCTTTGAAAAACCGGGACTGGAATACGGAATGGAAAAAGTATTTTAAACCGATAAAGATTGGTGACAAGATAATCATAAAACCGTCTTGGGAATCTCTCGACAAGGGCGACTCGATTTTCTCGGAAGACGGCATTGTAATAGAATTGGATCCGGGTCTTGCATTTGGCACAGGGACACACGAGACGACGAAAATGTGTCTTGAATTCGTGGAAAAATATATAGAAAAAGGAATAAAGGCATATGATATCGGATGCGGAAGCGGAATATTGGCTTTGGCCGCGGCCAAGCTGGGGGCGGCTGAAGTCTTGGGAATAGATATGGACGGAGATGCCGTAAAGGCGGCAAAAGAAAACGTCAAAAAAAACAATGAGGAAAAAACTTGCATCATCAAGCAGGGCGATTTGCTCAAGGATTTGGATGAGCCCGCAGATTTGTTGATTGCCAACATCATTTTTGATGTTGTATTGAGTCTTTTGGAGACTGCCGCTCCTTTTGTCAAGAAAAGCGGTTTGTTTATTGCTTCAGGCATATTGGAGGAAAAAACAAAAGAGATGACGGATGCGGTAGATGAATCTGAATATTTTGATTTGCTGGAAAGTAAGACGGAAAATGGATGGACCGCGATGGTTTTAAAAAGGAGAGATTGAAATGCATAGAATATTTTTCCGTAACCCGATAATCGGAGGCCGGGTTATAGTTGAAGATACAGCTGAGATAAAGCATTTGGAAAAGGTTTTGAGGGCCGAACCGGGCCATTTGTTTGAAGCATGTGATTCTGACGGAAAAGTTTTTGTGGTTGAGATTTTATCGATTAAAGACAATGCAATTTGCGGGAAAGTTATTTCATCCAGGGAGGAATCCGTTTCTGAAAAGGTGATTGTCGATTTGTTTCAAGCACTTCCTAAAAAAAACAACATGGATCTAATTGTTCAGAAAAGCACTGAGCTTGGAATCAATTCAATAAAGCCTTACGTTTCCTCGAGGACAATAGTAAAAATAGATGAAAAGAATTCTGTAAAAAAAACGGAACGTTGGCGCAGGATTGCGAAAGAGGCTGCCAAGCAGTCTAAAAGGTTGGACATACCTCAAATCACAGACACATTTTTATTTGATGAAATGCTTTTTAAATTAAAGGAATACGATAAGTCGGTACTTCTTTATGAAAATGAAAAAGTGAATGGTTTTGAGAGCCTTGCCTCAAAAAAAGAAGATTTCCAAAAGATAGCACTGCTAGTAGGACCGGAAGGCGGTTTTTCGCCGGATGAAGTCAATAAAATAAAAGAATGCGGTTCAATCTCAATATCATTGGGGCCTCGCATTTTGAGAACCGAAACAGCGGGTTTTGCAGCCCTCAGCATAATACAATTCCTTTTTGGAGACATGAGGGGGTTGAAGACAAGCGATGAAAAAAACATTTTTTATTGAAACACTTGGATGCAAGGTAAACCAATACGAATCAGAAGCAATCAGGGAAAAATTGATTAGCCAAGGCTGCGAAGAGGCAAAATATGGCAATGTCCCGGATATTGCCATATTCAACACATGCTGTGTTACGCATCTGGCAGAGCGCAAATCAAGGCAGGCTATAAGAAAATACGCAAGGATGGTTCCCAAACCCACAATAGCTGTTTTAGGTTGTTATTCGCAAATAGCGCCTGAAGAAATCGAGAAAATCAAAGGGGTCAATCTCGTAATGGGAGCCTGCGGAAAAGGCAGCCTTGCAAGTCGTCTAAGGAGAATTGACAACGAAAGGATGCTTGTTTTCAATGATCCAATCGCAATTCATGACACCTATGAAGACATGGGGCTGAATGACCACGAAGGAAAAACAAGGGCTTTTATTAAGATTCAAGACGGGTGTGACAATTTTTGCTCATATTGCATAATACCATATACAAGGGGGCGAACCAGAAGCAGGCCTTTTGAATCGATAAGGAAAGAGGCTTCGCTGCTGGCCGAAAGAGGATATAGTGAAGTTGTTTTGATAGGCATACAATCGGCTTTTTATGGAATCGATCTGGAAGAGGAAATTGAGTTGGTAGACGTTGTTGAATCACTTGCCGAGATTGATGGAATAAACCGCATACGTCTTGGATCTTGCGAACCGACATATTTTACAGAGGCCAGGTTGAGACGTTTGTCGAATATCAAAAAATTTTGTCCGCATTTTCATCTGTCGCTTCAGAGTGGTTCCGACAGCGTTTTAAAAGCAATGAGCAGAAAATATTCTACGGCTCAATATTCTAAAATAATGAATGACATAAGGGATATATTTGAAAATCCAGCAGTCACAACCGATTTGATTGTAGGGTTTCCGGGTGAAACTGATGAATCATTTGAAGAAACGTTGGTTTTCATCAAAAACATGGCATTTAAAGATATTCATGTCTTCAGATACTCCAAAAGAAAAGGAACGGCGGCGGCTGAAATGCCGAATCAAGTCAATCCATCAATTGCAAAGTCAAGGAGCACCGCAGCAATTGAACGTGCAGGCGAGTGTGCAAAATATTTTGCGCAATCGCAAACAGGAAGAGTGGAACAAGTTCTGTTCGAGAGTATTTGCAAAGAGGGAGTATGGGAGGGCCATTGCATGAATTTCATGAAAGTCAGAGTTGAATCAGAAGAAAGCCTTTCGGGTCATATGAGGCAAGTCAGATTGAATAGCGTTGATGGAGATGTTATATGGGGAGAAATTGTTTAAACTTACAGATAATTTGATATAATGAATCAAAGGGGGTGTAAAGATGGGAGATTGTATCTTTTGCAAAATTGCAAACGGGGAAATTCCGACTGATTTTGTATTTGAAAGCGAGAGAGTTGTGGCTTTCAACGATTTGAATCCGGTAGCTCCCGTGCATGTTCTTATTATCCCAAAAGAACATTTTGAATCGGTTAATGATTTGGATGAAAAAGAAGCTTGCTTGTTTCAAGATATGACTTTAGCCGCTAAAAATATTGCCGAAAGTCTTGGACTAAAAGACAATGGCTATAGGTTGGTGATAAACAACGGCAAAGAAGCCGGACAGGAAGTTGGACATTTGCATATGCATTTAATAGGCGGAAGACCGATGAAATGGCCTCCGGGTTAAAAACAATTGCAATATAAAAGGATTTGATGTATAATTTTTAAGTGCTATAGTTAGTCCTCATTTATCATCGGAGGGAGGGATGTTTAATGTCTCAAGTCTTATTGGGGGAAAATGAAACCCTTGACAATGCGCTCAGAAGATTTAAGAAGGAATGTGCCAAATCTGGCGTTCTTCAGGAAGTCCGAAAAAGAGAGCATTATGAAAAGCCAAGCGTAAAACGCAAGAAAAAGGCTGAAGCAGCAAGAAGAAAGAAAAAGAAATAATAAAGAAGGTGTACATTTGTGTCACTGAAAAAGCAACT
>DATFJE010000210.1:0-5914 GCA_035269385.1 Clostridia bacterium
TTCGGCTGAAACATCGAAAAACAATTTTTTTTTGCTGGGCCAATAATTATAAATCGTGCCCACTGCAACTCCCGAATGACTTGCTATTTGTTTAATTTCAGATTTGACGTATCCATTTTCACGAAAAATAATTTTCGCCGAATCCATTATTCTCGATTCCACACCCTTTATTTTTTTAGGCATCCAACCATCCTTTTGTCTTATTAATGTATGAATACGATTCACCCAAGCTTTTTTTCATTATACCAAATCCTGCCGTAAATGTATCTATGCCGGTAAATTCAATATTTGAATCAACTCTATTGATCTGTGAATCCGGTTCACTCAAGCTTTCCTTTTCATTATACCAAATTCTGCTGCAAATGCCACCTGTGCCAATAATTTTCATATTTGTATCGCCTCAAACAGAAATGATTTGTTGCCGATAGACTAAATGTGAACATAGGCCTTTGACTAGTTTTTGCAAACGCGTTATCATGTAAATTGAATGCATTTACACAATAAAAAGAAAGGATTTATCGCCATGCGACTCGTTCCCATAAGCTGTATAAAAGAGGATACTCTTTTAGCTAAAACCATATATGACATCGATGGCAGAATACTGCTCAAGAGAGGTGTTCCGCTAAACGAAAAACTCATTTTAAAAATACATAAATACGGAATTCAATCTCTTTATATCGACGATAACTACAGCCATAAGGAAATCAAAGAAATCATCAAGCCGGAAATCAAGCGAAGGGCATTAAAAACTATCAAATCGACTTTCGACAAGCTCAAAAAGCAAAAAGATCATTTCGACGGAAGCGGAATGGACAATGTTTCAATACTTTCCAAAATCGCCAATGATATCGTAAATGACCTATTGTCACAAAATCAAATATTCATAAATCTGGTAGATATAAAAACAATGGACAACTACACTTACGAGCACTCCCTTAGCGTTGCCCTGCTTTCTCTTATCCTTGGTGTTGAAATGGGGCTCGACAGGACTGAACTCTGTGATTTATGCGTAGGCGCAATGCTCCACGATGTAGGTAAAATTTTCGTCCCACTTGATATCTTGAACAAACCCTCCACCCTGACCCAGCATGAATATGAAATAATAAGAAACCATACCATATGCGGTTACGATTATCTCTACAAGGATCACACCGTCAAATCGTCTTCGAGACTAATAGCCCTTCAGCATCACGAAGCATGCGACGGCACCGGATACCCGAAAGGTCTATTTCCTTCCAAAATTCATAAATTTTCAAAAATTGTGGCCATAGCAGACATCTATGACGCAATGACTTCAGACAGGCCCTATCGTCCGGGGATTCAACCTCACGAAGTAATAGAGTACATAATGGGAAATGCCGGAGGAAGATTCGACTACGACATGGTTGTCTCCTTCGTCCGTAAAATCATGCCTTATCCTGTTGGAACACTTGTAGAACTTAGCACGGGGCATTACGCATTCGTCGAAGAGATAAATGTCAACTATCCATTGCGGCCAATTGTGTGCATAAAAGATCCTTCAGATGAAACAATAGACGGCAAGATAATCAACCTTCTGGAAATAACAAATATAGTCATACGAAGAATTCAATACGACATGCCGGACTCGAATCAAAAAAACCTTTATAGAATTTCGCAATGATAATCAAAGCATGTCGGTTCCACTATCGTAAAAGTCCATTTCGCATTCTTCTACTTGGTCTACATATGATATTTTCAAATGTTCCAAATATTTTTCCATCTTGTCCGTCAACTCGCCAATTCCGGAATGATCATTTTTTTTCGCTACAGTCACTGCATGGGAAGACATTGCTGTTAGATTCTTGAAGCCGAATGTGTTTGCGGTTTCTCTCATCATCTTGAGTATTTCGATTGTTCCTTCAAGATCTCCCCTGCCAATGAGTACTCTTATGTCGGCAATGTCTTTTTTTCTGTCTTTTATGAAATTGGGAATGAATTCGGCAAAGTTACGGTCTATATATGCAATTTCTTTCATACGAGCACCTCCTTTGTACTGTATATGACTTATACCCCAAAAAGCCAATCTAAATGCTGACATTTCACTCAATTCGACAATTAAAGCAAAAACAGCAAAAGGCTTCGATTGAAATCGAAGCCTTTTCACTCAATAACATAAGCAGCCGCAATTTCCGCATAATAAAGATTATGGAAATCATCCTGCCTGTAGTACTCGTTCTTTATTTTTCCGGGAATCAAACCCGTTTTGATTTTGCTTTTCATCAAAACCCTGCAGTCAAGATGCAATTCGCAATCACCCACTATATATGTTTCCAGGGTTTTCGATCTTTTTGCAGTCAAATTGCACTCCGAAAATTTATCTATGCATTTTCCCGATGTTTGTCCGCACAAAAGCAATTCGTCGCTAAAGTCAGAAGCAAGCGGAATGCTTATTGTAAATTCTCCTGTTTTTTCTATCAGTCCGCATGAAAATCTTGAAGGCCTCAACAATGCGGTGAATATGGGTCTGTCCCACATTACTCCGATGTTTGCCCATCCTATTGTCATTGTGTTTGCAATGTTTCCATTCCTGGTACTTAAAAAAACGCCTTTCGGCAATTGCTTCAACAGTATCCCGGAATAAAATTCATAATCCACTTCCTTATACAAACGGACCACCTCAACCCTGTCGTTGAATTTTACAGCTTAATGTAAAAGTTTATACCCGTTTGCATATTGAATAATCACTTTCTGGTCAGGCTTTTGAGTTCTTTCTGTATTTCGCCTTTCACTTTTTCAGCAATTTTTGCTGTATCCCTTAGGGGTATTCCTTCGAGATCTACCGGATTCAAAACAGAAACCTTCACATTGGCCGATTTGACTCCCATTGAATCCTTGCCCTGAATCCTCCATGTTCCTTCAATCGCAACAGGCAGCAGAGCAACCTTGGACTTTGTATGTATCTTGAAGGCCCCCGGCTTGAATTCGCCCATTGATTCGGATCCGCTTCTTGTACCTTCCGGAAATACGCACATGGAATGACCGTTTTTGACGGTTTCGACAGCTTTTCCGATGGACTTTAGGGCCGCTCTCGGATTGCTTCTGTCCATGAATACGCAATTGAGATGCCTCATCCATCGTCCTACTATGGGAACTTTTCTCATTTCTTCCTTTGACAGGAATCCCACCGGCCGATTGAGATATCCCAACAAAAGAGGTATGTCGAAATTGCTTTGATGATTGGAAATGAAAAGCACCGGTCCCGTTTCCGGAATGTTTTCGAGCCCTTTGACTTGGACACTGCTTCCGCTTAGCGCAACAACAGACCTCCCCCAAATTCTTGCTGTCTTTTGAGATAAAGCTTCGCTTCCGGCTTTTGAAAAAATATTTACAATTTCAACTGCAAGAATTGCGGGAAGAGTCAAAAGAAGCCCCACCCAAAGAAATATGTAAAAGTATATTGTTCTAAGCATAAGAAATTTCCCCTCTATTCTTTTAATCGTTTTCATTTTCTATTTGCGACCGCGCCTTCTCTTTTGCAAGCCTTCCTTTGTGCCTCATTATGGCAAGCTTCTGCATATCTTCAATCTTGTCCTGTTCATCCACTATTTCAACCTTAAGTATCTCTTCCACTATGTCCTCAAGTGTAACTATCCCGTTGAACATTCCATAATCGTCATAAACCAGTGCCATATGGCTCCTGTTTTTTATGAAAACATTGAGAAGACTGTCAAGCCTTGTGTCAACGTCGGTAAAGATGACCCCTCTTTTTTCACACACTTCTCCCACAGAAGCTTTCATATCGCCGCAAAATCCTATCAATTTCTTTACATACAATATTCCAATTATGTTTTCCTGGTTTTTTTCAAATACAGGGATCCTAGAAAAACCCTTTTCTTTTATTTCTTCAAGAAGCCTGTCATCAATCAATCTCCCCGAATCAAGGGAATATGAAACCGTTCTCGGTGTCATTATGTCAAAAGCCTTCTTTTCAGAAAAAGACAAGGCACCCAAAATGATTCTTTCCTCGTCTTCGTCTATATTCGAATCCGGAGAATCCTCGTGCTCCTTTATTATTTCACTCAACTCGCTTTTCGACCATATTGTAGGCAGCTCCTTTCCGAGCATGAAGTCCAATATCCTTGACAATGGGTAACATACTGGAGAAAAGATATAGATCATCGCCTGAACAAACCACGCTGTTTTGGCTCCTATCTTGAGTGCGTTTCTTGAAAATATCGCCTGCGGAAAAATTTCTCCGAACACGAGAATCAAACCGGTTGAAATTATCCCGGCAACCAGTCCCGTTGCAATGCTGCCCAAAAATATCGCCATGGCAGAATTGACTGCGACATTTCCAATCAGCAATGTGCAAAGAAGAAGATTGCCGTTTTTTCTGACCTTGTAAACCTTTTGCGCTTTCCTGTCGCCAAGGCGGATTTTTCTTTTCAGTTCTGACACATTGAGGCTGAAAAGACCCAGTGTCAATCCCGAAAAAACAGCAGACAGTGAAAGCAGCAGGGCTATGACAACATAGTTCATTCATTACACCTTCCTACAACATTTTTTTATTTTTGAAATACTTGATCATCAATAGTACTGTAATAAATGTTATTACCCAAAACATCGGGTAGCCAGCGCGCCAGCCGAATTCCGGCATATACTTGAAATTCATTCCGTAGATTCCGGTCAGGAATGTAAGCGGTATGAATATCGTTGCGAATATTGTAAGGGTGGTCATTATTTTGTTCATTCTGTTGCTCATGTTCGACAAATAGGTGTCGGACATGCCTGTAACCATTTCCCTGTAGATTGAAAGCGAATCTATTATATGAAATACATGCTCATAAGAATCCCTGAAATAAATTCTTGTTTCCGGCTTCACAAACGCAACCTCGTCCCTCGAAAGGATATTGAAAACGTCCTTGAGCGGCCATACTGAGTTTCTCAAGATCAATATATTTTTTCTCAGCTTGTGGATTTCTTCCAGAACATCCTCCGTTCCCGCCCTTATCAATCTTTCTTCCAGTATTTCAATTTTTATGTCCATTTTTTCTATCAAGTCGAAATAATTGTTGATAATTGATTCCAGTAGAGCCTGAAGCAAATAGTCGGGTCCGTTCTTCCGCAAAAATGAATCATTCGTTTCAATTGACTTTCTGACCTCGCTGAAGACATCACCCTTCTTTTGCTGGAACGAAAGCAATTTGTTTTCGGCAAGTATGAAACTGACCTGCTCGTTTATTATCCTGTTCTTTGCGCCGTCATAGGTCGGCATCTTGGCCACCACAAACACAAACCCCGGATACACATCAATTTTGGGCCTTTGACCCTTTGTTACTATGTTCTTTTTGACAACTCTGTGCCGGGTCTTCAAGAGACCGAGAGTTTTTTCCACTGCATCGGCCTTCTTCATGTCGTTGATATTTATCCAGGTGATTGCATCCTGTCCTGTCTCGATCTCTTCGAAATTGTTTGCATGCTTCTTTTTCCAAGACTTTTCATTATATTCATATATCTCAAACAATCCTGCCACAAGCAACCACCCCTTTTTTATGTCCCCATTATTTTATAACAATTTCCCTATCCCGCCATTTTCAACAAGGCAAAACTTATCAGTCCTGCTATTGACGGAGTTCCAAACCAGGCCAAAACAATATTTCTTATGACCTTAAGATTGACTGTCTGGATACCCTTGACAAGCCCTATGCCAAAAACAGCTCCCACAATGGCTTGCGATGTAGAAACCGGGATGCCAACCTGCGCATAAAAATAAACAACCAGCGCCGCGGAAAGGACAGATATGAATCCCGAAACGGGATTAAGAGGAACAATTCCTTTGCCAACCGTCATCATTACAGGCCTTGAATGCGTCAATACACCAAATGCAATGGAAAGACCCCCGAGGATTACAGCCTGGCTTGCATTGAAAAAATCCAGCCTGCCAGCAAATACA
>DATFJE010000211.1:0-4559 GCA_035269385.1 Clostridia bacterium
TGAATCTGATGAAATCAGGAATACATCCGGAATATAAAACAGCTACCGTCAGATGTGCTTGCGGAAACACGTTTGAAACGCGATCCACAAAAGATGAGATCAGAGT
This sequence comes from Clostridia bacterium, assembly GCA_035269385.1. Classification (GTDB taxonomy): domain Bacteria; phylum Bacillota; class Clostridia; order Peptostreptococcales; family BM714; genus BM714. The sequence continues at coordinate 107 of DATFJE010000211.1, forward strand.
TGAAATTTGTTCTGAATGCCACCCCTTCTTCACTGGTCAACAGAAATCTGTTGAGCGTGGCGGAAGAGCGGAGAAATTCAAGAAAAAATACGGCATGGAATAAAAGAGAATCAAAATCGTCGAAAAGGTTAGAGGGAAGCCCTCTAACCTTTATTTGTGCATGGGTGAAAATACCAGCACAAATAAAGATTAGAGAGTGGGAAGTAGAAAGTAGCAAGTGGAAAGACAAAGCTAAAGACAAATTTAAAGAACAAAGGCAAAAACAGAAAACCAAAAAAAATAAAGACATTAATCCTATGATAATAAAAATGGGCATTTAGGCGTTTGAAATGGTAAAATGGTATAAGAAGTAGTTGAATCCAAGTAATAATTGCTGGAGGATTCTTATGTATAGAAAGTTGAAGGTATGGAAAAAATCTCATGAATTCACTTTGGAAATTTACAAACAGACCGAAAAATTCCCATCATCTGAACGAATGGCTTTAACCCAACAAATAAGAAGGGCAGCTTACTCGATACCGATGAATATTGCTGAAGGATTTGGAACAATTTACAGGAAGCAATTAGTTAACTATCTTTCGATTGCAAGAGGATCTTCATTTGAAATATCTTATCAGCTTATTCTGGCAAGGGATTTGAAATATTGGGATGAAGAAACATATGAAAGACTTAATGGGCAAATTGTAGAGATACAAAAAATGATTAGCGGGCTTATCAGAAAAATGCAGCAAGACAATAAAAACAATCTTAAGGGAAATTAGAACGACAATTTTGGGATTTGCTTTTAAAGAATTTAGTTTTTACTTACTGTTTAAATGAGTTTAATAAAAAGGGAGCAGAGAGTCGATATATAAACGAGTGGCTCTTTGGGTTTTGAGTCTTTAGGCTTTTCCTTTCTACTTTCTACTTTCCGCTTTCTACTTTTACCGGAGGTTTTATTAATGTCAAAACTATATTTCCGTTACGGAGCCATGAACTGCGGAAAGTCTACTGCTCTGATGCAGGTAGCGCACAACTACAGGGAGAGAGGAATGGAATCAATCATACTCAAACCCGTAATAGACACAAAGGGCGGCGGCCAGGTTGTTTCACGCCTGGGATTGACGAAAAATGCCGATTTCCTTGTTGACAGGACATGCGACGTGTTTAAGGCTGTGGAGTCGTACACGGAGGCAAAAGGAAAGCCAAACTGCATACTTGTAGATGAGGCGCAGTTTTTCAAAGAGGAACAGATAGACCAGTTCTTCAGGATTGCGGTCGAAATGGGCATACCGGTCATATGCTACGGGCTCAGGACCGATTTTCTCATGAACGGATTCGAGGGAAGCGAGAGGCTTCTTCTTCTCGCCCACAGCATAGAGGAACTAAAAACGATATGCAGATGCGGCAAAAAGGCAATGCTGAATGCCAGAAAAATAAACGGAGAATTCGTTTTCGAAGGCGAGCAGGTGGCAATAGAAGACGGAGACGTAATAGAATACGAAGCCCTCTGTCCAAAGTGCTATTTCGAGATGAAGAAGAATTCAACCAAATAGGGACGGGGGATTTTCAGTTGAAATATTTTAAGTATAGCTTAAATCGCCGCAAGCATTTAAGAACAGTAGCAAGTAGCAAGTAGAAAGTGGAAAGTAGAAAGAAGAAAGATTAAAGATTAAGGACTAAAGACTAAAGATTAAAGATTAAAGACTAAAGACCAAAGATGAATAATGAAACATGCAGATAGATGTAAAAGCATAGAAGCAGGAAATTCAAACAACAGAATGAAGGATATAGAAATTGCGAAAATAATTGGTGGAAAATAAAAGAGAAGCATTTTAAGTTTTTATTCTTCTTTTGGTTTTAATTTTTTTCTTTCCGCTTTCCACTTTCTACTTTCCACTATTTCGAAAGGATAAAACATGAGTGAAAATGTAAATATGGAGGAACAAAAATCAAAAAGAACCGTCCCCAATGATGGAAATTCGAATGCAACGGATGAAAATGGCGCAAAAAGAACCGTCCCCTTTTCTGTCGAGAAGGAGGGGTGCCCCAGGCATTCCTACGGAGGCCAGGCGGTTATTGAGGGAATCATGATGCGCGGCAAGAAACACATGGCAATAGCTGTCAGAAAGCCGGACGGAGAAATTGTCATCAAGAAGGATGAGGTAAGCCCGATTGAGCGCTCCAAGATAGCCAAAGTGCCTATTGTCCGCGGGGTCATTGTATTTTTCAGTGCCATGGTCACGGGCATAAAGGCCATAACTTATTCTGCCGAATTTTTCGAGGAGCCCAAGGAAGAGGAAAAAAGCAAGTTCGACAAGTGGCTTGAAAACAAGCTCGGAGACAAGGTCGATGATTTTGTGATGTACTTTTCGGTAATAATGGCGGTATTTTTGGCTGCGGGGCTTTTCTTCATATTCCCGACAATCGCCATCAGCATGACCAAGGGCGCAATAAAAAGCCCGATCGGAATGAACATACTCGAAGGGCTTCTCAGGATTGGAATGTTCATAGCTTATGTGCTTCTCATTTCGAGGATGAAGGATATAAGGCGGGTCTTCGAATATCACGGAGCGGAGCACAAGACCATCTTCTGCTATGAGAACGACAAGGAGCTTACGGTTGAGAACGCATCCAAGTTCAAAACGCTGCATCCAAGATGCGGCACAAGCTTCATAGTCTTCGTAATGATCATAAGCATAATACTGTTTTCCTTTGTGGGATGGCCAAACCCATGGATAAGGATACTGTCAAGGTTCATACTGCTTCCGTTTGTTGCCGGAATTTCATACGAGCTGCTGAAATGGGCTGGAAGAAGCGACTCGACATTCGTGAAGGTCCTTTCATGGCCAGGTCTTAAATTTCAGATGCTCACAACCAAGGAACCCGACGAGGGACAGATAGAGGTTGCCATAGCTTCTCTGAAGGCGGTATTTGAAATGGAAGAAGCGGAAAGAGAAGAAGGAATTCAAAGTGATACTGAGACAGCTGATTCTTGAACTGAAAAATAATCTTGACGATTCATCGGAAACGGCGCTTTTAGACGCGCAGCTTTTGGTCGGATTCGCGCTCGGAAGGGACAGGCTTTACCTTCTTACGCATCCAGACGAGGAGATAAGCGAAGAAAAGACAAGAGAGATAAGGATGCTTTCCCAAAAGCGCAGGAGCGGTCTTCCTCTTCAGCACATAACGGGCAGGCAGGAATTCATGGGACTCGATTTCAATGTGGGCCCGCAGGTTCTGATACCAAGGCCCGATACCGAAATCCTTGTCGAAGAGGCCATTGGCGACTTGAAGAACTTCGAATCACCACGCATTCTCGACATAGGAACGGGCAGCGGGGCAATAGCCGTTTCACTTGCCAAGTATCTTCCGCAATCGAATGTTTATGCGGTGGACATATCGAAAGACGCTCTCGATACGGCAAAGAAAAACGCCGTTTCAAATGGAGTGGAGAAAAGTATAAAGTTCCTCCTGGGCAGTCTTTTCGATCCGATTGAAAAAATGGGTGAAAAGTTTGACGCCATAGTTTCCAATCCCCCCTACATTCCAAGAGGCGACATAGAAACACTGCAAAGGGAAGTGGCTGCGCATGAACCCCGGGGAGCTCTTGACGGAGGAACGGACGGGCTCGATTTTTACCGCATAATAGCTGGGCAAGCACCGGATTTTTTGAAGCCTGAAGGAAGAATCTATCTCGAGGTGGGCGCGGGCCAGGCCGCAGAGGTCGAAAATTTGCTCAAACAGGTGAAATGCAGGGGCAAGTCGTGCTATAATGATATACTGAGGATTAAAGATTTGGCCGGCATTGAAAGGGTCGTGAAGGCGTCCCTGGGGCCGGATAAAATAGAAGAAACATTAAGAACGGAGTGAAGCAATGCTTGAAAAACTGGAATTCATACTTGAAAAATACCAGAACCTGAACAAAAAAATTTCCGATCCGGAAATCATAAACGATCAGCCCACTTGGCAGAAATACATCAAGGAGCACGCCGAGATTGAGCCGATAGTTGCAAAGTACAAGGAGTACAAGAAAGTCAAGGAGGCCCTCGACGAGACGAACGAAATCATCCGAAACAGCGATGACGAAGAGCTCAGAGAGATGGCCAAGATGGAACTGCCCGAGCTCGAGGAAAAGTACGAAAGAATGAGCGAGGAAATAAAGTTTATGCTGATACCGAAGGACCCCAACGACGAGAAGAACGTAATAGTCGAAATCCGCGCGGGAGCCGGAGGGGACGAGGCGGGTTTGTTTGCGGCGGAGATTTTCCGTATGTATGTCCGTTACGCAGAACGAAACCGCTGGAAAACCGATATAATGAACACTAACGAAACGGGAGTCGGAGGACTCAAGGAAGTGGTGTTCATGATTAAGGGTAACGGGGCCTACTCCAAGCTCAAGTACGAGAGCGGAGTCCACAGAGTCCAGAGGATACCCCAGACGGAATCGGGCGGAAGGATACACACATCCACA
>DATFJE010000212.1:0-5042 GCA_035269385.1 Clostridia bacterium
CTTACATCTCGTAAACTGGTCCGTTTGATTTTTGGCTTGCTGACTAAAAATCAACTGTACTCCAACAACATTGTCGGTGTGCAGAAAACCGAATAAATTCTTTTCCTTCAAAAATCGTTCTTTTATTGAAGGCTTGTTTGCTATGCACTTTTTTATTCTTATCTATTCTTTTCTTTTGAAATCTTGTCTTGACATACTACCAGATTGCTTTCTCCTTGGCGTCATGCCAAGAACAAATAATCGCCGTCTTTATCAGCCATGCCATTAAGCAAAAAATGACTGTTGTTACCCGATGTATACAATGCCTCTACCCGCTCTTTCCATCTTCGCCTCCCTTTATCATCAATAAAGAAAGCCTTCGGCAATCTGTAAACTGTCCCCTTGATACTTGGCTTATACTCATCATCAAACTCTTTCAAGGGTATATAATAATTCGTTTTAAGTCTTCTAGATGGTATTTGCTCCTTTTGCACTTCAACAATATCGACAGAATCGATTCTCAACAAATCTTCATGTCGTCCAAGAGATAAATAAGCCTGCGGTTTTTTTAATCCTTCGTAAACCTTGTTGAATTCATTTTGTTCTTTTACATGAATATGAATAACAAGTTGAATATCAATAATAGTTTGACACCGTCCCGGACCTCTTCCTATTCCATGGAACGTTCCGTCCATACCATCAACCTTTAACGCATGTCTTCCCTTTTCATATCTTTTAGAAGGGTAAAACTCGTATCTAGTAAACAAATCCTCCACAATCCCTGCACTATTCCCTTGAATACTTATCTCCATAGGAACATAGCTTGTAAAACCGCAAGCATAATGAATCATACCAATTACAGTCGAATAAGGTGGTAAAGGAAATGTCTCCTTCAATTGATGGCTTCCAGGCATTTTATAATTTGCAAAAGTCTGAAACATTCTAAGTTTAATTACTTTCATAGTAAGAAGTCACCCTCTCGTCCAAACCCTTGAAAAACTCTCCTATTGTCTGGTGATTTAAATTTCCCATTTCTTCATCATTTCCAAAAAAATTCCCCAAATACCCAACTTTAGTATTTACCTCTATTTCATCATCCATAGAAATAACATTTTTCAGCAATTCAATTTCCAAATTATTATTTTTTACTACTATGCGATTTTCGAAAAATGGCGATTTTGTTGAATAAACTCCGCCTATGACAAAAATGGGCGACAAGTTTTCACGTCTTCCTCTTATGTCTCTCGACAAAAGCTTGATTCCCTTTAATAATTTCTTAACCCTTTTAATTTTTTCATTTTTTGTCAAACTAATTTCGCCGTCTTCACCCACCTTGTCAAGATCAATTGTAATACTATAGGCATAAAGAGAATTATGGATTTCGCTTTGTGCTATTGCATTTTTTTCATTGATTCTTTTTGCCAATCCCATATTTGTGAGAAAATCGAGATCCGAACGATACGGTTCAAGCGAAACTGCATGAGAAATTCGGCAAACAGCAGACCTTGTCTTGGCACTTTCGCCAGAAGTAGTTTTCATATATCCAAAAAAGTCTATCTCGGGATACTTATCGATTGTAGCTTCGGGAGCATACTGCACAACGCTTTGGTCAACCGTAACATCCGTATCGTCCCACTCTAGATTATTCACTAAACTATATCGTATTGCCTGTCGCGAAACATATGTATACACATTTCCATCGCCCCTGTGCAACTTCTTGAGCGAACTGATATTCCCGAATCCTTCTCCATAATTGCCGCTATTGATTTGAGTCACCATCGTCATCGTTAAACCCATAGGTTTCATAATTATTCTTCCTCCCCATTTCTGCTAAAATTTTCTTTTCCCCTAAGCCCCATCACATACGCGTAACCATAATTCAGAAAATCATTTTCATCCTTAATCATATCCAAAATCAATCTTGGAACCGGTTTATTATATGAAGAGTAGAGCCTAATCAACCGATCCATGAACATCGATATGTTGCTTGCCTGAAGCGCATTTGTCAGTTGATAGATGAGCCCTCTGAGTTTATTGTTTATTTCGTCTTCTTTTCCGTTTAAAAACATTCTTGCTTCAAGCCCTTTGTTGTACATTACATCAATTTTTTTCAAATTTTTTTCTAGCATTTCGTTATCACCTCCATTATTCCTTATGTAACTGCTTTGAACTACTTGAATTTTAATCATATTGCAAACCCCATCAATAACATTTCTGGCCCTTGCGCCTTTTCTAGTCGATAATCTAACTATTTTTAAAATTTCCGGATATAAATTTTTACCGTTTGCCAAATTTTCCATAACGTTAGAATAAGGATAAATGTAAGATTTTGCTTCCGTATCATATATGTACATTGTTCTTAGACTTTTGATCAGATTAAAACTTCTACTAATTATATGCAATTCCCGCTTACCCAAATTTTCTATATGATACTTCATATCATCGTTTGAGGACCCAACTCTTTTTACAATTTGAATATTATTCAGGGCTGATTCAATACGCATTTCGTCAGTTCCCTCAATAACCTTTGAAACAATCTGCCCATAGCTCATATCCTCATAGTCTTCGAAATTTTTTGCTTCAAACGTGTTTGTATTAGGCTGGTTGAAAGCAATCAAATCCTCTATGGAACTTGAAACATTGACGAAGAATCCTTTCCTATAGAAATTAAAAAACCCTGCGGGAATGCATGAGTAAACAAGTTTACACATACCGCATATCTCTTGGTTGAGTTTAAAATTCCAATAGTGCGACGATTTCTTCTTGTAATCTGCTCCATAATCCTTAAGCCAGGTAGAAATTCCATCGATAACTTTTATACCGTCAATTGTCTTTTTTCTAAATCTGTTGTAACACTCATCACATTCGTAAGCACCTTCTTCATAATGATTCTCCAAGGCAATTGCAGCGGTATCTACAAAAGCCTTCTTTAATTCCCCATCCATTTCTTTCTTTACATTTGCAGTACCAAAAAATGAAATTCCGCTCCAATAATTATTTATAATATTATAAATAATGTTCTTATACATAAATACATCTTTGTGTTTCTTCAAATAGACCATGATTTGCGATGCTTTTTCTTTTTTACCTTCAGAATCACTTTCTCTTATGAAATCTTTCAATGCATCAAGAACCGAAAATTTATCGTCGCGAAAATCTTCAATAATCTTATAGGCCGACTTATAGCTTGCAGATTTCAGTTTTTTAGTTATATACTCTGCCCATTCTTTAACATTTTTTTCACCATCGGGATTGTCAAAATCCAAATTTTCATAATCATTAATAATTTTTTGAATTACCATCTGATGCCCGTATTTTGCTTCAAAGAATTTATAATAATCCTTCTCGAAATCATCTAAAGCCTCTTTTTTTATAATGATTTTATTGTCTCCGCGAACATGTTGATAAGTTTCTTCCTTTCCAGCAAAATCCAAAATTTTAATCAATCCTAATATTCCTGCATTGTATAGGCTATGGCTTAGTCGCAGTTCTATAGTTTCCATTGGCAATAACTTCACCTCCTTAAATAAGATTAAACATGCCAAAGCCATGACTTCTTCTGCTTCCGACGCCACTTTTATACAAGTAGTTGAGAATTTCAGGATTAGACTTTAAGCAATATATCCCACCATATCCGTCAATAAATTGTCCATAATGTTTTATAACGGTTTTTTTTGTATTGATTGGTTCTATTGATATTTTCCCTTTCAGCCCCAATCCAGATTTTAGTTCTTTTATTTGAACAGCAACAATCTCGTTCAATCTTTTCTCGAAACGCTCGTCATCAGGACCTATGTATAATTCAGAGTCTCCTTTTTCTAAAAAATCTCTAACCAACAAAGGTGACATGAATTTTACATTGATTTCAGAATTTACAATCGTCTCTTCATAAATCATATTGATTTTTTTCAGCATGTAGCTCAAGCCTTTATTTTTGAGTTTTTTATTCAAGCAAGCGTTAAATGCATTATAGAAATTTACCCCTAATGATAAATCATCTGTCGAAAAATATATGTGTATTCTGGGATTCTTCAGAATGATTTTTTCATCTTCAATTTTTTTTATAGGCAAGTATAATGAAAAAACATAATCCTTCATAATTGACTTGCTTTTGCTAAACATATTCTTAAATAAAGCTTGATCATATTGCTCTAATGCTGCTTTAAAAAAACTCAAAGCTACTCTGCGTGATTCAATTGGAAACTCATTTGAATAAAGTTCAAAATCAAGTTTCAGCCTCATTTCCCCACCTCCTTCCTTTTGACTTAACGATGACATTAAATAATTATTATTACGTTGGAATCCACTATTTCTATAGTATCACAAATAGCAAATTATTACATTGATGGAAACTGATTCATCATTTTGGTCTGCTTTTAATTTCCAAGATCCCAAGTTTTTGAATTGATTTATCACTTATCCCGGGCATTTGCGGCGACAATAGGAATATATACAATGCTGCCAGCCTCAACAAGATGATCTGCTTGTTGGTTTCAGTACTTCCAGTAGTTTGTGCCGGTTATAGGGTGATGCCTTGTTGCTATGTCCTTCTCAAGCTTTTCCATCCGTTTTTCGTCGCCGAATGACTTTACCATCAGGATGCAAGAGGCATCGAGCTTTCTTTTCTGGTCGTCATCCTTTTCAAGGCTCATTATGAAGTCTTTCATCTTCTGAGCCTATTCCTTTTTTAAACGCACACGAGGCACCTGAAAGAGCCTGTTGAAATATCGGTATTAAAGTCTTATACAAGTTCTCTTGTGTATTCAAATTCTTTAAGAAATTCGTCGATTTTGTCGAGTTCCTTCTGGTCCTCATCGGTTTCCATGCTTATGCCCTGCACGGCAAGGCAACTAAGGCACTGGTGGTAGTCCATCTTGTCGACTATATGCACGCAAGAGCCAGCCCTAAGTGCATTTTCCTTTCCCATCAAACCTGTTATTTCAAAAAGTACTTACATTGCCTTTTGCTCCTCTTGTCGTTTTTTCCTGTCCCCTGTGTAGACAATTTCAATTGTTTCTCGGTTAAATAGTACCACCACGGCAAAAGCGTTTGGTCGCATTTAA
>DATFJE010000213.1:0-11770 GCA_035269385.1 Clostridia bacterium
TTCGGCTACAGTCTGCCCGTCCTGAGCGGTGACCGTATATGTTGACGATTCAGTAAAGTCTGAAACCTCGCCCGATCCGGGGGCGACCTCTGCGCCTTCCGAAACGCTTATTGTCGGAACAAGACTGCTTGCATCTGTGCCGTGGGGCACTGTAACTGTTATATCTGTTCCATCTATTACGCCAGATACGTCCTCCTCGAGCGCTGAGTTTCCATCCGCTTCAAATACGAACGACTCTATAACTGCTGCGCTGTTGCTTTGACGGGTAACCGTTATGTTGTATACAGTTTCTGAGAGTCCGTCCTGGGCCGTTACCACTATCTCTATCTCGTTGTCTCCTAAGGAAAGATCTTCAACGGCTACAGCCTCTCCGTCTGCAATCGTTCCGTTTATTGCTACTTCTGAAAGCGGAGATTGAGGCGTTGCTGTTATTGATACAGAATCTTTATCGTAGCCCACAATTGCGCCGTATGTCGTTACTGCAGGATCGAATTCGGGAGAAATGTTCAGCTGTTCTTCGCCCGCCGATACAGAAAGCCCTGAAAGGTCAGCCGTACTATCGGCATCTCCCTGCACTACCGTGACCGCAAAGACCTTGGTGCTTCCGTTCATGGCCGTAACAGTATACTCGACAACCTCGCCGAAGTCACCAGCATGTCCGCTGAGCGGAATTGCTGAAGCGTCTTGTGAAACCGTAAATGTCGGTATGAGGTTTTCTGTATCCGTTCCATATGGAACGATTACAGAAACACTTGCGCCCTGTGCGTCTACTGTACCTTCAACACCCGCTTCAAGCGCCGGATTGAAGGATTCGAATTCGAATGCAAGAATGTCCTTTGAGTCCTCGTAGGCAACTCTTTGGGCAAGGGCCGATTCGAATGTCGATGCCACTTCTTCAACAGTTGAATACTGCTGTCCGTTGGCAACCGCAAGAAGCACATCTGAGTTGTCAACCAGGCTCGCGTAATCCCCAGAAAGGTCAATTCCGAGTACTGTCTCATGGTCCACAAGAGCTGTTGCCATTGAATCCTCATCCGCCGCGTTTACTGCGTCAACCGCCTGACCCTTGGAGCTTTGGGGAACCGTGAGGCTTATCTCGGTTGTGTCCGCCGTCTTCGCTGTTGTATCGTTGACGAGTGTCAGGACCAATGTCACTTCTGTATCATCATAGGGAGGAACAATTGTTCCATCTGGTGATGCTATCGCCTCGTTTGAGGATGTCTTTATCGTCACGGTGTATCCATCAACAACAGGAAGCGTGATTTCGGTTGCATCCTTGGCCGGATCCTGTATTTCGGTCACCCCGGCGGCGGCTTCATCTGCCTGACGCTGGTAGAGTTCGTCTTGGGCCGTATCTATAGTTGTTTGAACGCTTGCAAGACGGTTGACAAGCTCGGCCTTCTTTGCCGCCTCGTCTACAAGCGTAGAGTAGTCGTTTGAAGTGAGCGAACCCACTTTAGCCGCTGCGGCGTCCTTTGCGCTTTGTGCGGCGTCTATGTCCGCCTGGGTGGTTTCTGCATCAAAAGCCGATGCAAGTGCCTCGACCGATGTCACTTCCGTTTCGGCATCGGCAAACAAAGAAGCCTGGGCGGAATCTATTTCTGATGCGACAACAGAAAGTCTGGTTTCAAGTGCTGTCTTTTCGTCTGATGCAGGCATCTGGGAAACCTCGTCTGCCGCCGCCTGGTATGCCTCGTATGCAGCGGTCACTTCAGACTGAAGGATTTCCGGCACGAATTCATCTGCAAGGTTTTCGGCCGTTTCAACAAGACCCTCCGGTCCCGCATTGTATATTATGGTGAATTCGATGTCATCTGTTCCATAGCTGTTTGTAGCTAAAATTACAACGTTATTTTCTCCCTCCGACAGGCCCGTCATTTCCCGGGAAATCTGTCCCAGAGAACCCACATCGACATTTGATCCGTTTATTGTTACGTTTGCGTCCAAGGGGTCCACCAAGGCTTCAATCGTTGCCGAATCCTTGTAGAGAGTGACAGTATCTCCGTCTGAAACCGGTTCGCCGTCAAGCCTTATATCTGAAAGGAAGGGCGCGAAATCAGCGTCTACCTTTATATCATAGAATGCGTCATAGACGTCGTCTGGCAATTGCAATTCCTGGCCCGAAGCGTCAAGGAATATGAGATTGTCCACATAGACCGTGGTAAATCCCCCGGTTGCCGATGCTATCGCATGGAATTCGGCCTCTACCATGTTGATGTTTCCATCTGCAGTGGAATTTGAAGCCCCGCCCGTCATCGTAACGGCAAGCGTAACCTCACCCGAAGCTTCATCGACATCAAATAGCGCCAAAGCTCCCGTCATTCCGAGCGAACCCGATTCTAAATTCAAGGGTTGCCCATTCAAAGCCAGTGCGTCAAGATTGAGTGCGGCCGGTTCGTAATTGAGAGTCATCTGGTACGCTCCGACACCCAGATCAGCTATGGTTCCGATATTGTTGAACAAGTTGACCTCAACAGCTATCGGCTCCAAATCGTCTCCTGCTATCATTGTCTCAAGATATGGAGCCAAGCGAATAGCTGTGGCGTCTGCGTCCCTAAGGAGGTCGTAGTCAAGCAAGAATCTATTTACTTGATCTTGAGCTGCCAATCCATTTACTGCAACTAACCAACTCGAAAATATATTGCTAAAGCTATTTTCTTCATTATAGAGTACGTTGTTTATGTTCAAGCCGGTAAAAGCAGCGTCAAAATAGTTTTCCATGGCTGAGATGTCAGCCAGAGCCAATTCCCCTACGCCATCATCAACAAAGGCCGGATTTTCCCCGAGTGCCCTGCTTAGCATGTATGCGTTAAGGCTCGCGCTGTCTATTTCCACCCCTACAATATCTATAAGGCTAAACCAGTCGACCATTGTGGCTCCAATAGCTACTGCAGCTCCGCTGTCCGTTACAAGACCCGCCACCTCCGGTGAATCCAGAAGGTCGAATACGTCGCGCCATGCGTCCGCATCAAGCATGCCTAAAAGTCCGGCAACCTGAGCACCTTCTGCCGTTGTCATTAACCGATCTGCAAGCTCTGCTAAGAATCGGTTTGTCATCTCCGTTCCGAATACTGCGGAAGGGTCGTCCGCAGTCATGGCGCCAATGTCCGTTTGAAGGGCTGAAAGCCCCCCCTCTATTGTCAGGCGGTTTTCAAGGTGCCTGAATGCTATCTTTACGTCTGCCGGGTTCATTCCCGTCGTCATATCGGTTATGAATGTTTCAATAGCCGTATTGAAGTCGGTATATGAAATATCCCCTGCCGCGGAAGCGACAAGCCCGAACGGAAAAGCTGTCATCAGCATCGTGACAACAAGCAGCAATGCGATTTTCTTTGATTTCAACATATTCTACCTCCTTGTTTTTTAAAATCATTGTTCAATAATTTTTTATGTCAAAAGGTTGAAAATAATTTTTATGTTCACCTCCGAATCAATAATATTAATTCCAATCATTTTCCACTTTAATCCTTTTTTTAAGCACCGAATTTTTATATTTCGACATTTCGATCATTATATGCATTTGCTCACATATCAAATTTGATTATAATTGTTCCCATTTCATCTTATCCTGATATATCTTTTATTACCGTATGCACCCCAAAGCCGGAAATGCTTGTCTTTTCGTCAACTTTTTATAACGCACCTCCATTGATTTAATATGTATTACGCTAATTATATTTTTATGATAAAATATACGCAATAACCCCTAGGTACCATTGTTGGAACCATGGGTTATAATACTTCTAAAAGATGTGATTTTATGCGATTGAACATTTCGAACAAAGTCGAATACAAGCTTATATTTCTTTTGGCTCTGAATTACGCCACCATAATAGTTTTCCCCGCCTTCGGTCCCATTCTGGGGCTGTATTCAGATTTGGAAACGGGGCTGCTCCTTTCAACACTCTTTCTTTTTGTGTTTTCGGCCGGTATTTTCCTTTTGCCAAAATTCAAAACCGAGCTGAACGGAAAGCTATGGAAAGTCATATGCCTTGCATCGATTTTTATGGTTCTTTTTTTTCCGGCTTTCGGCATTATGCTCAAAGGAATGACCATGATATTGGCCGGCCTATTCACTGCCAGGGCTCTGCTTATCTGGTCGGCGGAATATCTATCAAACCAACTCGATTTATCCTATGGAAAATTTTTCACTTCGATTCTTTTTCTTTCCTATGCGACGCTGTATTTCTTTAATGTATTATCGCCGGACCTTCCCGGATCAATCGCCATTTTCTTTCCAGTGGCGGGTTTTTCGCTTTTATTGGTACTTCATGTTCCAAATCCCAAAGCGACACGTGAAAACATGTTACCGGATACAAAAGTACCTTCGAAATATCTTTTCCCCATATTTGTCATATACATATCGGCAGGCATAACATATGCGGGAATATATCCAAGCATAGCCAGGTTCGAGCTTTATGATCGATTCTACAATGTTCTGCCATTCCTTGCCTCACTGCCTTTTGCCTATTGGACACATAAAAAAAGAGGCGTCAAGGCGCTCCTTTGGTCAGGTATAAGTCTGCTTGGTTTGTCATTTCTTTTCCATATCTATGAGCTCCGGGTTTGGAATTATCTGATCATACAGACCCTGCTGCAATCAGGTTGGGCCTTTATGAATACCTTCGTCTGGATTTTCGCATCCGATATCGCGAGAATAAACCGCAACCCATACTATTTCAGCTCTACTATCGCGACTTTTTTGATGGGAACATCGATAGGAAGCGCCTTCTACATACTGTTATGCAAGGTTTTCCCTTACCCGCACATTTCCTTTTTGGGCTTGCTTCCCATCCTCGGAGTGCTGGTGTTCACGCAAATGATACCGGATAATCTTAAAGATGATATAGCCGTGTTGGAATCTTCCCAGCTCGAGGTTCTGACACAAAGAGAAAAGGAAATCTTTCTCATGCTGCTTGACAATATGAAGAACAAGGACATCGCAAAGAGCCTCAACATAAGCCCCAACACCCTTAAGAAGCACTGCGGAAGCATATACCGTAAGCTTTATGTTGAAAACAAAACCGGTCTCATAAAGGTATATGGAAACATGAAAAACGCCTAAAAAAGGGATGCGGCCATCACAAGATGTCCGCATCCCTTATCGGTTTTAGATTTAAATAATAGTTAAATTATTTCAACTGAATATCCCCCGTCCCTATTTTGCATTTGTACATTCTGTCTTCGGCTGTTTTAAGCATGTCTTCAATATTTTGATTTTCGTTGGTCTTGGTTTCGCATCCGATTGCCACAGACAGTTTTCCTGTTTCCAGGCTGACTCCGTCGATGGCATCCCTTAAACGGACAACCAGGCTCTCTGCCATTTCGGACGATGCAGAAGGAAGAAGCACCGCAAATTCATCTCCTCCGACTCTGGCAATTATATCATCCGCCCTGCATATCCGCTTGAATACGTCAGCAGTGCTTTTAAGCAAAATGTCCCCTTTTGCGTGCCCGAATGCATCATTTATTCTTTTGAGTCCGTTCACATCAGCGTATATTACAGAAAGAGGAAGATTTCTGCGTGTGTCCAGTCTTTCAAGCTCTGTCTCGAAGAATCTCCTGTTGTGGAGTCCTGTAAGATGGTCATGATAACTGATATACTCAATCTCTTTTCTCCGCCGTCTTTCTTCTGCCATATCCCTCAACACAAGCACAGCCCCGTGCAAATTTCCTTTTTCATCAATTACGGAAGATGCATTAAGCGCTATGGATACGCTTTCGCCGTTTCTGTTGATCAGGAATTTGCCCCGTTTCCATTCAATGGTAGATTTTCCACCAAGTATTTTCTCAATGGAAATGTGTTCAACAATATCCTCTTCATTTTCGTCCTTGAATCTCAGAACTTCCCGCATATCTTTGCCTTTTACTTCGTCAAGTTTCCAACCCGTCATTATCTCGGCCTTGTCGTTCATGGCTTCGACAGTTCCGTTAATGTCTGTTACTATTACTCCATCGCCCACGGACATCAGAGTAGTCCTCATGCGGTCTTTTTCCTCTTTTAGCGACTTTTCCATATTTGTTCTATCTGTAATATCGAGAAATATTGAAGCAAACCTGTTCTTCTGCGGAGAATATGCAAAAACCTTGTAATAACGGTTCAAAATCTGCGAATACGCCTCAAAATCAATCGGTATTCCTTCAAGAGCCACTTTGCCGTATTTTTCTATCCACAATGCCTCCGTATCCGGAAGAACTTCACTTACGGTCTTTCCTCTTATATCTCCAAGACCCGTGCTTTCCATGAAGGCATTGTTTATTTCCAGATATCTGTAGTCGACCGGCTTTCCGTCACTGTCCAGGATTATTTCATGGAGGGCGAAGCTCTCCTGCATGTTGTCAAAAAGCGAACGGTACTTCTCTCTGCTTTCATAAAGCTCCTTCTGTATCCGCCTGTTTTCTAAAAGGCTTCTGTTCAGCATTATGATTATTGCAGTCTGTATTATTATGAACATGGCTCCAAACCAGTACATCGTTTTTTTACGGCTTTCAAGAGCATTCTGCAAAAGCGTTTTTTCAGTCACATCGTGTATTATGGAGAAAAGCAAGTTTTTGCCATCCTCTTCGAAGGGATATGAATATACATCGACATTTCTTGTTTCCCCGGATGCAAGCTCATGCTTGAATTCAAAATAGTTTCTTTCCTCGCTTGCCGCAAGGAGTATTTCAACCTTTGTTTCTTCTGCCGTAAGACTGTTTATGTCCTGAATTGTCATTTGAGTCAATTTTTCATAAGAATAACCGTAATAATCGACCGCAGTCTTGTTTGCTTCGACAATAAGGCCCGAATCGACATCAATTATAAGCATGACCGAACCATGGGAATCAAAGACATCATCAAAGACGATTTCTCTTACTGATGCGTGCGCAGAGACCGAGGCAAAGCATATGTAAATTGAAATAACGCATAAAAGTATCCTTTTCTTCATTAAAGAATTCACCCCACCACAGCTTGTATTTAATTTTATATGTTCCCACAAATATTACCATATTCTGAGTAAACTATCAATATGACAGACTATGCGAACAAAATAACCGTCTCCCATTTCATTGAATCAAAATAAAAGGATGCAGTCATCTCAGGATAACTACACCCTTGTTCTTTTCACCGGTTTAAATTATAGTTAAATTATTTCAACCAAATATCCCCCGTCCCCATTTGGTTGAATCAGTATCTTCGGCTTTTGTGGCGGGGATTGGTCATCATGCTTTTTTCGAGAACGTCCAGATGGTTGAGGGACATTCCTGTTCCCTTTGCAACGCATGAGATTGGATCCTCTGCAACGTATACCGGTATTCCGGTGCGTTTTTCTATGAGCTTGTTGAGCCCGTAGAGAAGGGCTCCTCCGCCTGTCATTACTATTCCTTTGTTGCTTATGTCGGATGCAAGCTCTGGCGGCGTTTTCTCAAGCACTGAGTGCACTGCCTCGGCTATAGAATTTATTGGGTCTGCAAGAGCCTCGAGCATCTCTTCGGCTGTCACGCTTATTGTCTTTGGTAGCCCCGTTATGAGGTCGCGGCCGCGGCAGTCCATTTTTATTGCCTCTTTTCTCGGGTAAGCCGTACCTATGTTGACTTTGATCTCTTCGGCAGTCCTTTCCCCCAGAAGTATGTTGTGGGACTTTCTCATGTATTTTATTATCGCATCGTCGAATTTGTCTCCGGCCACCTTTATGGAGTTGGAAACCACTATTCCTCCAAGGGATATTACCGCTATGTCGGTGGTTCCTCCGCCTATGTCTATTATCATGTTCCCGTCGGCGTTTGTTATGTCAAGCCCGGCGCCGATAGCTCCCGCTATTGGCTCCTCGATGAGGTAGGTCTTTCCTCCGCCCGCCTCTGTGGTTGCGTCAATTACTGCACGCTTCTCGACACCCGTGACTCCGCTCGGCACGCAGACTATTATCTTGGGCCTGAAAAGCCTGCTTCTTCCGCATGTCTTTTTTATGAAATACCTGAGCATTCGCTCTGTGATTTCATAGTCGGATATTACTCCGTCCTTGAGCGGCCTTATGGCCTGTATGTTCCCGGGAGTCCTTCCAAGCATCTTGCGGGCTTCGACGCCCACAGCAAGAATCTCGTCCGTTGAAGTATCGATCGAAACAACCGAAGGTTCCTGGAGCACTATCCCCTTGTCCTTTATATAAACCAGCACACTTGCGGTTCCCAAATCTATTCCTATTTCCATTCCAAAGCCAAACATGCCCTACCTCCCCGTTTTTTGATCCGTTTTTGTAGCCAAACTGCAATTTATTTTCTCGGACGCTTTTGATGCACGCCCGAAATTTATGATTTAGTCAGTCGTCTTAATCTTTGCCCCAAGCGCCCTGAGTTTTCCGTCTATGTTGACGTAGCCCCTGTGGATGTGGTAGATCTCGTCTATTTCGGTTGTGCCTTCTGCTATGAGGCCGGCAAGTATGAGGGCCGCACCGGCACGAAGGTCTGTTGCCTTGACCTGCGCTCCCTGAAGGGTTTTGACGCCCTGCACGACGGCGCTGTGGCCTTCTATCTTTATGTTGGCACCCATTCGGTTGAGCTCGCTGACATGCATGAATCGGTTCTCGAAAACGCTCTCGATTATTACGCTTGTGCCTTCAGAAATTGTCATGAGCGACATGCACTGGGCCTGCATATCGGTGGGAAACCCCGGATAAGGAAGCGTCTTTATGTCTATTGGCTTCAGCCCCTCGGTGGCGTTGACCCTTATCGCGTCCTCCTCCTCGGTGATTTCGACTCCTGTCTCCTTGAGTTTTGCAACTATCGGCTTGAGATGCTCAGGAAGCACGTTTGTAACCATCACGTCGCCCCCAGTTATTGCGGCAGCCACCATGAAGGTTCCCGCCTCTATCCTGTCGGGGATTACAGCGTGGTTGGTCCCGGTCAGTTTTTCCACTCCGTCGATACGGATTGTGTCTGTGCCGGCTCCGCGAATTTTTGCTCCCATTTTATTGAGGAAGTTTGCAAGATCGATTATTTCAGGTTCTTCGGCAGCGTTCTCAAGTATTGTCTGCCCTTCGGCGAGCACGGCAGCCATCATTATGTTCTCGGTCGCTCCTACGCTTGGGAAGTCAAGATATATCCTGTCACCCACAAGCTTTTCCGCCCTTGCCTCCACGTAACCGTGGCCAAGGTCTATTTCTGCCCCAAGGGCCTTGAAACCTTTAAGGTGAAGGTCTATGGGCCTGGCTCCTATTGCGCAGCCTCCGGGCATTGAAACCCTGGCCACACCCTTCATTGCCAAAAGCGGACCCATCACAAGGAAGGACGCTCTCATTTTTTTTATGAGCTCGTAGGGAGCCTCCTGCTGCCTCAGTTCCGCAGGTATTACCTCTATGGACTCAGGGGCCGTTTCATTTATTACGAAATCAAAGGACCTCAATACGTCTTTCATGACATTGACGTCCATAAGGCCGGGCACCTCATCTATGGTGCAGGTTTCCGTGGCCAATAGCGTAGCCGCCATTATGGGCAATACCGCATTCTTGGCGCCGCTGATTTTAACTGTTCCTTTGAGTGGTTCACTTTTCTCAACAATAAATTTAGGCAATTCTCATCCTCCTCAAAAACCAGAAATTCATTTCCGGATCTCTTGTTTCCGTTTTTTTAATCCTTTTTGATTCACATAATCATTATACAGCATTTGCAGGCTGTTTGCACATACTTTACTTTATTGTAACCTCTATACCTGCGGGAGGGTATGAATACTTTCAATCCCGCCCTGAAACCCATTGTATGTTTTGCGCATCGACATATTTGGCGCTCTTTCCCGTAGCCATTTCCATTATGAATTTTTCACCCACGTCTCCCGTAAGAATACCGTCCAAGATGGTGCCTATAGGCGTAAGATGACCCATGGACGCATAAATTAGATATTTTCCGTCGGGCGAAAATCCGACAGGATTGTAACCCGTGAATTTTCCGTCGTAAATCCCGTAAAACTTCTTTATGCATGTTTCTTTTCCGTTTTCCAATAGATATATGGATCCGCTTTTAGATAAAACAGAAGTGTTTGCTGATTTTTTATTGATGTAGTCGGTTTCAAACACCGTTTCGGAGGCTTTTTCACTAAAATCAAAACTTCCTGTCAAAACAGCCTCGGATTCGCCGTCTTCAATTGCAAAGATGCTCCACTCACCATCGCGCATTGCTATAAAATCCACTCTTCCACTTTCAGAATCGAAATGATAGTCGAGTATATTGTCATTATAACTTCCGTAAGAGTCCTTGCCCTTGCCTTTGTGGCTGTAGACGACTACTTCGTTTTCAAGGTTGGCATCAGATGAAAACAGGGTCAGCACGCCGTCCACCCTTTTTTCATAGTAAACCTTGCCTTCAAGGCCCGAGACTATTTTCGAGTTCATTGCAAGCACAGTGTTCTTTCCTATTGCAACCACGACAAACAAAGCCAATATTGATACAAAAGCAAGCTTAATGATTTTTTTCATTTTACCATCTCCTCCAAGCAATTATACCACAGTGCGCAAAACAGGGACCTGGCCTTTTGCGTGAACATGCTCCACTCACCGGCAACAAGCCATCACACCTCCATAATTAAGTATTTGTTAACAAATTTCAACTGATTTTCCCCCGTCCCTATTTGGTTGAAAAAAAAAACAAGGCAGTTGGTGATTTGCCTTGTTTTAATGGTTTCTATTTCCTTTTGCCACGCTCTTCAGCGAGTTTGATTCTGTTGAAGGCCTTTTTGAGGGCCAGTTCGGCCCGCGCCACGTCGATGTTCTCGGTTTGCTTGTCGAGACGTCGTTGTGCACGTTCCAAGGCGCTTTCGGCTCGGTCCACGTCAATTTCGTCCGCCCACTCGGCGCAGTCGGTTATTATTGTGGTCTTGTCCGTTCCGATTGTGACAAATCCTGCGGCTGTTGTTGCCGACTGTATTTTGCCGCCCGCCTTAATTTTCAGAATCCCTATGTCGAGAGGAACGACTGAAGGCATGTGTTCATTTAGTATACCCATTTCACCTGTGGTTGTCTTTACGATGACCATTTCTGCGTCTCCGTCGTAGAAAACCCGGTAGGGGGTCACTATTTCCAAATGGAAATTCTTTGCCATGTGTTCACCTCCGTGTCAACGAAGCGTCAAAATCGGCTTAGCTTGCCTGCCCAGCCTTTTCCACTGCTTCTTCTATTGTTCCTACATATAGGAATGCCGATTCCGGAATGTCGTCATGCTTGCCTTCAAGTATTTCCCTGAATCCTCGGATGGTATCCTTGATGGAGACATATTTGCCTGGTTGGTTTGTGAAGGCTTCCGCAACTGCAAACGGCTGTGAAAGGAATCTTTGGATTTTTCTCGCTCTGGTAACGGTGACTTTGTCCTCGTCTGAAAGCTCGTCCATTCCCAATATGGCTATTATATCCTGAAGTTCTTTGTATCTTTGCAGTATTTCCTGAACTTCTCTGGCTACGTTGTAATGCTCTTCACCAACTACGTTGGGGTCGAGTATTCTCGAAGACGAGTCAAGAGGGTCGACTGCCGGGTAAATCCCAAGGTTCGAGATGTCACGCGAAAGGACCGTCGTGGCGTCGAGGTGGGAGAATGTTGTGGCCGGAGCCGGGTCGGTCAAGTCGTCTGCAGGCACGTATACGGCCTGAACAGATGTGATTGAACCTTTCTTTGTTGATGTGATTCTCTCTTGGAGTGTACCCATATCAGTTGCAAGTGTGGGCTGGTATCCAACGGCACTCGGCATACGTCCCAGAAGCGCTGAAACCTCGGAGCCGGCCTGTGTGAATCTGAATATGTTGTCGATGAA
>DATFJE010000214.1:0-2733 GCA_035269385.1 Clostridia bacterium
GAAGGAAAAGACGTTACAATAGTCTCATACTCAATAATGATGGGAATTGCAAACAAGGCTGCCGAGAAACTCGAAGCCGAAGGCTACAGTGTTGAGGTCATCGACCTTAGAACACTTGCTCCGTTTGACAAGAAAACAGTAATAGAGTCAGTCAAGAAGACACACAGACTTCTCATAGCCCATGAGGCTGTAAAAGTGGGAGGACTCGGATCAGAAGTTGCGGCAGTTGTGGCCGAAGAGGCTCTCGACTATCTTGACGCCCCGATAGTAAGAGTGGGAGCCAAGTTTACTCCTGTTCCATTCAGCCCGACTCTTGAAGAGGCTTACAGGCCTAAAATGGAAGACATCATAGACGGCGTAAAGGGAATGTTCTAGTTTTTCACCTTATTGGCAATGGGAGGAGAAAAAAATGGATTTCAAAAATAAAGCAGTAATCGTAACAGGCGGCAGCCAGGGAATAGGAAGAGCGATTTGCATGGGATTTGCAAAAGCTGGCGCAAAAGTGTTTATTTTCGATGTTAACGAAGCCGGTGCAAGTAGTGTGGCAGATGAAATTGCAGCCGACGGCGGTTTCGCAAAGGTATATAAGACAGATGTTTCAAACTATCAAAATGTTGAGGAAAACATATCCTCTATCATGAAAGAGAATGGAAGAATTGATGTTCTTGTCAACAACGCCGGAATCGTCGACAGCAGACCCTTGGTTGAAATTAATGATAGAGATTTTGACAGAGTGATAAGTATAAACTTGAAGGGTGTATTCAATACATGTCATAATGTTTTGCCTATAATGATGGATCAAAAGTATGGCAAGATTGTAAACATAGCATCAATTGCAGGAAAAGTTGGCGGAGGCATATTTGGAAATACTGTTTACGGAACATCAAAGGCCGGTGTAATAGCACTCACAAAAGGCTTGGCAAGAGAAGGTGGACCGTTTGGCATCAATGCCAATGCAATTTGCCCCGGACCTGTAAACACTTCGATGATTGCAGACTTCAAAGGAGAAGCACGCGAGAATTTCCTCAAAGGCGTTCCCCTAAGGAGATTCGCTGAGCCTGAGGATATAGCAAACGTGGCTATGTTCCTTGCATCTGACCAAGCAAGGCATGTATCGGGAGAAATAACCGATGTAGACGGCGGAATAATGCGGGACTAAGGAGAGCTGATGACGACAATGATGAATGCTATAGTAAAAATCGGTCCCGAAGCAGGGGCTGTATATAAAAAAGTGGATATGCCAAAGAATAAGTCTGACGAGATTTTGTTAAAAGTCAAGGCGGCGGCAATTTGTGGGACAGATATCCACATTCATGATTGGAACAGTTGGGCCGAAGGCGTTGGAATGAATATTCCGTCTGTCATGGGTCATGAATGCTCGGGTGAAATTGTTGCTGTTGGCGAAAACGTAAAGAACCTTAAAGTCGGGGATTACGTGGCTGTTGAGACTCATATACCTTGCGGCGAATGCTATCAATGCGAAAATGGAGAACAGCATATATGTCAGAATCTTAAGATGTTCGGGATCCATACAAACGGTTGTTTTGCAGAGTACGCAGCTGTTCCAGCCATTGTTGCAAGAAAAATTTCGAAGGATATACGACCAGAGGTAGGAGCCATGCTCGAACCCTTGGGAGTTGGATTCCGTGCAGGCATAGAGATGCAGGTTTCAGGCAAAAGAGTTGCGGTAATAGGCTGCGGGCCGATAGGGCTTTTGGCGATTGCATCAATCAAAGCTTTGGGCGCGTCGGAAATCTATGCTGTTGATATCATAGAGGAAAGATTGGAATTATCTGAGGATGTTGGAGCTACCCACCATTTCAATTCGAAAGAGGTTGATGTGGTTGACGAAATAATGAAGGTCACAGGCGGTGTTGGAGTCGATGCCTTCATTGATGCATCTGGTAATGTACACGCAATAAATCAAGGTTTCAAGTTCCTCCGCAAAGGTGGACAGGTTGGACTTGCCGGATTGCCTTCAAAGCCGATTTCATTGGATTTGGCTTCGGATGTAGTATTTAAGGAAGCTAAAATAACCGGATTTCATGGTCGCAAGATGTTTGAAACTTGGACTAAAATGGTAAATATGCTTTCTAACAATTCGCTTTATGTAGATCCTGTGGTAACACATGTCATGCCTTTGGAAAAATACCACGAAGCTGTGGAACTTCTTAAGGCTGGCAAAGGCAGCAAAATTATTTTGGTGCCATAGGGTTTAAATATAAAGGTTGTCAAAAATCGCAAAATAAAAGAGGAGGAGCAAAATGAAAAGAATTTTAGCATTATTGATGGTATTAGTAATGGTAGTAGGAGTATTTGCAGGATGTTCGTCAAATTCAGGTGAGGAAAATGCAGAAGGCGGAGCCGAGGAAGTTAAGGCCGTACACTTGAAAATGAACCTGACAACAAACGAAAACTCGACATGGTTCTTAGGTGCATCCAAGTTCAAGGAAATCGTTGAGGAGAAAACAAACGGAAAATATATTGTAGACATTTTCCCGAGTGAGCAACTTTCAGGCGGAAACCAGGTCAAGGGTCTTGAAATGGTTCAGACAGGCATAACTGACCTTGATATTCACTCGACAATAATCTACACAATCATGGATCCCAAATTTACAGTTGTGAACATGCCTTGGATGATTCCGACTTACGAAGAAGCTGATGCTGCAATGGCTGGAGAAGGCGGAGATGCAATATTCGAATTGGCAAGAGAAAACGGTATTGTTCCCTTGG
>DATFJE010000215.1:0-6184 GCA_035269385.1 Clostridia bacterium
AATTTAGAGGTCATTGATAAGAATATCAGCAATTATCGCCACAATTCAACCCGTTTCTTGGTCCTATGCTCAAAACCTGCGGAAGCATCCGCAAACGCTCTTACAAGTCTTGTTTTTACAACAAGGCATGAGCCGGGTTGCCTTTACAGTGCTCTCAGGCATCTATCCGATTATGGAATAAACATGATGCGAATAGAATCCCGGCCAATGGAAAACAAACCTTGGGAATACTACTTTTTCGTCGACATAGAAGGATCAACAAAAGAGCCCGCAATCAGTTCAGCCCTCTGCCTCCTTGAAAAACACACAATTTTCTTCAAAATCCTCGGTTCCTACAAAAAAGCGGATGAAAATGAAAAAAGCTGCGGATAACCGCAGCTTGAGATTATGGTCTTAACAAACTTTGAAAGTAGTAATCATTTCTCAAATCGTTTCTCTTAACGATTTCATTTTTGCCCGATCTTTTGTCCATTGACGTTTTAACCCTTTCATCATTTTTTTCAATACTCAAACTAATATCAAAAACACTTAACTTTAAAGCCAAATTCATACCCGTCATTTTTTTTGTCATATCCTCCTTGTATTTCCATTCCACGATATTAAGCCGATTATTCATATTCAATATCAGTCACCTCGCACCTGAACCACTCGAAATCTCCTTCTTCCAATCCCCATATTACTTTAGCCCTGGTTGGAACAATGAACCCTCCCATATTTTCATGCCCGTCAAGAACGACTCTCCAGTCCTCCAATTCATATTCCCCTTCATTCTCCATGAATCGTTTTGCCGAAAATGAGACCACTTCCCCCTTTTCGTTGAACTCGAATATTCCATCTGCCTCTATCCCTCCATATGCCATTTTCGCCATTGCAGACTTTTCGTCTATGGGGCTCCATTCTATGTATTCAGAAATAGCGGCCGTAGGAAACCAGGCAGTCTCTGCAAGATATCTGAGCAAGGTTCCTTGGTCTATTTCGGGGCCTTTTGCGTCTACAAGGTTTGCAATTGACATAAGCTTTATCAGCATGCTTCCTTTTCCATCCGAATACTTGTCCATGCCATTCAAGTATATCCCCGGAGCCATCCTGATTTTTGCATCCCGTACGAATCCCGGTTGAGCTGTAACGAACAACTGGTTTGCCTCCATTGGAAGCCATGGCTTGCCTATAGCGGTTCTAAGCTCGCCCTTTTGCTTCAATTTGACTGCCCCAACATAATTTTGCCCGTCAAATCCTGATGACAAAAGCCATTTAGCCACAGGGTATGGCAATTTTGACATTTCATCTTCAAAATCCATATCGGGAATCTCTTTAGGTTCTGCCAGCAGAATCTCTTTTTCCCTTTTGACAGCACTATTGAACCTGAACTGCCCAATGATTGAGATTGCCGCAATCAGGCAAATTGCCAAAACCATTATTGCACATCCAACCAATATGTATTTTTTCATGCTTCAGCCTCCATTCCAATCGACTTTTTGCCAAGAAATACGAAATATTTTACCAGCAACAACAAGCTGACCACTGACAATAATGAAAAGAAGCCAAACATGAAACCGTCAAAAGCCCGGAAATTTGCGTATGACACATACCACTCCGCAAAAGCCACCGAACCGCATACCGTAAGTGCTTTAACCAATCCCACACCCGCAAGCAAAGTTCCATATGCAGAGTTTTTATAAAACCTTGCCATTGAGACGGCCAAGGCAGGAAAAACAATGCAAAGGTCCAATATGAAAACTCCGTATGTTTCCCCCGGGAACCTTGTTGCCATATCGGAAAGCATCATAAATACCCAAAGCGGTCCCAAGACAATTATAATAAGGAGAATAAATGCTGCCACGGATGTTCTGAATGCTTTTGGAAAACATTTTTCTCCATACCATTTATTATTGAATCCGGTTAAGCCAAAAATCAAAGTGTATATGGACAGTGCAAAAATAATCATATATATCATATACAGGCTTGTGTATTGCCCTTGGATCACATACAAGCCGTAGCAATAGAAAAAATATCCCGCCATGCCCATAAGTGCAATCATCGAATTCTCGCTTGGCGCCTTGAGTATCCTTATTGCAAGTATCAGCAGTATTACGCTCAACGGCAATGTAATACAATCCTGCGCAACCGATCCCACCACAAGCCTTTTAGTGATTGTTCCGGATAAATAAACTTCATTGTATATGTTTTCATTAAAAACCCCCGCCGCTGCCGAAAAAAACGACATGACTGAAATCGCCATTGCCATATACGCGACTTGTTGCATTTTTTCTTTTTTCATACTTTTTCTCCTCTTATAGTCTCGGTCATTGACTTGTAGATGAAATTCAAGTTCTCAATTATGATTTTCTTGACATCATTCTCATACTTAATAGGGCTGCGGCCGTTCATGAATTTCATCAGTTCCCCATGGTAATACGCATGCATGATGCCATGAACCCGCTCGGCCTTCTTTTCATTCAAAACACCGCCGCTCAACTCCATCAATTCCTTTACAAACATCCTGTCGGGACGTTCATTTGGCTTCATTACATCCTCCATTTTCCATAAATGGCTGTCCATCCACAAAAATCTGTACCATCCCTTGTGCTTTATGTTGAAATCTATTACTGCAGCTATGTAATTCAAAAAATCGAATTCCTGGTCTTGATTGCCGATATTATTCATTGTATAGTAGAGCATCCTTTTTCGCACTTCATAGAGAGCCTCCAGTTGGAGTTCACTATAGCTATTGTAGAAATTATAAATGCTGGTATGGGCACACCCCAGCCGTCTGGCGATCCCCCTGAAATTTACTCCCGTAGAACTCCCATTTTCATCAATTAGTTCCAGCGTTGCCTGCAGTATCCTTTCCTCGCTTAGATTCTTCCTCATACGGCCCCCTTTACTACCATTGGTAGTTTCAAGTAAATAATAAAGCCGTGACTTGAAATTGTCAAGACTTTATTGGAATTTCATCAATTTTTGCACTGAAAAACACCTGAATAGCCTGCAGACTCTCCGGAATCCAAATACTAAACCATTACGTAATTGAGAACAATGTAAATCGCATACATTCCAAAGAGAACCATTCCTTCAGTCTTATTTATTTCTTCTCCCTCTTCCGCCTTGCTTGTAAATATCCTGAATGCCGTCAAAATGATAAGCATAGCAGGAATCTGCAATCTGTAAAAGACAGCCGGAACATCAAGTCCGCCCTTGGTAACGAGAGCCGAACTCCCAATTACAAACAAAACATTTAAAATGTCGGCCCCGACAATATTGCCTATGGCTATTTCGCCATGTCCTTTTCTAACTGCCGTAACACAAGTTACCAACTCCGGGAGACTCGTACCGAAAGCCACCAGTGTAGCTGCTATTATGCCCTGGGGTATACCTACTCTTACTGCGGCAATTTCAACTGAAGAAATAAGAATTTGAGAAGAAGCAACGACTAAAACCACTCCAACGACAAGCTTAAGCAATACAATTGTCAATTGCACTTCGTCCTCTTCCAGCTTATCCATTGCCCCATGCGCTGTTCTCGACCAATGTATTGTTATGAGTATATACGCGACCAAAAGAAGCACAAAAATCCCGCCGGTTATTTGACTGATGTTGCCTTGTCCTGTTTTTGAGAATATAGGTAGCGCAACAATAGCCAACAAGAACCCTGCTAAAAGTTGAATCTTTCCTTGTCTGTTGACAACACTCTTGTCAACAGGCAGTTTCCCAATCAATGCAGATATTCCAATTATCAAGCCGGTGTCTGCAATTATTGATCCTATGGCGTTTCCAAGTGCAAGATCGGGATTGCCTTTTACCGCTGCCATCACCGAAACAGTTGCTTCCGGCAGGGTTGTACCCAAAGATACAATTGTTGCCCCGATAATCATTTTGGGTATTCCCCATCTAATCGAAAGACTTACAGCTTCATCAACCAGAATATCCGCGCCTTTGCTTAAAATAACCAATGAAAACGCGATGACTATAAATAACGCAATTGTAGGCCATTGCATAAATAATTCATGTAGTAACTTTTCCAATGCACTACCCCTTTCAACCATCCGTCAAATAAAAAAGACGCAGCAATTCAAATTGCTGAGTCTCACAAAACATTTCTGCCGGCAGAACCGGGATATCCATCCGTCATGACGACTCTGCCTCCCATTTGGGAATGTTACTCCCTCATCAGTTCTATTTTACTACTTTCATAGAATCCGTCAATAGCGATTGCAATTCATTTATAAGCTTATACCCATTATTACAAACAATATCAACACAACTAAAATAATCTCAGTTGTTTTTCAATTTGATTCTACAACTAATGTCCTAACTGTTCAATCATAATTCAAACTGCCTCATCCATGTATAAATTGTACATGGATGAGGCAGTTTTTAAACAATTAATCGCTGAATTAACCGATTCCACTAGCAAAATTTTTCATTGATATCCGGAATGCAGTTCTTATTCAAATCACTTCATCTCATTCTGCGTAATCAGCATAAACTTTTACAGGTTCCCAATCCTTGCCAATGAAATGTATTACTCTTTCAGAAAGAGCTCCAGTCGGACATACATTTACACATGCCATGCATGCGGCACATGCGCTTTGATCCATCTCGACATTTAACCCTGCGGCAACCATAGTCTCTGAACCTCTATTTACAAAACCTATATTGCATTGTCCTGCAATTTCTTCGCAAGCCCTGACACATCTACCGCAAAGTATGCATTTGTTAGCATCATATTCTATTACAGGACTGGAATCATCGACAACAATCGGAGCGCTTGTGTTCTCATATCTGCTCTCTTCAATTCCGAATTTCCTGATGAGCTTTTGGAGCTCGCAGCTGAACATCGGATTTGGAATTCCCTTTGAGCAAGTAAGGCAATTGTGGTTTCTTGACGCAAGCACAAGTTCAAGAATAATTCTACGGTAATGGTTGAGTTCCTCATCTTCTGTAATAACTTCCATCCCATCTGAGACAGGAGTGCAGCACGCAGGCTGAAGATCTCTCGCACCCTTGATTTTAACCAGACACATTCTGCATACTCCTGCTCCGGTCAGTTCCTCGTCGAAGCAAAGGTGAGGAATTTCTATCCCGTTTTCTTCGCATACAGTCAAAAGGTTTCGGCCTTTTTCGGCAGTCAATTCTTCACCGTTGACGGTAAAATTAGCATATTCCCTTTCCATTTCCGGTGCGTCAAACTCGTCGAAGAAATCTTCGAAAAGACCTAATTCCTCTGCAACTTCATAGAGTTCATATCCCTCAACACTTGCTTCCAAAGCAACATCTTCAAACGGGTTGGTCAAAACAACTCCCCTGTCCATTGTAAAATTGCCGGTTCCAAGCGTTTTTGCTATTCGAATCACTTTTTTGTCGTTGAATACATGCTCTATTCCTTTAAGTCCATTTTCGCAAATCAATGGAATAATTACCGTTGCTTCATCGTAAATGTCTTTTTTCTTGATGTCTTTCCTGTGTTTTTCGACTAGGTTCAATGTACATCCAATGCTTATCAAATCTTTACCAAGCACATTATATCCGTCAGCTTTAAGCATGTTTTCAAGCGTCTCCATCTTAGAAGTTCCGCCGATACCGCATGCAACTATGCAGCTGCTGCAACTATTTATGACTATTTTATCTTCTTTGCTCAATTGCTTCTTAAGATCTTCATAGCTAATAGAACGAAGTGATATAATCATTTCGCCACCCCCGTTACTTCCGCCATTTCCATAATCGGCAGACTGTTGTCATTTTCGTTTCTGTCTCCAACAAACGCCTTGAATTCTCTTCCTGTTTCGTTATCACTGCCCTTGTAGGGCATTGTAACTTTCAAGACCTTTTTGTCTGTATCCGCAACCATCAGCCCAACATCTTTGATTGTATGCACAATCTTGTATTCAGGATATGACCTTTCAAGGTTTGCCGAACCGGCTTCGCATGCAAGGGAAAGAATTGTATTCACATTTCTGCCCAATTTGGCCAAAAATATTTTAGGAGTACAAGCTGTAGGTACCATGAATCCATCCTTTACATTGTAGCCGTCACTCATAAGCTTAATGGCAAGCTCTTTCATTTTTTCCTGCCCACCGGAACCTGCAACTCTCACACATGTTTCACAGCCAATTATTGTAATGACATCATTGTCTTTGTCAATGTTTTTTCTAATATCTTCATATTCCAAAGCTTTTGTAAATAT